>NBLM01000005.1 GCA_002084585.1 Planctomycetales bacterium 4572_13 | reverse complement strand
AAAACAGTATTCCCCACCGCATTACCAAAAACGCTGATGGCATTGAAAGGGCCGTCCACCCGTGCCAGCGGATTATCCTCAGAAACGAAGGCCGGATGCACCCGCAACGAAATTCGCCCGCCAGCGTCTTTTTCACCGATAGCCAGCAGTTTCAGGATATAGCCCATTTCCAGAGCGCTGCGAATATCGACAATATCCACATTTTCAATGCCCTCGATATAAACATCATCCATACTCAGCGTGCAGTTAAAAGCAAGCCCGCCCAAAATCACCAGTTTGTGCGCGGTATCTCCACCGTTGATGTCGAGTGTCGGGTCGGCTTCGGCGAATCCTTTGGCCTGTGCTTCCTTGAGTACCTCGGCAAATTGCGACCCGTTATATGTCATATTGCTTAGAATGTAGTTACAGGTGCCGTTAAAAATGCCGTAAAAGCCGTTGATTTTGTTTGCCGCCAACCCCGTGCGAAACGCTGAAACAATCGGGATGCCCCCGCAGCAGCTTGCTTCAAAAGCGATACAACGATTGGCGTCGAGCGCTTCGGCGAAAAGTTCCAATCCCCGCTCGGCCAGCAGCGCCTTATTCGCGGTAACAACATCCTTACCGCTGCGAAGCAGTTTCGACTGGATGTCTTTTGCAACGGTTGTTCCGCCGACCAATTCCAATGCGATATCGATGGAATCGTCGTCAAGCAAGGTGTCTAAGTTATCCGTCAAAAGGCCCTGTGGCAGGTCAAAATCCCGCGGGCTGGTCGTGTCCCTATCAACGACACAGGCCAATTCAAGCCTCAATCCCGTTCGAGCGGTAATTTCTTCTGCGTTTTCAGATAAAATTCTGGCCACGCCTGTTCCCACAATTCCATAGCCGACCAAGCCAACTTTTACAATTCGATGTTCCATAAAATCCCTCGATTGCTGTCATTTTGAATACGGACGCAACTTTAGGCCAAAACGGTCGTTAGGTCAAGTGAAAAACCCATTCCGGGTACGGACTCACAGAGGAATTAGTTGTCAAACGGCATCTTCACGCCGCCGCTGGGCGTGTGTTTGATGTTGCTTTTCCTGCCACCTTGGACTTCAATTTTCAAGTCCATTGACCCCGGCAGTACTCTGCACACCTGACCGACCTCAATATCTTCGGTCTTTCCGTCAAGAATTTCCGCATAGCTGAATTTTGGCAAGATCCGAATAACTTTCAACAAAGCTGCTTTTCCCTCGTCTTGCCCCAGCACTTCCTGTGTCTGCGGATCGACGATCGACTTGCCCTTCGTAAAGACTTCATATACAGCGTCCGGTTTCATTCGCTCGCCGCCCTGATCGAGGATAATGCTTCCCTGCTCAGCCAGAGCGATCCGCACCGGATAGACATCATTGAGTACATCCTCGATGATTTGGCGTGCTGCCAAATCCAAAAAAGCGTCTTTGATCTGGTCAAAATCCCGCTCATCCCGCCGCCACTCATCCGCGAGTTCCTTAATTTCCGGCATCTCCAGCTTAATCCTATATTCGTGTGAGAACGCCACCTGCCGCGTCGTGGGAACCAGCAGACGCACCTCACCGACAAAATGTCCCCGATACTCCGCCGAATGAATCCCGGTCGTGGGGATGTCTTTCAGCTCAGTGGTGATCTCGGCGCGTCGAATCCGTCCGGCCAGCAAATAATCCGCTCCCTGCAACTGTTTGAGCCGGCCCTTTTCTTCGAGGCCCACATCGTCGGATTTAATGAGGTTGATCTCATCCCTGAACGCTTTGTCATAATCCCTGTCGAGCAGGTCGAAGCGGTTGCTGTCGCGCAAAAGCGTTGTCAGCCGCTGGGAGAACTGTTTGGTCAATTCTGCTCCGGAAACCGTTATATCGCCAAAAATATAGCGATTATTCTCCACCTCAAACGGCGAAACGGCCAGCGACAATTTTGTCGTCGCCAGCGGTGATTGATAATCATAGACCCACACCTTAACGGTTACTTCAACCTTGCCGTTGTCGGTCTTTTTCTCATCGACTACCTCATAGGACTTCACCAGTCCTTCGGCCATCGTCAGCGTAATGGTGTTTTGCGAGCGGAGAGAAATGCCTTCCATCTCAATGGTCTTGTTAACTTCTTCGTGGGTGGATTCAATGATGCCGATACCGACTGCGGAATCGGCGATACCAGAACCAACCCATACTCCCTGCACCTGACCAACGGCTTCGTGCAACGCTTTTTTGATTGCCTCTTCACGCGTTGTTGCAACGCCCTTGACTTCTCGCGTCTGCGTAGCAACCCCAAGCGAAACACAAATCAGCCCTAAAAACAGGGATAAAGTAATCACCTTTTTCATAATTGGCCCCTTTCTTTCAGTTACGAACTAAAAACTACGAACCACGAACTAATTTACCATGAAACGGTTTTACTTGAGCCGCGTTTACCGAGGATTTTCTCTTCCTGCCAGAACCGCAGACCCGTTGTCAGGTCCGTAATGCGCAGTTGGAAGTAGTACTCAACTTGCGTCGTCTTTTTGTTATATTTCACATCACGTTGGATAATCTTTCCGGAAATACTTAGTTCCGGTGCGATAAGCGTCCTTTTGGCCTGCATTGTACTCTCGTCGAACTCATCGGCCTTGTCGGAATCCCGCAGGTCGCGGACTTCATACACCAGCGAATCACCGGCCTTGTCCCCGACAGCGGAGGTCATCACCACCTGGCCGCTGTTCATCATCTCCTGTTCGACCTTGGCCATTAACTGGTCGGTGTCGATTCGTTGCATCGTATCATTAACGATGCGTCCGGTCGCCATCACATAGCGGCCGCCGTCTTTTTTGTTCAGGGTTCCCGAACGGACCAGCGAACTGATCATCGCCGTCGCGGCCTGATCAAAATCACGATAATCCAGCCCCATCACGGCCTTGCCCTCATCGTTGGCAATATCGATATTTTTCGTGGCCGGCTGGCAACCCATTAGCACAGTTATCGCAAGCGCACAGAGTAATACTTTTGTTTTCATAATTGCTCTCCTGTATTTTATTTTGTAATTTTATTTTTTCGTGTATTGATTCTGAAATCCACCGCTTCCTTGCGCGGGGCGATAAAGCGGAACGAAACCTCGGACTTTTCCAACGCCGAAACCGGAATCCAGACGCTGGTTTTCGTTGGGATCACCATGCCGTTGCTATCCAGCCATTCGACGCGATAGTCAAATCGCTTCGTGCCATAGGCCTTATTATACCCCCTCATCTGCACATCCAGAAACCCCTGCGGCGTACGGGCTTCAATAACTTCAGTAATTTCAACTCCTTGCCCCAAAAGGGCGCTGATGACGACCGCGAACGGGCGGGTAATAATATTGTCGCCCAAAGTGTCGCCGCCGACGCCTTTGCCCATGTTGATTCGTTCGTCACTGGACTTGGAGGCACATCCGCCCAATATCAAAGCTCCGATACACACGATAAGCAAACTGTGTTTTACCATAATCTTGTCTCCCATGATCAAAATGTCATTATTTCAATACTTGGTTGGTGCGATGTGCCAATCATTCTAACATAAACAATCGCATAGTTGCAATCGATAATTTCCACCTGAATTGGTGCCAGTGTCGGCCCGGAAATCGTCAAACTCCCGTTTTCCGGCATCGGTAGCCGTGCGGTCTGGATGTCCTTCGGCAACGCCGTCCAGATTCGCACATCAGCGGCGGTGGTGGCAAGGTTGTAAACCGCCATGGCCACGGCCACCCACGAAGTGTTACTGTCCTGCTCCAGAACATACTGAGCCGTGGCCTTGGCCGTCGTGGAAATAATGGCACGGGTCAATATCCCCTTAAAATCTTTCTCGAATTCGGTCTGTATCACCCGATCCAAATCTGCGACGAGCTGGGTTTTTGCCGTTGTCGAACCGGACTGAATCTCCAGATACGGCGAAGCCGCCTGCCGAAATACCAACTTTGGCAGCGCGATCCCCACATAGCGGACATCCTCCGTGAAAATAAACAACGGCAGGTCGATTCTGAACTCCTCCTTGACCGGCCCCAGCCCATTCTCAAAGATCACCCAAACCGTTGGCTCAATGGCATCTCCGCCGCTAAGAACCTGATTAACCACATCCAAATCTTGCAGGATCATGGTGTTTTCCGGCATCATACCGGCACTTTCTTTGAGCAGATCGACCGATTTGGAATAGTCGCCCTCAATCAGAAAGAATAAACCAGCCATATAAGTCGCGAACGGATTGACGAAATCCGGATACACGCTGAAATTATAAAGAGACGGATATACCTCCTCCAATTTCTGTTTCAAGTCGGGGTTGTCAATGCTCTTTTGGACATTTTCGCTGTTCTTATCATTGCTGATTTCGTCCTTTTGTTTCTGGATTTCTTTATTAAAAGTCTCTTTGGCCCGGCGCTGGCGATCTAGGGCGCGATTAAACTCAACCCGTGCCAGATCATACTGACCGGTAGCCATAAAGTTCAGTGCTTTATAGGTATTGACCATCACCCCGTCATAAACCTGCCCTGTATAGGGAACGATATTTTCATTGACGGCGACGGCACCAACGGTATGACCGATCCCGGAGTTTTCGGTGTCGAAATGCGTCATCATCTCTTCGCAGGCGTCAAACATATCCGTACTCTGGGCATAGTTTTTTTCGACGCGGTCAATGGAGCCAATCTGGAGGGACCACAGGACATCTTCGCTGCGGGGGGTGTCTTTGTGTCGGATCTTTTTCTCCGCAAACTCGCGGGCCTGCTCAAAATCGGCTGCTTCAAAAAATTGGTTAAACTTGTTCAGATGGCTTTTGGGGGCATTACATCCAGACAGAATATAAACAGCACTCAAGGCCAAAACGCATCGAAGCAGCTTACTCATTAAATTCGAATCCTTCTTGTTCTCATTGAATCACTTTTCGACAGTTTCACAAGCATCCTGACATTCATGCCGCATTTTCCGGCTTCTGACCAAAAAAGTCAATGCTTTTCCTGTAAATATCCTATTGAAACGATGCGTTATCGTTCGATGTGTAATAGAGTTGACAAAGTTGGTGAAATATCCATAATGCTCTATGTGGTGTAAATTGACAGGATGTTTTTTGGTTTTGATAAGGGAGTTACGATGAAACAAAAAATCTTTTTCTCACTGGTCTTATTGGCCTCTTTAACACTCGTTGGCTGTAAAACCGCCCAGGAAATCGAGGCGCCGCAATACGACAAACCACTGCCGCCGGGTGCCTATGCGCTGCGGAAGATTACCGATCCGGCTATGTTTCCGAATCTAACCTTTGCCTGTTATGAGCTTAAGGATTTGCGGGAGGGCGTTCATAACTCACTCAGCTATCTGTCAAAACCCTCCAGCAAGCAGTTTTTCCCGATGGCTGACATCACCCATGACCGTACCGTTGCTTCGCTGCGTGCGATGGCCCAATTACTCGACAGCGGCCTTTTTGGCAAAGAATTGGACGCTGCCATCCGCGCCCGATTTGAGTTCTACCAGTCCGTCGGCTGCGATGACAGGGGAACGGTTCTCTATACCGGTTACTACACCCCGATTTTTGACGGATCGCTCAAACCGTCCGAGAAATACAAATACCCACTCTACAAACAGCCCGCCGATCTGGTCAAGAACGACACCGGCGAGATTCTCGGCCAAAAGCTCGCCGACGGCTCCGTCAAGCCCTATCCCGACCGTCGCGAGATCGACCAGTCAGGGATGCTTAAAGGTCAGGAGGTTGCCTGGCTTACCGACCCGTTTGAAGTGTATATTGCCCATGTTCAGGGTTCGGCCATCCTCCGCATGCCCGACGGCAAACAGGTGACGCTCGGTTATGCCGCTACAAACGGCCATGAATACAACAGCGTTGGAAGCCAGATGATTAAAGACGGTCTCGTTCCGTCACAGGGGCTGAGCTTAAAAGCGATGATTGACTACTTCAAAGCCCACCCGCAGCAGGTCGATAAATATGTTTATCAGAACCCGCGATATGTTTTCTTCCGAACCGACAGCGGCAACCCCCGCGGCTGCCTGAACGAGCCGGTGATTCCCATGCGATCCATCGCCACCGACAAATCCATCTACCCCCGTGCATCGCTGGCAGTTGTGAAAACCAAGCTGCCCCGCGCGATTGGCGGGGCGGTAAGAAAATCGGCCTACACCGGTTTTGCTCTGGATCAGGATGCAGGCGGGGCGATTCGGGCACCCGGCCGCTGCGATGTCTATATGGGTGTCGGCGACACCGCCGGCAAGATGGCAGGACAGGTCTATGAAGAGGGCAAGCTCTACTACCTGTTCGTCAAACCCGGCCTCATGGGTCCGTATCTGAAAAAATGAGGTAAGAGTAAGAGTTCAAGCTTTAGCTTGTTTTTGCTTTTTGCGCACTAAAGTGTGAACTCTTACGACGAGTGATAAAAAAGTGAAATTCCGGAGAATATAATGGACATTCAACTTCGTTTTCTTGGCGCTGCCGAGTCCGTTACCGGCTCACGGCATCTAATTGAGTTCAACCATTCCAAGGTTCTTATCGACTGCGGCCTGTATCAGGAGCGCGACCTGCGGAACCGCAACTGGGAAGATTTTGGCTTTGAACCCGCCAAACTGGATGCGGTTCTGCTGACCCATGCCCATCTGGACCATTGCGGCCTATTGCCCAAACTCGTCAAGGAGGGCTTTAAAGGCAAGGTCTTCTGTACGCCCGCCACTGCTGCGATTGTCAAGATCGTGCTGGCTGATTCCGGCAAGATTCAGGAAGAAGATGCCGAATACAAAAAGAAACGCCACAAACGGGGCAACTATACACCACCGCGACCGGTTGAGCCGCTCTATACGCAGGCCGATGCCGAGAAGTGTATGTCCATGTTCGCACCCGTCGAATACGAAACCCCGCTCGCCGTAGCGGATGATGTTGAGGCCGCTTTCTATGAGGCGGGTCATATTTTGGGCTCATCCATTATTAAGCTCACCGTCAAGCTTAATGGCCAAACGCGCACCATCCTGTTCACCGGCGATCTGGGCCGCGTTGGCAAACCCATTCTCAAGGATCCGGCCGTATTTGAAGAGGCCGACTATGTCTTTATCGAGTCCACTTATGGCGACCGCGTTCATACCAGCGTCGAAGATACCAAGGAACAACTCTGCGAAGCAATCAACAAAACCCACGCTGCCGGCGGCAACATCATCGTCCCCAGCTTTTCCATTGAGCGGGCGCAGGAAGTGATGTACTACATGAACGAACTGCTCATGGAAGATCGCATCCCGCACATTATGACCTTTCTGGACAGCCCGATGGCTGTTCGCGTTACCGAGGTCTTCAAAAAGCACCCCGAACTGTATGACGCCGAGATGACAAAGTTGATGAATCAACACGAATCACCGTTCAGTTACGACGGCCTCAAACTCGTCCAGTCCACCCGCGAGTCCAAGTCCGTTAACCATATCAAAGGCACGATCATGGTCATCGCCGGTTCGGGGATGTGTACCGGCGGGCGCGTCAAGCACCACTTGGTCAACAATATCGGCCGCCCCGAAAGCGCGGTGCTGTTTGTTGGCTATCAGGCCGTCGGCACACTCGGACGGACCATCGTGGACTCCGAACCCAACGATGAGGTGCGTATCCTCGGCCAGCACTTTCCGGTTAAGGCCAATATTGTTCAGGTCCACGGTTTCAGTGCCCATGCTGACAAGGTTGAGATGCTGACCTGGCTGAAAAACCTCAAAAAGCCGCCGCGACAGGTCTTCGTCGTCCACGGCGAAAAAGAAGCTGCCCACAGCTTCAAAGACTACATCATTGAAAATACCGGCTGGAACGCCATCGTTCCCAAGTATCAGGACATCGTCAAAGTCGATTAAAAATGCAATAGGATCGCTTATGATCGTCGTGAACACCGAAACTATCCCGGGCCACCGCATCCTTGAGGTCAAGGGGCTTGTGCAGGGCAACACGGTGCGTGCTAAGCATGTTGGCCGTGACATCGCCGCATCGTTGAAGAACCTTGTCGGCGGTGAACTGACGGGTTATACCGAATTGCTGGTCGAATCCCGCCGCCAGTCGCTGGCCCGTATGCTGGATCAGGCCCAGCAGCTTGGAGCCAATGCAGTGGTCAATGTGCGGTTCGCGACCAGTTCCATTACCGCCGGGGCCGCAGAATTGTACTGCTACGGCACAGCCGTCGTTATCGAAGCCGCCGTGCAGCGGGTAGGAGAGAGCGAATGATTGTTTTTCAGTTTTCCATGCAGATTATCATCCCGCTGTCTTTTGTATTGGTGTGTTTTTGTATTGGCAAGGGCATCGAGTTGCATCACTTCAAAACACTCGCCGAACGGGAACGGCAGCTTTCGGGCATTATCGTCACCAATCTGAAAACGATCCCGTCGCAGTATGCCAACGCCCAGCCGATCTTAGTGATGGGTTCGGCGGTGATCGCGACGGACTACTTCAAGGTGTTCGCCGCAGGGTTGCGGAAGTTCTTCGGCGGGGAAATGAAGTCGTATGTTACGCTGATGGAACGCGCCCGCCGCGAGGCCATGCTGCGGATGCTCGAACAGGCCGCTGGGCAGGGGGCTTCGGCCGTATGGAACATCCGCTATGAAACCAGCACCACCCACGGCCAACATCGCAAAAAACCCGGCGGGGTCGAAGTGTTGGCATATGGGACCGCCTTAAAATGATCAGTCGCCGTCAGGTCAGCTCGACGGACCAGTAGGCGTGATCTAAGAACTGTTTCCAGCTTCGGTAGCGTTCGTGGGCCAGGTGGATATGGATGACCGGGTTGCTGCGGGGCTTGATGGGTTTTTTGATGAGCATCATGCGGGCCTGTGCGGGCGTGCGGCCGCCTTTTTTGACATTGCATTTAAGACACGCGCAGACGATATTGCCCCATGTGGCCGGGCCGCCCAGCCGACGGGGGATGACATGGTCCAGCGATAGTTCGGCGGCGGGGAACCGCTTGCCGCAATACTGGCAGTGGTTGCCGTCGCGGGCGAACAGATTGCGGCGGTTGAATTTGACCGTTTTGTTCGGGATGCGGTCATAGCACAGCAGCCGAATCACACGCGGCACGGCGATATGAAAGTTGACGGTGGATATCCAGTCGTGTTTGTGGGCCTCAAATGTGCGTCTTGTTTCGCTCAGTTCCACCCAGTTGCGTAAATCGTAGTTGGCATAGGAGCCGTCGTCGCAGGCAATGACCTCGGCCAATTCGCGGCAGAGCAGGGAAAACGCCCGGCGGGCGCCGATGATACGGAGAGCCATATAGTGCTTGTTCAGGACAAGCACCCGGCAATCCAGAGCGTGCTACGATGATGCTAAAAACATCCTCTCCTCACAACCTTGTCAATTCAATATCCATGAATATACAGGGGGAGCGGCCGGAGAGCAAGCTAAACTTTTGCTATATGTTGTGGTGGCCATGCGTTGGCGGTTAGTCAGCAATGGGGTTTGGGGACTTCAAAGCGACATTTTTGGCACGAAGCCCCTTTTCACCGGGAGTGGTCTCAAAAGTTACCTCCTCGCCGTCGCTGAGGGATCGCAGTGAGGACGAAGAAAAATCCGTGTAGTGAACGAAGACATCGCTGCCGTCGTCACTGAGAATAAACCCATAACCCTTTTTCTTATCATACCACTTGACTTTGCCCTCGGGCATGAAAACACCTCAACCGATTTAGGGTGATAATTGCAATATATGATCTACTGAATAGACCGCCCAGGGGCGTTTATTTAGCTTTACATGCTCTGCTGAGGTTCTTCAGCAGCGGGGATTTTTGCCAGTTTTTCCTTTAAGAGGCGTCCCATTTTGAATTTAACGCTTCGTTTCGCGGGAACATGGACTCGTTCAAGCGTTTTGGGGTTCTGTGCCTCGCGAGCGGCCCGAGTGCGTGTTTCAAAGACGCCAAAGTCCCGGAATTCCAGCCGGTTGTCGGCAGCCAACTCCGCAACGACTTCATCAAGAAACTGCTGGACGATCCGTTTTACGACGACCCGCTTCGCCTGGGTAACATCGGAAATCCTGTCAATGAGATCTTTCTTTGTAATTGTTGACATCTGTTGCCCTCTTGATTTTAGAGTTATCTTATCCTCAATGCTACGCCAGCAATCTCACTTGCTAAAAACTGAGTTTGACCACCGCAACTTACTATACATAAAAGACTTCGCTTCATCAAGGACTTTTTGAGATTATTCAAAAAAAACTTCACCGAGTGTTGACGGTATAAAAACAGATATTTCGCCCTTTTTCTGGATTTCAGCGGATTCCGGCCTTGACCCGATGGTGAGTTTTGTTGATAATCAAGGTTTTACCTATATTTCCGGAAAATTTTTTATCCATGTTCCATGCTTCAAAAGACAACTTAATAACAAGTGGCCACAAACATATCGACGCTGCTTACCATAATGCTGAATGGCTCATTACTGCCTTTGCGAGTACGCTGGTCTTTATTATCTTTGTGATGCAGGTCTATCGGATTCCCACCGGCAGTATGGCCGAAACCCTACGCGGGGCGCATTTTCGTGTTCGCTGCGGCCAGTGCGGGTTTCGCTATGACCATGATTTTATCTCACAGCGATATGGTATGAAAAATACAGCCAACCCCGCAAAAAAAATGCCGATCGGGCCGCGGTCGTCACGCTGTCCCAGTTGTGGCTATTCTGAGCCGAAACCGATACGAACTCACGATGGGCAGTATTTTGTCTATAAGGACGGCAAGAGTATCCCTGCGTATGCGCGGACGGTCTTTAAGGGTGACCAGATTTTTGTGCTGAAAAGTGTTTACCAGTTCTTTAACCCGAAGCGGTGGGATGTAATCGTATTTAAGAACCCTACCGAACCGAGAATCAACTATATCAAACGCTGTATTGGACTGCCCGGTGAGGAACTGGCGATTATTGATGGCGATATTTTTATTAACGGCCACATCCAGCGAAAGCCGAAAAAGGTACAGGAAGAACTCTGGATGACCATTTATGACAACGATTATCACCCGGCGCGACCGGATGAAGCGAGTTTTAACGGACATTCATGGAAGCAACCATTTGAAAATGTAGAAACATCAAAATGGAGGTTATCTGCAACAGACTCGGCCATTTTTGAGTTGGATAGCGATGATGAGGGTATTCACCGAATCCAGTACAATGACCAGCAGGGCAATGATTTTCGGGCGACCTATGCCTATGATGATCCCGGCTCGTTTTCCGTGATGCCCGTTTGCAGTGATTTGATGGTTCAGTATTACCCGACAATGCAGGCCGACTCGGTGGCGGGTGCGCAAATCCGAAAATACGGGACCGCTTATCAGGGTTGGGTCCGTGCAGACGGAACGATGAGGGTTGGCCGCCAGGTCGCTAACGGGCGGTTTGTTTCATTAAAAGAGGGCCAGTGCAGCCAGGACGAGATTGGTAAATTGTCCCGTTTTCGCTTTGCAGTTGTTGACCAGCAGCTCGTTCTGGAATTTGGCTCATCAAGGATTGTTCATGATCTGGGAACCGATATTGACGCAGCAGGGACCGACCGGGAAATTATGCCGCAAGTTCAGATTTTGGGCCGCGGTAAGGTGCAATTAACGCATATTGGTTTGTATCGGGATATTTACTACTTATCGAGCGATGAAGACAAGCGGGTTCAGCGTGCTTCGCGCGAGAATTCGATGATATTGACAGATAATGAGTTTTTTGTCTGCGGTGATAACAGCCCGTTCAGTGCCGATTCCCGGATGTGGAAAGAACCTGGTCTGGCTAATAATGCTAAAAGCTACCCGGCGGGGGTGGTTCCAAAAGATTATCTTGTCGGCAAGGCGTTTTTTGTTCATTGGCCGGGGGGGTATCGTTTGAAAGAAGAACCGATCCGATGGATTCCGTTTCCGGACGGAATGAAACCTATTTATGGCGGCAAGGATTAGCCCGGACACTATAAATTCATGGAAGAAAAGCGACCCCAACCACAGGAGAGTTTAGCCCATCGGCATCAACATTCGGTCGAAAGCATCATCACGCTGCTGGAGTGGCTGGTGGTGGCTTTTATTCTTGCGTTAATGTTTATGACATTCGCGATGCAGGCATTTCAGATACCTACCGGCAGTATGGCCGAAACCCTGCGAGGAAAGCATTATCGGATTCGCTGCATTCGATGCGGCCATGCGTTTGATGTCGGCAATGACGCGGTCAGCTATGGCCGGCCGCAATGTCCGAACTGCGATTACATTGAGCCGGGTTATGCTTTGGGGCCGGTTAATAACGGAGACCGCATCTTTGTCCTCAAGTCGATCTATCAGTTTTTCCCGCCGCAGCGATGGGATGTCGTTGTGTTTAAGAATCCCGCGAACCCACTGGACAATTATATCAAACGGCTGATTGCGCTGCCGGGAGAAACCGTTGAACTGGTTAATGGGGATGTGTTCATCAACGGCAAAGTCGCGAGAAAACCCGCCAGTGTGCAGAAAGAACTGTGGATGCCGATTTTTCTGCAGGATTATCAGCCGCTTGAAGCGGTGGAACATTTTAATGAGCTGGTTTTGCAAGGACAGGACGGCAACAATAAAACATGGAAATCGGCTTTTGAAAATGAGCCAAACTCCTTATGGCAGCTTGACGACATGACTGTATTTACCTTGAACGAGAAAACCGGCACACCGCATACAATGGTTTATGCTTCCGACAACCCCAACGATTTTCGAGCGTCGTATGGGTACAATGAGAGTGCTGGCTATCCGTTTAAACCCATTGTCAGTGATTTGATGGTGAGTTTCTACGCAAAGTGTGATGTCCCGGACGGCACTGTTGGAGCGTCCCTTGAAAAATACGGTGTGCATTATTCGGCACAGGTGGAGTTTGACGGAGCGATGGTCTTTACGAAAACAGTGGGCGGGCAGACGACGCAGTTGCGGCCGCCGATGCTGTCGGGAGGAATTGAGACAGGCCGGTTCGAGAAATTTGAATTTGCCAATGTGGACCAGCTTCTGGTGTTCCGCTGGGGCGAGAAGCGATTCACCTATGACCTCTCCAAGGATGCGGGATTTAAGCCTGTTAACGGACACTACGAAAAGCCGCCGACGGTGCGGCTGTTTGCGTCGGGACCGACAGAGATTCGGCACATCGGGTTGTATCGTGATACCTTCTATATGGGCGAAGAATTGATTTCGTTGCGGGCAACAAAAGAAAATCCGTTCACCCTTAATAAGGATGAGTTCTTTGTCTGCGGTGATAACAGTAATAACAGCTTGGATGGACGATTTTGGTCAACTCCCGGGATCAGCAATAACGAACCCCCTTATCGTGTTGGTGTTGTGCCGCGTGATTATATGATGGGCAAGGCCGTAATGGTCTATTGGTCGCAGGCATTTCGACCGGCGGGTGATCTACCCTCAATGATCCCGAATCTTGACAACCTAAAAGTCATTTCCGGCGGTTCGGAAAGGGAGTATTAAGTCGCAGACAAGCGGTTCTTGGGCCGTGGCCATTTTTCCTCAAAATTGTGCATAAATATGGCAAAAAGTGCGATTTTTATGCCTTAAAATCCGAAGGATTCGTTGACATTTCTGATGCTCTCGGTTAGCATTACTGTTCCTGTTTTTATGGGCTGATGGACTCTGTTGCCCAAACCAATAAACCTATTTCTAAAGGTACTGTTTTATGGACGAAAGTACTGTTCTCGGCGAACAATTTGAAGATATGGAAATTCTTGACGAACTCAAGAATTCTTATCTAAATTACGCAATGAGCGTTATTGTGGCCCGTGCCTTGCCGGATGTGCGGGATGGACTGAAGCCGTCGCAGCGACGAATATTGGTGGCGATGAACGATCTGAGCTTAGGGCCTCGCTCGAAGCATCGTAAATGTGCTAAAATCGTCGGTGACACCGGCGGTAACTACCACCCGCATGGCGACCAAGCGACCTATGGGACGCTGGTGCGGTTGGGACAGCAGTGGAATATGCGGGTTCAGTTGGTGGACCCGCAGGGCAACTTCGGCAGCATTGACGCCGATCCGCCCGCCGCGATGCGATATACCGAGGCACGGATGACGAGTGCGGCGACGGATATGCTCGAAGACCTCAAGATGGACACCGTGGATTTTGTACCCAACTACGATGAGACCCGTCAGGAACCGACGGTTTTGCCCGCGAAGTTCCCAAATCTGCTCGTCAACGGCGGCAGCGGGATCGCCGTTGGGATGGCGACGAATATCCCGCCGCATAATGTAGCCGAAGTTTGTGATGCCCTGCTTTTGGTTATTGAGGATCCCGAATGCGGCTTTAAGGAAATTCTCGAACGACTTCCGGCTCCGGATTTTCCGACCGGCGGTATCATCTGCGGCCGAAAGGGCATCATGGATGCCTATGTAACCGGTCGTGGCCATTTGAAACTTCGGTGCAAATATCATATTGAAACCAGTAAACGCGGCAGAGAAAGCATCGTCATCACCGAGATTCCCTATATGGTGGTCAAGACGACGATTGTTTCCAAGATCGCCGATTGTGTCCGTAACGGTCAAATTCAGGAAATCTCGGATATCCGAGACGAATCCGACCGCAAAGGGATGCGAATCGTTGTGGATTTGAAGAAAGACCAAGACAGCAATGTCGTTATCAATAAACTGTATCGCTTTACGAGCCTGCAGAACACCTTTGCGGTCAACAATGTCGCATTGGTCAACAACCGGCCCGAAACACTCAATATCAAGCGGATGCTTCGGCTCTATATCAACCACCGGCTGACCGTGATTCGCAGGCGAACCCGATTTTTACTTCGAAAGTGCCGTAACCGCGCCCATATTCTGGAGGGCTTGATTCTTGCGGTTGGAGACATTGACGAGATTATTGCTCTGATTAAGGCCTCGCCTGACAGTCCGACGGCAAAGATCAATCTGATGAAGAAGGCGCTTCGTTTGGCCGAGGCACAAACACTGACAAAATTGCTGCCGAAATCATTTATCGATCAGCACACGAATAACGATCATTTCCTGAGCGGGCCGCAGGCCGATGCGATTTTGATTATGCAGCTCCAGCGGCTGACCGGGCTGGAAATCGAAAAACTGGCCAAAGAGTTTTCCGAGTTGGCCGAAAAAATAGAAGGTTATGAGGCCCTTCTGGCCAGCCGCGATTTGCAATTAGATGTGATTCGCGAAGACCTGTGTGAGATTAAGGAAAAATACAAACAGCCGCGTCGCACACAGATTATTGTTGATGAAGCGGAGGCCTTTGATATGGAGGATTTAATCGCCGAAGAGGAAACGCTTGTTACGATTTCTCATGGCGGATATATCAAGCGGTTGCCGATTGACACCTATCGCAAACAGAGCCGCGGCGGCAAAGGCATTATTGGCTCGGACACCAAGGAAGGGGATTTTCTGGAGCATCTGTTTGTTGCGTCAACGCATGACTACCTGCTGTTTTTTACCAGTAAGGGAATCTGCCACTGGTTAAAAGTGTATCATATCCCGACAATGTCCCGCCAGAGCAAGGGACGCAATATCATTAATATGCTGCAACTGGATAAAAGCGAAACGGTAACATCGATTATTAATGTTCGCGAGTTTGACAACGAGCGGCAACTGCTGATGGCGACGCAAAACGGCGTTGTCAAGAAAACAGTTCTCAGTGCCTACGGCAATCCACGAAGCAACGGGGTGAGAGCGTTGAAACTGGACGAGGATGATGTGCTGATCGGGGTTGCTATCACCAGCGGCGACGATAAGATTATTCTCGGTACTCGCAAGGGTATGGCGATTCAGTTCCATGAATCCAATGCTCGTTCGATGGGGCGTGTCAGCCGCGGCGTTCGCGGGATTTCACTGCGAAAAGACGATGCGGTTGTGGGGATGGTCATCGCCGAAGAGGGCGCTTCACTGCTAACGGTTTGCGAACTGGGCTATGGCAAGCGGACGGAACTGGGTGGTTATCGTACGCAAAGCCGCGGCGGCAAGGGCTTGATCAATATCAAAACGACCGCACGGAACGGCGATGTGGTAACGATCAAGGCGGTTCACGACGATGACGAATTGATGATGATTACGGCCAACGGGATGATTGTGCGAACGGGTCTGGAAGAGGTGCGGGCTATCGGTCGAAATACCGCCGGCGTTCGGATGATCTCGCTGAAGAAGGGCGATCGCCTTGTGGCGGCGGAACGGTTGATTGCCGTCGATGAAGACGAAACGGTGGCGGAATCAGAATAGCGGATTGGCAGTGGCAAAAAAACACCAAAATGGGTTTTATGTGATCTTTGGTCAGGATCCGTTTCTTGTCAGCAAGGAATGTGAGACGCTAACCAATGCGCTGCTGGGCGATGAAGATCGGAGTATGGCACTGTACGAGCCGAGAGCCAATGAAGCGCAAGTCTCCGATGTTCTTGATGAGCTGCGAACGCTTCCTTTTTTGGCATCTAAGCGGGTGGTGCTGATTAAAGACGCTGAGCCGTTTGTCAAGGCCAATGGTGATGCGCTGATGTCCTATCTGGATGATGTCAGTCCAACGGGGGTGCTTATTTTGACGGTTGGTTCGTGGGATAAGCGGACGCGGCTGCATAAAAAATTCAAAAAAACAGGTGGGCTGATTGAAGTGGGCCGGATGTATTCCAATCAACTGCCCGGTTATGTTACTTCCTATGCTCAGCAGACCCATGCGATTCGACTGGACGGGCAGACCAGCCGCTTTCTTGTTGAATTGGTGGGTGATGATCCAGGGCGGCTGTGTCGGGAAATGGATAAGCTGGCGGTTTATGTCGCTCCGAAAAGAACGGTTTCGCCGCAGGATATCGAATCGCTGATTGGACACAATCGAATGTTCGATGCTTTTGGTGTGATTGATTCGATCAGTACTGGACGGATTGGTCCGGCGGTTTCAAGAATTCGGAATATGTTCGCGGCCGACAAAAACGCTGAATATTCTGTGGTGGGGGCTTTTGGGTATCATTTCCGCCAATTATTTCGAGCAAAGGGGCTGATGGCAAAAGGCGCCTCTCCGCAACAGGCCGCGATGAAAATGGGGGTTCGATATAAGCAGAATGAGTTTTTGCAACAGGCGGGGCGATTCTCGCTAACGCAACTTGCCGGGATATTGGCAGAACTGGGTCGCATCGACTTTGGTCTAAAAACAGGACAAACAACGGCTTCTATAGCGATCGAACGACTCGTCCTGAATATCTTCTCGATGCACAATAAACGCTGATTCACTTGGCCCAGAAAAGGACTTGAATAATTTTCGGCGCTCTGCTACGGTATGTGCCCTTTGTAGTAACCATTCAATTAATACTGTACTCGTAAATTTCTTTGTTTAAGGACTTGAAATGTCGTTTAATGTTTTAAGCAATCAGAAGTTATCGGAAAATGTCTTTCAGATGGATGTGGAGGCCCCTTTGGTCGCCCGGTCTCGAAAAGCAGGTCAATTTGTCATTATTTCGGTTGATGAAAACGCAGGCGAACGGATTCCTCTCACCATTTCCGGCGCAAACCCGGATAAGGGGTCGATCCGTCTGATTTATCAGCGGGTTGGGAAGGCCACGGCTCAGATGGCCCAGCTTGGTGTAGGCGATGCACTGGGATATATTGTTGGGCCGCTTGGGATGCCGACGCATATTGAAAAATTTGGTACGGTTGTTTGTGTGGGCGGAGGAATCGGAGGTGCGCCGCTGCTGCCGATTGCCACGGCACTGAAGGAAGCCGGTAACACAATCATCAGTATTTTGGGAGCGAGGAATCAGGAACTGCTGATTCTTGAAGACGATTTCAGGGCTGTTAGTGATGAGCTAATTGTGTTGACGGATGACGGATCACACGGCCGGAAGGGTTTGGTTACCGAACCGCTCAAAGAGGTGTGCAGTCGTAATCCGAAACCGGATTGTGCGATTGCTATCGGACCGGCGATTATGATGAAGTTCTGTTGTGAGACAACGAAAGAATTTAATGTTCCGACGCAGGTTTCGCTCAACACCATTATGGTTGACGGAACGGGGATGTGCGGTTGCTGCCGCGTGGAAGTTGGTGGCGAGACGAAATTTGTTTGTGTGGACGGACCGGAATTTGATGGCCACAAAGTCAATTTTGAACAGATGATGAAACGGATGGGTGCTTATAAAGCACTTGAACAAAAAGCACTTGAAAATTTCAAAGACCATAAATGCAGGGTTGGACTAAAAAAATAACGAGGATTGTCATGACAGAATTGAGTGAAAAACTTCAGCAGTTGATTGAAAAACAGAATGCCGGCGAGTTGAAAGCGAAAGATCGCTATGAGATTCCTGCGCAGGAAATGCCCACACAGGACGGGGGCCAGAGACGCGGCAACATGAACGAAGTGGCCCTCGGATATACAAAAATACAGGCCCGGCTGGAAGCAATGCGATGTTTGCAATGCAAGAATGCGCCGTGTGTCGAAGGATGCCCGGTGCGGATTCGGATTCGTGACTTTGTGATCGCCATTGCAAAGGGCGAGGATGAAGAGGCGCTTGCGATCGTTAAGGAGAATTCCCTGTTGCCCGCTGTTTGCGGACGGGTTTGCCCTCAGGAAGTGCAATGCCAGGAACGCTGTACGGTGGGTAAAAAATTCAAAGACCCCGAAAAAAGCGTTTCCATCGGACGATTGGAGCGATATGTTGCCGATTTGGCGAAAGCCGACAGCAAAGCCCCCAAGGTGGCATCGCCGACGGGGAAAAAGGTTGCCATCATCGGTTCCGGCCCTGGTGGAATTGTTGTCGCTGCTGATGTTCGCAGAGCCGGACACGAAGTAACGGTTTTTGAGGCATTTCACAAGCCCGGCGGTGTACTGGTCTATGGCATTCCTGAGTTCCGTCTGCCGAAGTCAATCGTTCAGGAGGAAATCGATGTCCTGAAGAAAATGGGCATCGAAATTGTCTGCAATTTTATCGTTGGCCGCACACGCACTATCAAAGAGTTGATGGAAGAAGATGGATATGATGCTGTTTATATTGGTGTGGGGGCTGGCTTGCCGAAGTTTATGAATATCGACGGAGAACACCTTGTAGGTGTTTACAGTGCTAATGAATACCTGACTCGTGCGAATTTGATGAAGGCCTACCAATTCGGTAAAGGTGCAGATACACCCATCGCCGTCAGCAAAAATGTGGCTGTGCTGGGTGGTGGTAATGTCGCGATGGACTCGGCAAGAATGGCGGTTCGCCTGGGTGCCGAAAATGTCTATCTTGTCTATCGGCGAAGCGAAAAAGAAATGCCCGCACGCATCGAAGAAGTTCACCATGCCAAAGAAGAGGGGGTTCAGTTCCGCACTCTTCAAAATCCCAAGCGGATTCTTGGAGATGAACAGGGCAATGTAACCGGAATGGAATGCTTAAAATACGAACTGGGTGAACCGGACGACTCCGGCCGTTGCCGGCCTGTTGCCATTGGGGGCAGTGAGTTTATGATGGATGTGGACACAGTCATCGTCGCTATCGGCAATGGAGCCAACCCGTTAATCGAACAAACCACCCCCGGTTTAGAGTTTAACAAGTGGGGCAACATTGTCGTGGATGAAAACTGTAAGACCTCCCTGCAAGCGGTCTATGCGGGTGGAGACATCGTCCTCGGAGCAGCCACTGTTATCCTCGCCATGGGACAGGGACGCATCGCCGCTGCCGCGATGAACAGCTATTTGGCCGAATAACTATTCAGCTGTCTCGCAAGCTTGGTGGTGTTCAGAAATCGCATACAAGTGTTCGTGTGTTTCCGGCTCGTCCATGCACTCAACAATCAGATCGAAGACCTGACATGCGCTCTCATAAAGACGCCCTGTAACAATCGTGGTTCGACCTACGACATTCTCAAAAAGAACGATGCATGACAAATCGGAGATATCAGCAGGGGATGAGTTTTTCCTGGCGTCCAGAACCGGCACAACCTGATCATCCAGTTCGACAATACCGATCACATTTTTGGCTCCGTTTTGTGCCGCCCGTAAACAGACACATCCGGCGACCTTGATCTGAAATCCGTAATCCTGCTTAATTGCAGTGAATGCAGTGATGCGCTTCCCGTTCTTTATTTCCTTGCTTTCAGGGGTTTTAAAATCCGTTTTCATAACCGTATGCTCCCTTCATATTGTTTGTTACCCTGTTTTTTCTACTTGCTCAAGGATGTGCGGCGAGGAAGTACTTGATCGCTTCCATTCTACGACCACTCACCGTTGGTTTCAAGAAAAAAAAGAAATTTATTCACCTTAATGTAGATAATATATCTTTAATTGTTGTTTTTGCCACAGCTGTGAACTCATCCGATGCGCCATAATAAATCAGGACTGAATCATCTTTTTCGACGGCGCCACAGGAAAACACCACATTTCCATAAAATCCCTGCAATTCATAACTCGCTTCCGGCTCCATTAAGGGCATTTTTGCACGAGCAATGACCTTGCTCGGGTCATTTAAGTCCAGCAAGACCGCCGCTAAGCAGTACTTATCGTCCGTGTCTGATCCGTGGTAGATTTCAAGCCAGCCGTCATCGGTTTTGATCGGGACGCAACTTCCGCCTGTTTTTCCGCTGTCAAACATGCCTTCGCGCGGCAGAACCAGCGGCTGATGCTGCCCCCAATGAACCGCGTCCGGCGAAGAAGCTACCCAAACCCCGCGCGGGCCAATGTAGCGGGGGACAGGTCGTGTTAACGCCCAGTATTTCTCACCGATCCGCTCTGGAAACAGGACAACATCGATATTCTCTGGGCAGAAAATAATCCCTTTTCTTTCAAAATGCACAAAATCCTCCGTTGTCAACAGGCCGGTGCAGATTCCTTTGTCGCTGACAACTTTGTATGTGATGTGGTAGAGGTCGTCGATTTTTGTAATGCGAGGGTCTTCCAGACCAAAAGTTTCGTAGGGCATTTTGGGGAATACCGCCGGGGTTGGATCGATTTTGAAGTGGATTCCATCGGTGCTGCGGGCGATTCGTAGATGGGAGATGCTGGTTAAAAACATCTCGTCTTTGTAGTAAAACGAGCGGGAGTCGGGGATGTCGGTGATATTCGGATCGTTGTTTTTAACGCGAAAATGCTCAATCTGACCAGTGCCGGGGTTCAGAATCGGGGCGAGTTGTTCGTTGGAGTCCTTATCTTTAGGCCGTTCTGCGACGCGAAGTATCAAGAGGATTTCGTCATCAACGATTGTCGCGGCGGGGTTAAATGCCCCGACAACTTCATAATCGTCCCGGCTGGGGGGTACATCGCAGGGGTTGATGATCGGGTTTTCTGCAAATCGTTCTACCAGCATGTGACTTGTTTCCTTTCGGTCAAGATTATTGATTGGGCTTGCTTTACTTTAACTGCGGTGGAGGGTTTGTGCAAGCAGTGGTCAAAATAAAATCTTTGCGGAAATGGACCCAATGGGTATAATCTCCGCTCTGGAATTAACTATGAGTCAAAATCAGCCACACTATATTTTTGTTCACGGAGCAAAGCTGGATGCGTTTCCATATCCGGATAGCTGCCCGTTCAAGACTTCTCGCGCAGGCGAGGTCTATAAAACGCTGGACTCAATGGGGTTGTTGACCGGCAGAGATAAAAGTGTTGTTATCCCGCAACAGGCCACGATTGAGGAGTTGTCGAACTATCATACAAAGCCATATCTGGAGGCGTTGCAAAGGGCCGGTGACGGTGAGTTTGATATGTCGATGCTGGCGATGAATCTGAATACGCCGGATTGTCCGGTTTTTCACGGGATGTATGAATACGCCACATGGGCGGCAGGGGCGACACTGACCGGGGCGCGACAAATTCTGGAAGAAAAAGCAAAAGTCGCGTTTAACCCATCCGGTGGGTATCACCACGCTTTTTCGGAATTTTCTGGCGGATTCTGCTATGTCAATGATGTAGTACTGGGGTGTATGGAACTGGCGGACGCGGGGAAAAAAGTGCTGTTTCTGGATATTGATGTGCATCATTGCGATGGGGTGCAGGCGGCATTTTATGACCGAGCCGATGTGATGACGATTTCGATGCATCAGGACGGGCGGACACTGTTTCCGGGAACGGGGTTTGTCGATGAGATCGGCTCCGGAGACGGTGAGGGATATTGTGTGAATGTGCCGCTGCCGATTGGAATGTATGACAAAATTTACTTAAAGGCGTTTCGTGCGGTGGTGTTGCCGCTGATCCATAAATACGCACCGGATGTCATCGTGCTGGAGGCAGGGGCCGATACTTTACAGGGTGATCCGCTGGCAGGATTTTCGCTGACGAATAATGTGTTTGTGGAAATCATCAATAATCTACTGATGTTTAGTAAGCCCATTCTCGCAACCGGCGGCGGCGGCTACAATGTCGAAAACACCGTCCGGGCATGGTCGCTGATATGGACGGCGCTGTGCGATGAACAATCCGACGATATGATGGCCGGAATGGGCGGGGTGATGCTGGAAACCACTGAATGGGCAAACGGCCAAGGCCTCCGAGACCGAGTTCTGATCCCGTCAGATCAACAAAAACAATTAGTTGATCCGGTGGTGGAAAATGTGATCGAACAAATAAAGAAACAAATCTTCCCGATTCATGGGATTTCATAGTTTAGAACATAAAGCCCGTAGGGCTTTTGACAATAATAGCCACGGGTGCAGGGAGCAAAGCGACCGAAACCCGTGGACACGATTCCCATACACCCACTTGTTTTGTGGATGGTGATGCTTTATTCACATTAATAGCCTACCACGGCGATGCCGAGTTTGTCGGCGAGGGCCAGTGTTTCGGGTTTGTCGATGATGATGGTTTTGTCTTTTTCGACGACGACGCATTTGGCACCGTTTCTTTTTAAGCTCTCAATAGTATCAACGCCGATACATGGGACATCAAATCGCATATCCTGATCGGGCTTGGCGGATTTGAGCAGGGTCCAGCCGCCTTTTTTGCAGAGTTCGCCGGCACGAATGATCATGCGAGCGGTACCTTCAATGGCCTCAACAGCAATAACCTCCTGCTCTCGTACAGCGAGGGCTTGGCCAATATCCATTTGGCCGAGTTGCTTAACGAGTTTCCAGCCGAACTGAATGTCTTCGACGACCGAAGCGGGGGGCTGGCATTGGGTCATGACGCCTTCGGCGGCCATGTGTTCTTTGCAGTGCATAGTCGAATCCTCCAGAATAATGTGGCCGCTGGCCAGTTCGTCCGCGATGGCACACAGGACGGTGTCGTTTCGTTTGTCTTTTTTGCGAAGCCGCCAGTACCAAATACGAATCGCTCGCCAATCGGGGAGATACTTCACCAGCCGCCATGGGGTATAGATGCGTTTTTTTGCAACGCGGCCGACCATGATGGTTTCGCACACCCCATGTTTGCGAAGTTTACGCATCCAGCCGCCGGGCCGGGCGATCGCTCCGGTGAAGAAATGGTCAACATGCTCGGCCAGTGACGGCTCAGCGCTATCGGCCAGGCCGATACAAATGACCCTGTAACCGGCACACTTTGCGCCGTCGGCCACCAGAAAGGGCAACCGACCCTGTCCGGCAATCAAACCCAGAGTTTTTGGTTGAATACTCAATATTTTTGACACGGATTTCCGTAAATTTTATTTATCTTTTAGTTTGTTTATTTCTTTGTCGAGGCGTTTCAGTTTTTTACGGATATCCGGCAGGGTTTCGATGAGGACATAGGCCCGTTTGGCCTTATTGGCTTCTATCGCGGGAGATCCAAGTATCGTCGCACCATCCGGGACATTATTGATCACAGCGGCTCGGGCGCCGACCGTTACCCTATTGCCGACCTTGATATGTCCGACCACACCGACTTGTCCGCCAATCACACAATGATGTCCCAGTTCGGTAGAACCGGAGATTCCCGCCTGCGGTACCAGCAGACAGTGCGGGCCTATTTTCGTTCCGTGTCCGATGGCGACTGCGTCACCGACCTTGCTGCCTTTACCGATGACGGTATTGTCCAGCGTGCCGCGTTCGATGACACTGTTGGAACCGATTTCGACATCGTCTTCAAGAATGACAATGCCGATCTGCGGAATTTTATGATGCTCGCCTTTGTGTGTGGCGAAGCCGAAGCCATCTTGTCCGACGGAGGCGTTGGACTGAACAATGACGCGGTCGCCAACCCGGCAACCGTCATAGATCACGGCATTGGGGTAGAGGATGCAGTCATCGCCGAGGGTAACATTGTCGCCGATGAATACGCCGGAATAGAGCTGGCAATTGTCGCCGATGACTGCATTTTCGCTAACCACGGCGAACGGATGAATGTTGCAGTTTTGGCCGATCTTCGCCAATTCCGAAATGTCGGCCCGTTTATTGATTCCGGTTCGCGGATGTTCACGATGACCGTGCAGGAGGACAACCGCCTGCATAAACGCATAGTACGGGTCTTCGGTGACAATCTGCGCGGCACTGGTTTCAACCTCTTCTTTGACCAAAACCGCCGCGGCTCGTGTTTCTTTGACACGCGGGGCATATTTGGGATTGCTCAAAAATGTAATCTGTCCGGCACCGGCACAATCCAGTGTCGAAGCGGATTCGATGATAACTGATGGGTCGCCAATTACGACACCACCTACATGATCGGCAATTTCTTGTAGTGTCTTTTGGGGCATATAATTACTTGTCCTCTTTCTTTTTAAATAAATCACCAACGCCTTTGACGGCATCGGTGGCACTTTTGCCAACATCCTGAGTTCCTTTGAGCAATGCTTCGCCCTGTTTGCCGAGTTCATCGCCGATCGAGCCAATCATCTCCGTTGGAAGCACATCTGTGCCTTGTTCAGCAATGCCCTTGGAAATTGCCTCGAGGATTTTCGCTGTCAGGCCAGCGGCGTCGATTTTTTCGTCCGTTCCCAGATTTTCCAGACGAATGGGTTTTATCCGGAGCGTTACAGTATCGGCTCTCCCGGGGACCGGCAGCAGTTTTGCTTTGACTTCGATATTGTTGATCTCAAGAACCTTGATGCGGAAATTTTTACCCGCCCCTTCTTCCGCAGGTTCGGGTTCCGGCTGGGGTTCTGTGGGCTTGGATTTGGGAAGATTGCTGACAATTTCCTTAAGGTTATTGGTTTTGCCTTTCTGCTCGATCACCAGCTTGATATTCTCAATCTGGACCATGCTCATCTCGATTGTGTCAGATGTGAGACTCGATACATTCAAATCCATGTAGGCATGTCCCAGTTTCAAAAAAGTGGGGTGTTGATAGCCCTCGGGATTATTAATCTCCATGTTTTGGATGTCCACTTTTCCGGCAAGGACCTTTACATCAATGCTTTCGAGCCGAACATCCACCTGAAGGGCTTTCTCGGCACCGGTGACGATTGCAGTTCGGAGAAGCTGATTACCGTAAAGCTTAAAAAGCAATACACTAACAAGAATCAATGCCAGCCAGCCAATCAGAATGCCCTTAATAATTCTCTTAGTTTTTTTCTTAGCCATGATAACCTCTCCCGTCTTAAATACCGTTATTTCAATTCCAGCAATTCCCGCTGTACTTCGTATCCCAGGGCTTTCGCTTTTCGAGCATTGGTGGTAGCTAATTCTTTATTACCCAAATGATAATACGAAATCGCGATTCCATTATAGGCGGCGGCGTTTGCGGAGTCCAGTGCAATTGCCTTCGAAAATTCCGCAACCGCCTGCTGATGCTTTTGCATCTTAGCATAAGTAACAGCAAGGTTGTAATGCAGGTCTGTATTTTGAGGTTCGATCCCAATGGCTTGCTGATAGGCGACGACAGCCGCTGATTCATTGCCTTGCCGGATGTAGGCATTGCCCAGATTCTGAAGGCCCGCCACCATATAGGGGTCATAGGCCAGCGCCATTTCATAGGATTTAATCTCGTACTCTATCTGACCCTTTTGAAAGTAAATCTGGGCCAGCCCAAAATGCGCCTGGGGCAGGGCATCCTCGTGAAAGAGGGCCTTTTGAAAGGTGCTTTCGGCCCACTGCAAGCGACCTTGGTCAAGATAGACGAACCCCAGCGACACGCCTGCCTCCGACAATAATGGATCGAGTGCGAGTGTCCTAAGCAGATATTTTTCGGCATCAGGAAATTGCTTGATTTGTCGGCAGATTTGCCCCAATAACAAGAAAGCATCTGCGTCATCAGGATTCAGAACCACCGCGGCTTTCAACTGGCTGGTCGCATCTTCGTATCGGCCCTGCATCTGCATCGCGTTGGCAAGATTTCGATAAACATCGATATACTCAGGATCCATTACGAGTGCTGTTTTGTAATAAGATTCGGCCTTTGCATAGTCCGCTAACTGCATATACGCCGAGGCCAAATTATTCATCGCTTTGGCATCTTGGCTAATAATAGAGAGCGATTTTTCGTATTGCTCAACGGCCTGAAGCGGCATCTTTTTTTGGAGATAGGCATTACCCAAATTCATATTCGCTTCGGACAGCAAGGGGTTAATCTGGACCGCTCGTAACAGGGCCTTGAACGCTTTATCGATTTGGCTGACTTCCATATAGCTGTTGCCAAGATTATTGAAAAAACAGCCCAATGACTGTTTCTTTGTCAAATTTTTCATATAAAGTGTTCCTGGGCTGTTGGGCGGAGAGAATTTTTCAATATAATGCTCATCCTCCGCAATGGCTCCATTCGATGTGGTCTCGATATTGAACTGACGCTTACCGTCGTCATACCGGACAAAAAAATGGCCGGGGACGACGACTCCGTACATTGGCAACCCCAGCCGCTCGGCGATGGATAAATACAGGATGGATAAACTCAGGCAGTAGCCGCTTTTATTTTCCAGCACGGTATGTAAAAACAGGTCATTGGGGTTTTCGGCCGTATCGACGGAGGTGAAGTCTAACTCGTCGAAAAGATAATGATTGATGACGCCAATGGCACGATGATCGAGCGGAAGGTGTTTTTCTTTGAGCCGGCGCAAAATTGCTTCAGCCATATCGTCAATCTTGCGGCGATAGACATGCGTTGTGCGATTGGTTCCCCACTCCCGGCTCAAAATCAGGACTGCTGTCCCGATGTCAATTTCATCATCGGGCAGACGCAAAATGCCGTCAATGGTGTAGGAGCGAAGCCCTCGTTTGTCGCTGTTGGCTAAAGTCGCTGACTCAGCTGTGCCGATGAAGATAAACAAAACCACCAGCGACAGGAGGGTTTGTCGAAGAAAGCGAATTTTTCTGTTTTTATCCGAGGTGTGCCTGAACATCTTGTGTCGTAACTCCCTGAAGTAGAATTTGTTTTACTGCGTTTGTTCTCCCACTTTTGATTTGGATGGCGTTTTTTTTAATGTTGAGCTGTTCGGCGAGAAAATGTATCAGCATTTTGTTGGCCTTTCCTTTTTCGGGCGGTGCGGCGATCTTGATTTTATACAATTGTCCGTACGATCCCACCGCCTCCGTACGACTGCTGCCGGGGACAATTTTCACGGTGATAACAATTTCGCCGCAATCCTTGACAGAACTTTCAACCGACATAAGCGACTATGCCTTTTCTCGCATATTTTGACCAAGAGCGTTTTGGATGTATCGTTCAATCTGCAAGGCGAGTTCACCAACCGATGCGATCTGAAAATCCTCGTAATGACCCGGAACAAACTCCCCGTTCAATGCTTTTTTGAAAACTTTGATGCGAATAACGGGGATATTCTTACTGTTTTGGCCAAAACTTGGGTTTTTATGCTCCTTTAGCTCGACCCGCCACTCCTCGCTGATAAAGACCAAACAGTGGCCGGTATGGACGGCTGTTGGAAAATAATCCATTAACAATTTCAGAATATCTGACTGACTCATTCAATCCTTTTTTTGGCTAATCTTATTCGGGTATCATTATAGCCGTCGATACAAGCTAATGCAAGCAACCAATAAGTTCTCGAATGTCAGAAATCCCTTTATTTTGGCAGTAATCCCGCAGGCCGCTTGCTACTTTTTCTGCCGTATCGGGATAGACAAAGTTGGCCGTCCCGATGGCGACCGCGGTCGCTCCGGCGATGATAAACTCCATCGCATCGGTGGCATTTCGAATACCGCCCATACCGAGGATTGGAATACCCGCATCTTTGGCGACTTCATTATAGACTTTATTGACCAGGTAAACAGCCATCGGCTTGATGGCAGGGCCGCTCAGGCCGCCCGTCCGGTTGGCAAGTACGGGTTTTTGCGTGTCGATGTCGATGACCATTGCGGTAAAAGTGTTCACTAAGCTAAGCGCATCTGCTCCCGCATCAACAGCGGCTTTGGCAGTGATACCGATGTCCGTTACCGTCGGGGTCAGTTTGACCATCAGCGGCTTATTTTCACAGATGCCTTTGACCGCGGCAGTGATTTCCCGAATCAGTGTCGGGTCGGTGCCAAACGAAATGCCGCCTTTTTTGACATTCGGACAGCTAATGTTCAGTTCAAAGCCATCGACCGCTTCTTCCTGAGCCAACTGTCGGGCGACGGCAACATATTCATCAATCGTTTGACCGGCTAAGTTGACAAAAACTTTCGTGTTGAGTGCTTCAAGAATGGGGATTTTTTCCTCTAAAAACTGCTCCAGCCCCATATTGGCAAGGCCAATCGCATTCAGCATCCCCGCATTGGTTTCGACAATTCGCGGAGTCGGGTTGCCCTTTCGCGGCTTCACAGAGATGCTCTTGGTCGTTAAAGCACCCAGCTTGGAAAAATCCATAAACTCAGTCAGTTCATCGGCATAACCGCTGGTTCCCGAAGCCGTTACAACCGGCGTAGCCAGCTTAAGCCCCGCAAAGTTTACAGTTATATTGACATTCTGTCCCATCATTTCCCTTGCCATACAACATCGTTTGCATCAAATACAGGGCCGTCTTTGCAGCACAAGTGATAATGTGTGTCTGTCGAGGTGGTTTTTGCTTCTACCGCACAACTCTGGCACAATCCAATACCGCAGGCCATCATTCGCTCCATACTGACCTGGCAGAGCAATTCAAGATGCTCGGCCAGAGAAGCGGTCGCGGCGAGCATTGGTTCCGGGCCACAGGCGAAAATAGCGGTTGAAGCAAAGTCGATTTTATTGTTTTCAAGCCAATTACCTGCAAGATCAGTTACGAATCCTTGGTAACCAGCAGACCCGTTATCGGTTGCGATATGGGCCGGAACCCGAATGCGGTCAAATTCTTCAAGCACAAATCCCTCTGAATTGTCGATTCGGGTAGAAAAGGGAAAATCATCGCTGGATTTTGCTCCGACAAAGCTGACCACTTCGCATTTTGGGTAATGTTCTTTGAGATAGCCGGCCAAATGAAGGATTGGGGGCGATCCCATCCCGCCGGCAATCAGAACAGCCCGCGAAAGTTCGTCGGGGATCGAAAAGCCGTTGCCCAAAGGCCCCAGAACGCTAACTGTATCGTTTCTTCTCAGGTTCATCATCCGAACACTTGCGGGGCCGAGAACACAATACAGGATTTGGACTTTAACAGAAGTCCCGTTTAAGTCCTGCGTTACAGTAACATCCGAAAAACTGAACGGCCTTCGCAATAACACCGATCTTTGAGATGAATCTTTGAGGTGATCCGGAATGTCAGATATACCCGGCAAAGAAATGCTACTCGTGTCCAGTTCCAAAAACTGCCCCGGAATGACATCACTGAAAAGATCGCTCCCCTTGGCATCGAGTTGGAGGTTAAGGCAATAATAGCACTGACGAATTTGTTTGTTACTCAAGACGCAGGCTTCAAAAATCCCTTTTTTTGCAATCTCTGGTCTGTTCATTTAACTCATTTTATTGAAGTTGGTTGCAGAAAAAAAGCTTCCGGAACACTCATCCACCGACATTCCGGAAGCCCGCCACGGCAAAGAAAGCCGTCAAATTCAAACTTACCACTGCTACAAGTATATCCATCACCAAAGAATGTGTCAACCGCACAGAACTGCATTATTTGTGGTAATAAAATGTCTTTGTCTGCTTCTATTTGTATCTCTTTTTTATAAAAGCTGTTATATGTATTGCCATAGGAATATTTTTTTGTTTTTAAGACCAGTGGCCTAGTCGTGTTCTGTGGATGCCGATGCCCGCGCCGCATTAGGTTCACGGGCTGGAAGCTCGTGCCACAATTACTTCTTGAATTTGGGGGGATTTCGTGTTAAAAATCTCCACCAATGCCCATTAAAATAAAAAAAATACTGTTTCTTTGCTTTTTCTGCTTGGTCTGCGGTTTTAGTCCGGCCGATATGCTTGGCAATCTGCTCAGCAAGCACAAACAGACCCGCACCGTTTTTTCCATTTTGGCGGTTGATGCTCGTTCAGGTAAGACAATTTACCAGCGTAATCCCAACAAACCGATGATCCCCGCGTCTAATATGAAACTCATCACTTCGTCGGCAGCCCTGCACTATCTGGGGGCGGGATATTCCTTTGAAACAAAAATCGGGTTGCTGGGAAAAGATTTGGTGATTGTCGGCGGGGGGGATCCGCTTTTAGGCGATCCCAAGAGAGATTCATATCCATGCCAGGCCTCAAACACCTTAATGGACAAGATCATCGAGATACTTCAGAAGGCAGGGGTTTCCACTGTTAAAAATATCGTCGTCGATACCAGTTTTTTTGATAATAACCGAGTTCATCCCTCATGGCCCAGAGAACAGCTGAACCAATGGTATGCCTGCGAGGTCAGTGGGCTTAACTTCTATGATAATTGCGTCCATATTAAGGCTGTCCGAAAAGCAAATCGTGCCGTTCTCAATATGACCCCAGCGAACGATTATATCCATTTGGTGAATCAGTTGCGGCTGATTTCCAAAGGATCCAGCGCTGTCGGGGCCTATCGCAATTCGACACCCAATAAATTGTTGGTTAAGGGAAAACTCAATCAGCAAGCGGGCTTCGATGTGGCGATTGAAAAACCCGCCGGATTTTTTGCATCCATACTCAATGACAAATTAAAAGCGTCCGGGATTTCCGTACGGGGACAACTGCTGCAAAAATATGTCAAACAGAACAATGATATTCATTATCTGGTTATTTTCAAGACCCCGATTGCAGATGTTTTGCGGCGGGCCAATACCGACAGTTTGGGGTTGGCTGCGGAATCTTTGGTGAAAACGATTTCCGCGGAAAACACGCAGGGCCGTATCAATGGCGAATGGGAACACGGATTGAAGCTAGTATCTCGCTATCTGGACTCGCTGAAAGTGCCGAAAGGTCTGTGCGTTCTGGATGACGGAAGCGGCCTGAGCCGGAATAACCGCCTGACCACAACGGCGTTAGTCGCTGTATTGAGCGATATGTACAAGAGTGAAAACGCGGAAGTCTTCACTGCTTCCCTCGCTGTTGGCGGGCAAAGCGGGACAATTAAAAAGTATTTCCACAAGTCGCCTTACAAAGGGAATATCATCGGTAAAACAGGGTACATTTCCGGCGTGCGTTCTTTTTCGGGAATCTGCAAAACTCCTGAAGGCGACATTATTTTCAGCATTTTGACCGAAAAAGGCAACGGTTATACACGCCGCTGTATCAATGACATCGCGCAGACCATTTATAATGGGAAGTTATAGAATTTCGCTTAGAAATCGAATTCACCGGTTAGCTCTTCGATTAAATCCGAAATGGTTATGATGCCTACAGGGTGATTTTCTTTTCCGGTCGAATCCATCACCAGAGCCATTCGCTTTTGCTGTTTTCGCAATTGGTTGATTGCATTGATGACAGATATATTTCGATTGATTTCGAACAGGGGGGTTGTCTCGTTTTCGAGATTCGATAAGAAATGTCCTTTGCCGAGCGTTTGGTAGATATGGATGTGTCCGACAATCTGCCGCCGATTGGTTCTGTAAACAAGTTGTCGGGTGAATTGACTTTTCTTTAGATACTCAAGAAGCCCCTTGCGATTGGTATCAACGGAAACCATCTCGACATCTCGCAGCGGAACCATTGCTTCAAAAACAGGCATATGGGGAATATTGATGAGCCGATCCATCATCTCTTTTTGAGTGCCGGAAAGAATCCCCTCTTCACGCGTTTCGTCAATCATTTGACAGACCTGATGTCGCTTAGAGGTGTCCACCACACGAGCGGTATCCATTTCCAGCCGGAACAGTAACGATAAAACACCCGAACATTTTTTGAGTATCCACACCGCGCCGGAAAGGGTGAACAGCCGGTAGAAAAACCAATTCAGCCAAGCCATCGCCGGGACGAGTGAGTTAGCTTTATAGTAAAACAAGTTTTTAGGGAGCATTTCACCAAAGATAAACAGAACCGGTGTCAACACCGCTGTAGCATAGATTCCGGCAAGGTGATCCTCGGAGACGATCTGTAAAAACATAAAAGTTACCAGCCCTGTCAGCAGATTATTGACGAGATTATTTCCCAATAGTAGCGATAAAATCAACCCCTGGCCGTCGTCAAGAATCCGAAACAACATTTTGTACAGCCCCTTACCTTTTTCGACGCCGATGCGAACACCGAAGCGGCTGATACGGTAAATACCGGTCTCCGTTCCGGCAAAGAACGCGCTCAACGCAATGAGCAGGAAAGCCAAAATAAACTGTATCAGCAGTATCACTTGGCCCCCTTTGTTGTTTTACCAAGCGGGATGAGGGACAGGCGTATTGTCTGAATTCGGTTTTTTTTGGTTCGTTCGACCATAAACTTGATATTTTGAAAAACCACTTCATCGCCTTCTTTGGGAATCTTACCCAGCAGAGCGGTAACAAAGCCGCCAATGGTTACTTGCCGCTCTTGCTGTATATCGATCCCAAAGGCCTCCATCCATTCGTGAATGGGCAGATCGGCTCGCAGGCGATACTCCATTGGGGCAATTTTTTCAATCGGTTCTTCGTTAGAGAGTTTTTCCAGCGGGCCTAATAGTTGCTCGGTAATGTCATCCAGTTCGACCCATCCGGCAACGCCGCCATCATTTTTTCGATGGCGGCTTGGGGCGGCATTTGCAGCGAACAGGCGGGCATTTCGACTCGCGGCTTCATCACATGGCGCACTTTAAGGAAGCTGAACTTCAGGATTTCGCTCATGAGCTGATTTTCGCTGCTGCTGATGGCCCCTTGTTGCCGAGATGAATCCAGCAGGACTTTTAATTGTTTGGTGGAAACGCCGGTGTCGGTTTGCGGTTGAACAAGCAAACGAATGACGGGGCGAGCGATGAGCCAGTCCAGCGTGCTGACCAATGGGCCGAGAATTTTTAGCAGCAAATAGCAGACTGCGGCCGTCGCCAAACAAAATCGGTGGGTGTTTGTGTAGGCCAGCGACTTGGGCAGCATCTCACCGAACAAGAGAAGCAGAATGAATCCGCCCACTGCGATGGATGCGCCCCCCGCAACGGAATCTGCTGAACGCGTCAATTGGAAGCTGAGCGTACTGGTCAGGGCGAAGTAGAGTACATTGATGAGCATGTTGCCGAACAACAGGGCGGTCAGAAATCGGCCCGGGTCCGCGAGTGTGGCCGCGATGAGCCGTTCGGTTCTGTTTTTTGAGGCGGCAAACTGCCGAACGGTGCGCGGCGACAACTGAAAAAACGCCGTCTCCGACCCGGAAAAAAAAGCCGAACATCCCAGCAGCACGACCATTAATAGAATATAGACTGAACCCATAGCTTGTCCACAGATTACACTGATTGACGCAGATATTTTGCCATGAAGAACACGAAGTCCGTGAAGTTAAGGAATAAATCCCCTCTTCATGTTCTTCATGCACTTACTTTACCACAGAGTTGACCGTACTAATACCTGTTTTTGGTCATACATGGGGCGGTTGTTTCATATTTCTCTATGTTAGATTTCAGTGCTTGGTTGGACATCTTTAAATTTTTGCTGCCTTATTCGGTTTTTTAATTCAATTCGTCCGAATGTAACCATTCCAATAGCAGAGAATAGATACAGACATGACACGGTGATTGACCTTCGTCTATTCTGATTTTCTATAAGTTCTAACCGTTGAGCATATCCAGAAACAGTACTCTGTAATTGCCCCCAAGATTTTGTCTTCACCATTGCCTCCGCAGGAAAACCGTGAGATTCTACCATCAGACCGAACCTAAATGTTTCCAGGGCAAGATTTAGATTTTCAGGAGCAATGCTCACTGTATCAAGCTTTGAGACACGAATAGATGAGATGGTGATCTCAAGGAAAATGAGACAAAACATAAAAAAAAAGTGTGCTAAAGATAACAGATCCATTCGATAACCAGTACGATTTGTTTAATTTCATTTTCTCAGTGTCCTTTGTGGTAACATCTTTTTCTTTAATCCGCAGTTATCCTGTAATCCTGTCTAAAAGTATTCCGTGTCTTTCCGTGTTTTCTTTATTTTGGTAAGAGAATCTTGAAGTGTGTGCCTTGACTTGGTTGGGACTCGACCGAGATGCAGCCGCCGTGGGATTCGATGACTTTTTGGCAGAAGGCCAGTCCGAGGCCGTTTCCTTTGTCTTTGCCGTCGGTGTAGAAAGCCGAAAAGATGTTGTGGAGTTTTTCCGGTGCGATGCCGCAGCCGGTATCGGAGACTTCGATGCGGGTAAACTCTGCTTCTTCGGCGGCGGTGATTTTGAGAATGCCGCCTTTTTGGCGCATGGCGTGGCGAGCGTTTAACAGCAGATTCATCAAAACCTGCCGGATTGAACCGGCGTCCGCTGTGATACAAAGTTCTTTGTCAACCTCCATCACCAGTTTGACCTTGTCCTTGATAAAGTCCCGGCCGATACAGCCAAAAACATCATCCAGCAGGGCGGCTACATTGCATTTTTCGGTTTGAGTCGTTTCGGAATTTGCCAAAACCAGCACTTTTTCAAGCATTTTTCCAGCTTGCGTGCTGAGACGCTCGGCTTTTTTCAGGGCTTTTTGGCTCAATTCCACATCATCGGGATTTTGAAGAGCCAATTGTGCGTAACTGACAATGGGAGTCAGGAGATTATTCAGCTCATGAGCGGTCATGGCCCACGCCATGCCGAGGTTAGCTAACGGTTGCATCTGGTGCAACCGGGTCTCCAGTGCCTCAAATTGCGTCTGATTGTCCACAACTTGTTTGTGCAGCGATTTACGATTTTCAAGTAAACGGGTCAATTCATCTCTCCGAAAGAAGTCGTTTTTTGGTACTCCAAACACAGATTTTCAGAGTATCAGTCAAAATAATATCGGCAATTCGGGGCGTGTTTCTTGAGTAAATGAAGGGCGACCTGAAACAATAAAGACTGGCAGCGTCTTGATTTTTATTGTGAGTTCGGTATTCTATTGACAATGGCGACCCGGTAGCGTAAATTGCCCCCTCTGAAATTAAGACAATTAAGTTCGCAGTAAGGAAATAATAATGCCCGATTACGAAACCCAAAAACCGAAAGTTTTGGTTGTCGATGATAATCTGCAAAATCTTGAACTCATCCTGGCCTATCTTGAAGATATTGACTGCGAAACAGTTTCTGCAGAAGGGGGGCAAGAGGCACTCGAAATTGTTGAAAACGACCCTCCGGATTTGGTGCTTCTGGATGTAATGATGCCAAAAATCAGTGGATTTGAAGTGTGCAAACGAATCAAAAACAACCCAAAAACAGCTGAAATTCCGATTATTATGGTTACGGCTCTGAGCGAAATGGGGGATATCGAAAGGGCGATCAACTCCGGCACAGATGACTTTCTGAGCAAACCGGTGAATAAATGGGAGTTGTTGACCCGCGTAAAAACCATGCTCAAACTAAAGCACCTGACCGACCAACTGGAACGGACGCTGACCTATTTGAGTGAAATCGAACAAGGTCTTCAGTAACAACCCAACCCATACGCTGCTTCATAAAAAGCTCTGTGATGGCAACTAAATGTTAAAGTGTGTGCTTGCTTGGTTGTTCCCACGGCCAAGCACAGATTGACCGATGCCACCCTCAGAGGACAAGCAGTTTTTCGTTATCACTCCAAATCACCCCGGTTACCCGTTGGGACTTTTTTGATTGACGATCCGGCTTCGTTTTTACTATGCCGGGACAAGTGGACGATAAATGGAAATCCCTCCGATTTAATGCTGGCGTTTACAAGGGGTACAATCGGGCTCACTTGCGCCGCTCCGCTTTTGTTTTTGTGAAATCAGGTGTTGTTTTTGGGCGTTAGGGGGGGTATAATCCGTATTTATCGGCGTTAATCTGTGTCTAAGAAGGGTAGAATATGACGAAGAAGAAAGATCAAAAGGTGGTGTTGGCTTATAGCGGCGGGCTGGATACGAGTGTTATCCTGCCTTGGCTGAAAGAGACCTATGGATATGAAGTCGTGGCGTTTGCGGCTGAACTGGGGCAGGGCGACGAGTTGGTGGGCATTAAGAAAAAGGCACTCGCCACCGGAGCGGTTAAGTGCATTGTCTCGGACCTGCGGAAGGAACTGGTCGAGGACTATATCTGGCCGATGCTCAAGAGTGGGGCGGTGTATGAGAACGGGTATCTGCTCGGAACGAGTATTGCCCGGCCGCTGATCGCCAAAAAACAGGTGGAAATCGCCCACGCCGAAGGGTGTACGGCGGTTTCGCATGGAGCTACCGGCAAGGGCAATGACCAGGTGCGGTTTGAGCTGACATTTCTGGCACTGGACCCATCGTTGAAAATTATCGCGCCATGGAAAGATCCGAATTTTGATCTGACCAGCCGGGAGGCGGCGATTGATTACGCTAAGGCGCGAAAAATACCGATTGAGCAGACGAAGAAGAAGATTTATTCGCGGGACCGGAACCTGTGGCATATCAGCCACGAAGGGGCCGATCTGGAAGACCCTTGGAACGAGCCGCAGGATAACCTGTTTATGATGAGCCGACCGATCTCCAAGGCCCCGAATAAGGCGGATTATGTCGAGATCGGTTTTGAAAAGGGCATTCCTGTTAAGCTGAACGGGCGGGCGATTGGCGGCGTGAAGATGATTGAACGGCTGAATGAGATCGGCGGTACACATGGCGTGGGGCAGTGCGATCTGGTCGAAAATCGCTTGGTCGGGATGAAGTCCCGGGGCGTGTATGAAACGCCGGGCGGGACGATTCTTTCTGTGGCGCATCGGGCATTGGAGACGCTGGCGCTGGATCGGGAAACAGCTCATTACAAACAGCAGGTTGCGTTGAAATATGCCGATTTGGTCTATTATGGCCAGTGGTTCTGCAAGCTGCGCGAGGCGATTGACGCGTTTGTCGATGTTACGCAGGAAAATGTGACGGGTACGGTGCGGCTGAAGCTGTACAAGGGACAAGCGATTCTGGCCGGTATTAAAAGCCCCAAGAGCTTATATAATCCCGATTTGGCCAGCTTTACGATGGGTGCCGAATACGATTCGACCGATGCGACCGGCTTTATTAAGCTGTTCGGGCTGCCGATGCAGGTGGCCGGTATCGTAGATCGACAGGAGCCAAAAACGACAAAAAAGGCAAAATCAAAGCCTAAGAGGAAATAAGACGATAAAGTATTAGCCACTGAGGACGCTGAAAACACCGAAAAAAACAATTTAGTAATGTTTTGTCAGAGACAGAGGTTGATGTTAGAGTTCAAGCTTTAGCTTGGTTTTGGCTTATAACACACTAAAGTGTGAACTCTTACCATGTATTACAGTGTCCTCGGCGTCCTCGGTGGTGAAATTAAACTTCAATAAGGATGATACTTATGGCGGTCGAATGGATTTGGCTGGTGTTTATTTGTGCGTTCGGAGCGTGTATCGGCAGTTTTCTCAATGTGGTGATCTATCGTCTGCCTCGGGACAAATCGCTGGTTTCGCCGCCTTCGGCGTGTCCGGGGTGTAATACCCCGATTCGTTTTTACAACAATATCCCGCTTTTTTCGTGGCTGATCCTGCGCGGAAAATGCCCCGACTGCAAGGCCCCCATCTCGATTCGCTACTTCCTGATAGAACTGACTACGGCGGTTCTGTTTGGCGGGTTGTATCTGTGTTTTTTCTGGTTCCAATACCGGCAAACGGGGCTGACGGACCCTGCGGCGATGCAACAGTTTTTTGGTGGAGGGTGGTTGTTCTATTTAGTGATTGCTACGCTTTTCGCGTCGTTTCTGGCCGCATCTGCTATTGATATGGAGTTGTGGGTCATCCCGCTGGAATTATGCTGGTTCGTAACTCTTGCCGGGCTGATTGGTTCGGGTGTTGCTGGATTCGTGATTGATTCGGGGGTTATTGCCGAATTTGACCTTTTTCCGATGGTTGCGGGACGACATGGATCTCCATTTGCGGCGTTGACCGTTGGAGGTGTGATCGGGCTGGGGATTTCGCTGATACTGCTGTTTGCCGGGGTTATCAAACCCAGCTATGAAATGGTTGAAGACGAAGAGGGCGATTGCGAAGAGGCCGTCAAATCACAGGAAAATGAGCCGGAATTCGAGGATCGGAAAGAAATTGCGAAAGAAATCATTTTCCTGCTGCCGGTCGTGATCGGGGCGATTGTTGCCTTGAAGATCACCCAAATGCCTTTTCTTGAGGAAAAATGGGGTTCGTTTGTTTCGATGCCGGTTGTTTCCGGCTTGCTGGGGTCGTTGGGCGGGTATCTGGCGGGGGCCGCGATTGTCTGGGCGGTTCGTATTTTCGGTACGCTTGGCTTTAATAAGGAGGCGATGGGGCTGGGTGATGTGCATCTGATGGGAGCCGCCGGAGCGGTGATCGGTGCCAAATGGGTGGTGCTGGCGTTCTTTATCGCGCCGTTTTTGGGTATCCTGTGGGCACTATATCAGCTACTTTTTAAAAAAATGCGGCAAATTCCCTATGGTCCGTTCTTGTCATTGGCGGTTTTTGCTGTTATCATCTTTCATGATTGGATGCAGAGTGTTTTACGGAACTATTACGGGTTTTAGTTTGAGAAAATGAAACGGAGGTCTTTATGAACAAGAATACTGTGGGTAAATGGCTGGTGTTGTGTGTGGTAGCGGCGGCGATGGTGTCGCTGACAGGTTGTACGAACTGGAAGAAAAAGTACGGCGCTCTGGATGTTGAGCATCAGAACATCAAGGGGTTGTATGAAAACTGTGTTGCCTCGCTGGACAGCACTGCGGCGGAACGGGCGAAAATGAGCCAGGAGTTGGAGGCACTGAAAAAGCAGCTCGCGCAAGGAAAGTCTGCTTCACAGGCGACCGGGTTTAAGGGCGATGTGAAGGTTGACCCGAATGCCGGGACGATTACGGTAACGCTGCCAAATTCGATTCTGTTCAGTTCCGGCAAAGCCGCCCTGAAAAGTTCGACCAGTTCCGATCTGGATCATATCTATGGTGTCCTGCGCCAGCGATACAGCGGCAAAAAAGTGGATGTTGTGGGGCATACGGATACCGACCCGATCCGCCGGACCAAGAATCTCTATAAGGACAACTGGGACCTGTCGGCTGAGCGTGCGTTGACGGTTCTGCGTTATATGGTTGGCAAAGGTATCAGTCCCAAAAACATTCGAGGTGTGGCCTGCGGCCAGAGCCGCCCGATTGCGTCCAATGCGAACGCCGCCGGAAAGAGCAAGAACCGCCGTGTGGAAATTGTTGTGCACATGCGGTAAGTCATTTAGTTTTTCAAAAAGTTCAAAAGCCGATGGCATCCTGAGTGCCGTCGGTTTTTTTTGTTTTCGTTTATTCCCTTATTGCAATCAATAAAGATGCCTACGCCAAAAGTTTGCTAAGCGGCTTTGCTGAGCATTGGTAATTTCTCAACATTCCGCCAAACTTGTATAAAACAGCTCCTCGTGGCCGCAAAACC
>NBLM01000110.1 GCA_002084585.1 Planctomycetales bacterium 4572_13 | reverse complement strand
CTACGGCGGCGATACGCTCTCTGAGATGATAGTTTCTTTGGGAACCGCTTATGCCGATGATAACGGCCAAATTGTCGTCTATGTCAATACCGGCGCCAGCGCTGACCGAAGCTGGTACGATGGCGTCTCTTATTATAATCCTGAAATAATACCAGTACCGAAAAATGCGGATATCCACGGCCTCGTATGATGTTTATTTCGGCACCGATTACAACGATGTCAACGATAACGCCGTTTGGCTTGCCGACCTGGACCGCAGCGGTACTGTCGGCTTGTCGGATTTGGAAATACTTACCGCCCAGTGGCTGACAGACCCCTGCAGCGCATCACCGTCTGCCGATTTCGATGGTGATGGTATCGTAGATATGGCTGATTTCGCCGTTATAGCTGGCCAGTGGCAGCAAAGCAGCGGTTTAACCTATAAAGGCAATCAGGCTGTAACGACTTATGACCCGACCGGCACGCTTGACTACGGCGTGTATTACTGGCGGATAGATGAAGTCGATGGCGATTTCGTAAAGAAAGGACAGTTTGGAGCAGATAATCACAGACCTTGGCGGCGGAGATGCACTTCGCAAAGGTACTTACTACGATGCCCAGCTTATTGTTTCGTCAGATATGGGACCCAACGCTACCCATTTAGGTCCGGGCAGCTATGATTTCAGCAAATATATCGCTTATGCCGAACTCTGTAAGGAACTCGGTATAAAGTGGTCTCTTCAGTTGTCTTATCATTATGCCCCCGGTTGGTACACGACCCAGTGTATTACAGATTATGGTTATGACCCGCGTGTAAGGAATGAGGCAGGAGAGGTCGCTAATGGACACTTTATGCCCTTTAGCCCTTCCAGCCCGGTCTGGGGCGATTACTGCAAAGACTGGGCAGAGGCGGCGGTCGAGGCACTGGCGCCGTATATGGGTACTGTCATCGATGATATAATGCCCGGCAATGAAATGATGTGCAATATCCACATTCCGACATCCTACGATGAATACACCAAGCAGGCGTGGAAGGATTATACCGGCAACCCCTCGGCGACATTGCCAATAGGCTTCGCTTCAACGGCACAGTTCCAGGAATTCAGGTCGATACAATGGTATAACGCGATGAAAACACTGGTTGACGATGTCAAGAACAAAACCAAGACCCTCGGCAAATCGGTTAAAGTATCCACCAAGCTGGTTCCCTATATGCTCCATTCGACATGGATGCTCAGGTCCGGCATCTTTCCAAAGGTCTTTGATCTGATCGAAGAAGATTCGATGGATGTCATTGCGGTCGATTTCTATCCTCCGACATCACACTATTACCAAACTCTTTACAGACGTGATAAGCCGATGTACCTGGCGGAGTTCAATAAAGGAGGCGGCGCCGATTGCACGGCAGCGGAGATTGAGGGATGGATACAGGATGGGGTTACTAATTATAATATGAAGTACGCCACCTTCTTCGCCTGGGACGCATCGGGAGATATCTGGGACATAACCGAAGAGGAAAAGACCGGGCTTAAAAACGCCGCCGATTGGGTATTGACCCTCAGCGGGCCGATCGTTCAGAAAACCGATGTTGTCCGCTATAACATCAGCACCGCCGTTCTCGGAGAAGATGCCGATACCGCCTGGACACTGAATTCTGACAGCAACAAAAGAATGCGGGCGGCGATGGCGTTGACAAGTGTACTGAATCCATTGAGCAATTTTGCTTATGAAATTGGCATCGGCAGCGACCCGGATGCGGCAGCCAATATTTATCAGGTAACGCAAAATACAACCATTGCTGATACGACAACCGACAAGGCCATCTATCTTATCGAAGACCATTCTACAACGGTCAACATTACCAGCGGCAGTAAATATGTTACCACAGCCAGCAGCTATGTCTATAGCAGCCCTTCTTATCTGGTCAGAAACACAGAGAATCTATCATCAGGGACACAGATTTACGGCAGCACGCCAAAGTGGTCAAATGGTAACAGGAAACTGACAACGAACCTGTCAGGGTACACTCGGTATGTCGATACCTACAATGGCTATCCTCTGGCGATTAAGAAGGACAATACTTTCTTCTTAGGGCAGGACACAGCATGGGAGATTGTCGATGACAGCACGGACACTCCCTTGGATCAACTTATAGCGGATATGCTTTATGACTTAGGGATAGATTAAGAAGCGAAAATAAATTTTTACTGAAAACAGTATTTCGGCAGTCGAAAGCGTTTTTAACATCGTTGGCGACTGCCGATATTTTTTAGAGCATTTAAATATTTTCTGACGCAGCCAGCCGAAGCCGAAACAGGCATAAAGCGAACACGAAAAATTTAACTGCTCTAATGGACAACGAAACAGAAAAACGATACACTGTTATCACGATGTAACTGAAAACTTTTTTTAAGGAGTAAAAAATGTTTAAGATGATTTTTAAGGATTCACTGTGTTGTTTGGCGGTATTGGCCGTCTTTATGAGTTTTGCTGCCGGATGCAGTGCTCAGCAAAGCAATCCTGAGATAAAAAAGGGTGTCGTGCTGACAGAGGGAATGATTGTATCCGGCCCCGATGAGGTCAGGGGCAAGATGCTTGGCGAACTTGGCAAGTGGTTTGTGGCCGGTGCCGATGGTGAGATAATGCTCACCGCTGATGCGCCGAATGGCCGTTACAACATTCACTGGTCGGTGAACTGTCCCGCCGGTGCCAAGGCGTTGGAAATTTCAGCCGATCTGCTCAAACACAATCAAAATCAGGGCAACTCGCTTTCCGCCAGTTGCGACGGCGGCGAAACATGGCAGCAGATGGGAAGCAATACCCCAAAAAGCTGGGTTTGGGAAAAGATAAAAAGTGATTTGCTGGTACTTTCTGCGCCTCCTGAGGGAAAGATTCTTATCCGCTGGGGATTTAACAAGCCGCATGACGGAAATATATGGCGAGTTGGAATTCAAAACATCAAAATTGAAGTTGGCGATGAGGAAGCGGCGATTGCACGCTATCGTGAACCTGCCGCTGTTGGGCTGCCGCAACGGCTTGATCCACGAATTGCCAAGAAACCCTGGACGAGCAAGCTGGAAATCAAAGACAATATGATGCTCAAGGACGGCAAACCGTTTTTCCCTATCGGGTTTAACTATGGCGTCGTCGATCGCGATTTGGCGCAGGTCAAAGCGATGGGATGCAACGCGCTGACTTATGATGTGGGATGGAGAGAGTGCCCCAAACCGGGGATTGTTGGTGAAGAAGCATTTGAGCGTTACATCAATCTGGTTCGCAACGCCGCAAAGTGGGATGTTGTTTATTTCCCCATTTTGGCCGGACACTATGTGCCGGGCTGGTTCCTGAAAGAGCATGATTCGAACAAGGAGTTTCCTCTTGGCAGTGATGGCAAGAAGACCGGCCACTGGATGAAATACAGTCTGCATTATGAACCATTCCGCGAGCATGTGGTCAACTATTGGAAGTCCGTGATGCCCGTACTGGAAAAAGAATCAAATATTATGGCGACCAGCTTTTGGAATGAACCCTCTTATGGCGGATCGTGGGCATGGTCGGATCAGTTTGGCGACTATCGTCCGTATGCCATAGACGATTATCGCGAGCATCTCAAAAAGAAATATAATTCTCTGGCTACATTGAAAAGGGCGCACCGTCAAAGCTATACCAGCTTCGAGACACTACAGCCGCCGCGCAAGCCCGATGAGTTTGGCCGGGTCGCCTGGCTGGACTGGATGGAATACGGTCAAGAGTACTTCGCCGATTTCTACAACTGGGAGCGTGAGGTGATTCATTCGGTTGCCCCCAAGGCACGCCTTAACAATAAAAAGCAAACCAATATATGGGACAATTCTACGGCATCCAGCGGAACGAACTGGCATTTGATGCAGGAAAGCGAAGACATCTTCGGAATCAATGCCTACATCAGTTCCGTTTTTGCCGCGAGAAATATTTTTGACGGCGCACGAAGCTATGCCAACGGCAAGCCAGTGGTGGTTTTTGAGACCAACGCGATGCCTCCCAATGCGGATGCTCGCACCGCTGATGTCGTTCGATGTCAATTGTGGGCACAGATTCTCGGTGGTGCCAGGGGTGTCTTTCTCTTTATGTTCAATGCGGATCGTCAACATGGCTTGGTAAGCGATACCTCCGTCAAGCCGGAGGTCAGGCCGGAATATGTGCGATTTACCAGTACTATTTCCAAACATCAACGGCAGCTTGCCTCGCCGCATGTGCCGGCCCGTATCGCGGTGATTTACTCGACCCCCGCAGCACTGCAATACCCGGACAATACGGTTCCAAAAAATGTTATCGGTGCTTTTAATATGTTCCGCAACAGTCATTATCAAACAGACATACTGCCATCTGAACGCTGTACGCCGGAAGGACTGGCCGAGTATGAGCTGATAGTCCTGCCATCGTATTGCATCCTCAAGAAACCAGAGATCAAAGCGATCAATGGGTTTGTCGCCAAAGGCGGCAAGCTGATGTCCTTTGCTAAGAGTCTCGCCACGGATGAGTATCTCAATACTATTAAACCTCTGAAGTTTCAGGGGATTGAAACACGCAGTGAGCCGATCGGTGGCCGAACAGATCAGGAGTTGAGTTGGGTATCACCGAAACTGGCGCCCTATGAAGTGGCCGAAGCGACTGTTACAGGTATCGAGAAGGTCTCGCAAATTGCCAATGACCCCGCCAAAATTATTCAGGGCATTGCCATCGAAGCCAAACAGAAAGGCACGGTGCTGGTGATGAACCGCGATAGTTATGCAGCGATTTTGCTCGCTCCGGGCGACAATGTGGTGTACTGCGCCTTTGAGTCTAACTATTCCCCCGAGATTCGAGGTCTTGTCGAAGGCATTACGCGCGAATATCTCGGAATCAAACAAAAGGTTCGTATGACGCGGGATGAGATGGTTGACCCCGGCATCATGACCAGCTTGCGTCAGGACTACAAAGATCCCGATCGCCGCTATCTCTTGGTCATGAACACCAAACATCGTCCGCGGACACTGGAACTCGAACTGGATACTGGCTGGAAAATCGAGCGCGAGTATTTTCACGGACTGGACGCGTTGGGATATAACCCACAGGGGGAATCCGCCACCGTCCGCCTGCCAAAGCGCGAGGTGTTTTTGTTTGAATTGATAAAATGATTGGAAACTACAAAACACGCGAAAAGCGAGAAAAGGAAAGAATAATTGATTATGAAAGATATACCTGTTGAATTTTTTCGGGATAATGTGAAGCGGTATCGGGAGCTTATCAGTGGTCAACGCCCTGATTACGCGCCTTTCCGCTGTTGGCTGGATAACTATTTCTGTTGTGGAATTGCCGGTGTGAATGCCGACGATTATGCCCGCGATTTTGATGTTCAGTTAAATGTTCAAAAACTGGTTAATGAGAGGTTTTGTGATGTTCTTGATATGAATCCAATGGTGGATATGGCGGGACTGTGGTTTGATGAAGAGCTTTTTACTGCTGAGAATCCTGATGCGCAGCCCAATAGTTTTCTCACGCGCGAGCTGAAGGACTTCGACCGTTATCACAACAAGAAGAGCTTTGACGACACACCCTGTGTGAAACGGCTGCACGAGGGCATCAAGTACTTCAATGAACGGCTGCCTGATCACAAGAAGGCCTG
>NBLM01000032.1 GCA_002084585.1 Planctomycetales bacterium 4572_13 | reverse complement strand
TCCCCGAACCGGCGACGATGGTTCTGCTGGGGTTTGGGGGGTTGATACTGCGGAGATGTAAGAAAGTATAGATCGTGTGAATTAAAAGACGATTTTATTTTGCGAGGGTTTGATGATGGTCATTATTGCGGAAATGAATGTATTGGCGGTGGGGATGAAAGATCGAGCCGATGAATTCAACGGGTTGCCGATTCGGCTGCTCGACATCGCTCACGGAGCCGACGCGATTCGTTCTTTCAAAACCGACCCGATCGACAGCGTAATTAGTCACTGGCATCTGGCGGATATGCCGGATGGAGAGTTTCTCAAAAAACTCAAGGCCGTCAGGCCGGATATGCCGACGGTGGCAATCGTCGAAGCGAGTAATCCGCAACAGGAAATCGAGGCGCGGATGCTCGGCGTCAGTGCGGTGATAGCCGAAGATTGCGGCGATGAATACTTCCGTCAGGTAATAACCTCGGTCCTGGGCCTGCCCAATGAGCGAGCGATTGAGACGCTGTACGCCGTAAAAGAATTCTAAAGATTTGCAACAGAAAGATTCCATCCTGAACCAAGGATGAGCTAACAACACTCTTACCTTAAAAGATGGGCCTGATATCTGGTTCAGGTGTCAGGCCCATAACCTGTTATCATCAGGGATCTGCGGGAGACAGATTTACTGAAAAGATTGAATGAATACTTTTCAATAAATTTTTCTCCCCTTCAAAGCCGATTCCGGCGGTCAAATGGATGACCTTCGGAGTTGGCTGTTTTTATGCGCACAGGCGGGCCTTGAACGAGGGCCGAAAAAGCGATTGCTTTTTTCCGACGGCTCTGTTACCCTGGTCGCATGAAAAGAAACAAAAAAAGGATTCAAAAATGCGGAATATGAAATATCTGTCCGGGTTTTCGGCTGTTGTCTGTTTAATGGTGTTCCTGGCCGGTTGTGTTGAGCGAGAACTGACGATTGCAACCGAGCCGCCAGCCGCCGTTGTCTGGCTCAATGACGAAGAGATCGGTGTTACGCCGGTAACGGTGAACTTCAACTGGTATGGCGACTACACCGTCCGCATCGAAAAACAGGGCTATGACATCCTGAATACCCACCAATTACTCAAGCGGCCCGCCCACGATGTCTTCCCGCTGGACTTTTTTGCCGAAGTTCTGTGGCCCGGAACCATTGAGGATTCCTATACCTGGACATTTGATCTCGAACCCTACCAGCAAACCCCCGCCGCCGAATTGATCGAGCAGGCAAACCAAATGCGCGATCAGGCAAACAATGAATTGGGCAAGATCGCCGTGGAAATCCTCGAACAATAGCGGCGCGGCACAAGCAAGCCCGATAAAACGCTTAGGTCTCTCGAAAACGCTACACCCTATCGTAACTCCATCGGAGGGCTTGCGCCCTCGCGCTTTTGCTAATTGACCGCGACGACTTCTTTGACCTCGCTGATATTTTGTTTAAGCATTCGTTCGACACCCATTTTCAGCGTCATGGCCGCACCGGGACACCCCTTGCAGGCGCCCTGCAAACGCACACGGACGGTTTTGTCTTCATCGCAGCCGACCAGCTCAATGTCGCCGCCGTCATTTTGAAGCATCGGACGGATGGACTCGATCACTTCGGCAACTTTCGCCTCAAAACTCTTTTCGCCGCAACCACAACTATCGCACATAATCAATCTCCTGTAATTCGATTTTGTCTTATTTCGAGTGGTGATTGTAGCATAAATGTCCGTTACAGGCAAATTGAAAATGCTGGATGCTGGAAACGCGGGCATCTCGCCCGCAACAGCAACACCCGCCCCCGATGGGGTTACGAGAGATGCCAGCGTTACAATGGGTCGGGCGACACCGCTTCTGGCGAAGCCAAAGCGATGGGTGTTCAGCTTTGTCGCCGCTTAAAACACCTGAGAAGGTTCGTTTTCGATGCGCATAAAGACCTCTTCGCAAGACACGCATGATTCCGCGCAGAGTTTGACAGCCGAATCGTTCCCGACCAGCACCACCTTAAACTGCCCCGGTGAGATATGATATTCCCGCCTCAACCCGCTACTGCGCTCGATGCGGATTTCATCGGCGCCAATATGTCCCCGCCCATGTTCAAAGACCTCCGCGACCACAACATTGTGATCGCTTAAGGCCAACTGCCGGTCAGTGAGCGTATCCATCTGTATCTGATAGCGGCGTTCCTGCTTAGAGGGGGAGAATACATACAGAAGCGTGTGCTTTGCGGCGCGGGCCGGATCAGAATGTGATATCCCTATCGTTATTCGTTTGCTCCCAATGAAATGAGTATGACCGTCATTAAAATCTTATGTACACAAAATGTCAAGGAAAAGGCGGATATTTTCGGACGAAACAGAAAAATTTATAAGATTTATTTTATCGGAATAAGTAGCCGAAATTGGCCTGCTCACAAAAAAAGCCCTGACGAATCAGGGCTTTTTGGGTAATTCATTATTGGCGGCCTATATTAATCTTTCGCTTCAAACTCCGCATCGATCACATCGTCACCGCCTTTTCTTTCGCCTTCCTGCGGCTCGGCATCAGCATCCGGCTGCGGCTCACCCGGCTGGGCGCCTGCGGCGGCCTGCTGCTTGGCGGCTTCTTCATACAAAATCTTGCCCAGTTCCTGAGAGGCCTGTCCAAGCTGCTCAATCGTGCGTTTAATGGCCTCGCCGTCGTCGCCCTTGGCGGCTTCTTTGAGGTTGTTCAGGGCCGATTCGATATTGCCGCGAATTTCAGCAGATACCTTTTCGCCGTGTTCTTTCAGCGTTTTCTCGGTCGAGTAAACCAACTGATCGGCCTGATTCTTCAGATCAACCACTTCACGGCGTTTCTTGTCCTCTTCGGCGTGTGATTCGGCGTCTTGTGCCATCTTTTCGACTTCTTCATCGCTCAGACCAGAACTGGCCTGAATCTTGATCGACTGTTCCTTGCCGGTCCCGGTATCCTTAGCGGATACATTTAAGATGCCGTTGGCATCGATGTCGAAAGTAACCTCGATTTGGGGGATGCCGCGCGGTGCCGGCGGAAGATCCGCCAACTGGAACCGGCCTAATGTGCGGTTATCGCGTGCAAACTCTCGTTCACCCTGCAGGACATGAATGTCCACGCTGGTCTGGCTGTCAGCCGCCGTCGAGAACACTTCTTTTTTGCTGGACGGGATCGTCGTATTGCGTTCGATCAGCTTGGTCATCACGCCGCCGAGGGTCTCTACGCCCAGCGACAAGGGGGTTACATCCAACAGCAGGATGTCTTTGACGCCGGTGTCTCCAGCCAAAACAGCACCTTGAATCGCCGCCCCCATCGCGACGACCTCGTCGGGATTGATGCTCTTGTTCGGGGCCTTTCCGAAGACTTCCTGTACGATTTCCTGGACCTTCGGGATTCGTGTCGAGCCGCCGACCATTAGGATTTCGGCGATGTCGCTTTTGTTTAGCTTAGAGTCCTGGACTGCTTTCAAACACGGCTGGCGCAACCGTTCCAGCGTGGGTTCGACCAATGCCTCAAACTTGCTGCGGGTAATGGTCAGGTTCAGATGTTTCGGCCCGGAGGCGTCGGCGGTAATAAACGGCAGATTAACCGCGCTTTCGACCTGCGTACTCAACTCGCATTTTGACTTTTCGGCCGCTTCCTTGAGCCGCTGATGTGCCATCGGGTCGGTTCGCAGGTCAATGCCTTCGGTCTTTTTGAACTCATCGGCCAGGTAATTAATCAGCACTTCATCCAGATCATCACCGCCAAGGTGCGTGTCGCCGTTGGTGCTGAGGACTTCAAAGACATTGTCGCCGATGTCGAGGATCGAAATATCGAATGTGCCGCCGCCAAAGTCGAAAACCGCGATCTTCTCGTTTTTCTTCTTTTCCAGCCCATAGGCCAGTGCCGCCGCAGTCGGTTCGTTGATGATGCGTTCGACCTTGAGCCCGGCGATCTTGCCGGCGTCCTTGGTGGCCTGTCGCTGCGCGTCGTTGAAGTAGGCCGGAACCGTAATAACCGCCTGTTCGATGGCCTCACCGAGGTAGTCTTCGGCGGTCTTTTTCAAGTCCTGCAGAATCATCGCCGCAATCTCCGGCGGCGTATATTCTTTATCGTGTACACTGATTTTGACCAGCTCGTCGGCGCCGCCGGTGATGCCGTAGGGGACGGTCTTTTCTTCGCTGCCGACTTCACGGTGCCGACGGCCCATGAACCGCTTGACCGAATAGACGGTGTTTTCGGGATTGGTAACCTGCTGATGCTTGGCGGTCTGGCCGACCAGTCGTTCGCCCTTGTCGGTAAAGCCCACCACCGAAGCCGTCAGCCGTGCGCCGGAGGCGTTGATCAGCACTTTCGGGGCCGAACCCTCCATCACTGCGACGACCGAGTTTGTCGTTCCGAGGTCAATTCCAATGATTTTACCCATAATTTAGCTCCTATCGATTGCGTTTTGTATCACTTGTAAATTTCACTTTTTGCCTACACCCATCCGTAGTGCAATCGCCGTGCCAGCACTCCTAAGAAACCCATAAGTCCTTGTTTGAAAGCAGGTTGCTGTTTGCATGGCAAAGCAGGCATTATGTCAATATGGCAGAGTTTCCGCCAAAAAGAGTGATTTTGGCAAGTGCGTTTTCCGACAGATCACACCGCATTGAGCGGTGTTACGGTGCAGGGTCACTGAGTTGGTTGAAAACGGCTAAGATGATTTAAGTTTGTTTTCCCAGTTTGTGATTTCATCCAGGCGGTTAATGATGTCCAGATGCTGAGTACAGGCCAGTTCGCAGCGGCCGCACTGGACGCAGTCAGCGGCGTTGGCTTTGCGGTCGGCAATCAGCCCCCATTCCTGATGAAATTTGAGTTGTTCAACCATCTCGGCATCGGTTTTTCCGTGCAGCAGTTTTTCGTTATAATACTGCATCAATCCGGGAATCGGGATGTCCTTTGGACACTGTCCCATGCAATATCCGCAGCCGGTACAGAGCCGGTCCATATTCTGTGTAACATTGCGGCGGATGCGTTCGATGTCTTCGGCGGTAAACGGTTTGGCATGATCCGCGACACGGCAGGCCGTATCAATATGCTCTTTTGTCGTAAAGCCATTCAGTGTGATGGTGATCTGCGGACAACTGATGCAAAATCGAAGCGCCGCCTCGGTCGGGGTTTCGCCGACACCGGCCAAAAACGAAAGCCGGTCTGCGTGTTTTGGAACCACACCCCCGGCCAGCGGATTCATCGCCACTACGCCCAACCCCATTTCATTGGCGGCCTGGACCCCTTGCCAGCGATACAGAAAGTTCAGGATATTGACCCCCAGCAGAACACCGGAAAACTCATTTTTCTCCAGTATCGTTTTCACCTCAGGCCCGCGTAAATGCGTCGAAATCACAATGTGTTTGATCTTACCCTGTTCTTTGCACTTGAGCAGCCCCTCATACTGCCCGCCCGGCTTCATCGCCAGTTCGTACTGATCCAGCCGCCGGACGCACCAGACATGGTAAAAATCAATCGTATCGACCTTCAGCCGTTTCAGCGACTTATCCACCTGCCCCATCGCTTTTTCAGTGGTATCAAAAGCTTCGGGCATCGCCTTTGTGGAGATGTAGAAATCGTCCCGTTTGTGCGTCATTTGTTGAATCGCAAGACCGAAGATGTCCTCGCTCTGGTCCTGGCAATAGCCGGGTGCGGTATCGAGATAGTTGATGCCCTTGTCAATTGCATACTGAACCAGCCCGGCATTTTCCTCTTTGGATCGGGTCATATCAAACTGCATCCCGCCAAAGCCGACCGCACTCATCTCAATGCCCGTTTTTCCGTATGGCTTATAAATCATCTTGTTTCCCGGAAGTTAGCGTTATTGCCGCTGACGGTATCCAAAAATACCTAAAATATCAACTCCCGAACCCAAATTCAGCAGGTTTAATTTACATATACGACATTTTTCCGGTATTTATTTTTGTCAAAATTCGTTATACTGCCTCACCCTAACTCGGATAAACCGGAAATTCTAAATCTGAAACTCTAAATCCCAAACAAATTCAAAATAACAATGACAAAAACTTGAAACATTGGATGAACAGAAAAGGTGTATTTTTGTTTTGAAAATTAGGATTTTGGTCTTTCGATATTGTTTAGCATTTAGCGCTTAGGATTTTCATGGCCGGTTTGCGTTTAATTTTATTTGTAAGAGACTAAGATATACCCGAATTCATGAAAAAAGACAAAAAACAATTGGGCCGCCGGGAACGGCGAGAAGAGGATATTTACCGCATTTCCACACTGGTAGCGGGCAATTTTGAGCTTCAGGAGGTGCTGGACCATCTGGCCGAGGCAGCCGTCAAGGTGACGCACACCAGGGCCTGCTCGATCCGCCTGCTGGATGAGAATGTCGGAAAGCTCAAAATGCGCAGCACCTACGGCCTCAGCGAGACCTATCGCAATAAGGGGCCGGTCACCAAAAAAGACCCTGTCATCTCGCAGGCCTTCGCCGGTGAGGCGGTCGTGATTGATGATATGCGGGTTGATGCGCGGATTGTCCACCCGAAAGCGGCTCGGAAAGAAGGACTTATCAGCCAGTTGACCGTGGCGATGAAGTTCAAGGACCAACCCATCGGGGTGCTGCGTCTATACAGTCCGAAGCCGGCCCGTTTCGATCAGGATGCTATTCGCGCGGCCCGTTTAGTCGCCAGCCAATGTGCGATTGCTATTACGAATGCGCGACTGTTCACCGAAGCCATCGAAGGGGCCAAAATGGCCGAGCAGATGCGGTTGGGCGGCGTAATCCAACGGCGGATGATCCCGGAAAAGGCCCCCTGTATGCAGGGGCTGGATGTGGCGGCGATCTATCAGCCCTGTTATCAGATCGGCGGCGATTTATACGATTTTCTGCAAATTGATGAAAAAACACTGGTCGTCGGCATCGCCGATGTCATTGGCAAGGGCATTCCCGCGGCGATGATGATGAGTATGTTTCGCGGTACGCTGCGGGCCTATGCCGACGGCGGCTATGGTCGTCACAGTATGGAAGAAATTATTCATAAACTCAACCGTGTAACGCACAACGAATGTCGCGACGGCGAGTTTATTACGCTGTTTATTGCGCAGATTGATACCGAAAATAACACGCTGACCTATTGCAGCTGCGGCCACGAACCGGCGCTGCTGCTTCGCGGCGGCGATGTCATCGAACTGGATGCCGGCGGGTTGGTACTCGGTATTCTTCCGGAGACGGAATATATCATTGAAACAATCGAATTTAAGCAGGATGATCTGCTGCTGATGTACACCGATGGCCTGATCGACGCGATGGACTTTGACGGCCGAACCTGGGGCAAAGAAGAAATGCTCAAGGCGTTGAAAAAGTGTCCTCGGAATGATGCCGAAGGGCTGGTGCATAATCTTCTCCGCTATCGGCGGCGATTTTCAGGATTGGCCAGTCAGACCGATGATACGAGTATCGTGGTGATTCACCGGGATGATAACGCTAATACCTGCGATAATAATGACGATTGCGATTGCCGAGAAGCGGAAAACTGTTGACGGCAGAAGAACCACGAATGGACACTTTTATCATTACAATTGACGGACCTGCCGGGGTGGGCAAAAGCACAGTCGCACGAATGCTGGCGAAGGAATTGGGAGCGATATTTCTTGACACCGGCGCAACCTATCGTGCCGTTACCCTCGCGGCAATGAATGCCGGGATCGACCTGACTGATACACCGGCGGTTTTGGAGATGATGGACCGGACCGCGTTTAATTTTAAGCATGATGGTGATGTGCTGAAAGTGACCTTTGACGGACAGAATGCAACAGAGGCCATTCGCGAACCGAAAGTAACTGAAAAGGTCAAATTTGTCGCCAGCCAACCTCCATTACGATCCCGACTTGTTAAATTGCAGAAGCAGTTCGCCGCACAATTCGACAAAGTCGTTACCGAGGGCCGCGATCAGGGAACGGTGGTGTTCCCGGATGCGGCGTTCAAATTCTTCCTGACCGCCGACTCGAAAGAACGAACCCGGCGGCGGCACGAAGAACTCGCCACTGCCGGAAAAGAGGTAGATTTTGACACACTGCACGAACAAATCGCCCAGAGGGACGCCTCGGATGAAAACAGAACCATCAGCCCACTGAAACCAGCGGGAGATGCGATTCATATTGACACGACGGATATCGACGCCAATGGAGTTGTCAACAGGATGTTGGAGGTTATAAACACAAAGCATGGTTAAAATAAAAAACAAAGACGGTTTTCTCCGTCGCTACATCTGGCATGAGGGGGGGCGACTTCTCTTGGTTGGCTTACTCTATCTGATATACCGCATCAAGGTTTACGGTAAAAAAAATCTTCCGACCGACGGACCGGTAGTGGTATTGAGTAATCATCAGAGCTTCCTCGATCCCCTCATTTGTCAAAACTGGCGGTGGAGGCCATTTTATTATGTAACACGAGCCACGCTGTTTAAGGGCTTTTGGGGGCTGATTATCGACGGCTTCTACACCATCCCCATCAATCAGGAAGGGGCCGACCTGAAATCGATGCGGGCGATCATTGACATTCTCAAATGCGGGCGCATTGTCTGTCTGTATCCGGAAGGATCCCGGACCTTTGACGGCAAAATTGCTGAAATCAAGCCGGGTTTTAGCTTGTTGGTTCGCCGCAGCGGGGCAACGATTGTTCCGATGGTGATGGACGGTATTTTTGATCGCTGGCCGCGCACACAGAAATACCCCAAACTCGGCGGTCGTGTGGGGGTTTCGTATGGCAAGCCGATCCCCGCGGATACAATCAAGCAGATCGGCGAAGAAGCATTCGTTCGCAATCTCAACCAGATCATGCAAACCATGCACAACGACCTCCGCCAGAAAATGGGCAAAGAACCCTACGATTATTCGTCTTGAAAGAGTATAATGCTGTTATGTCAAGCAAGGATCGAAATAATTTTGTTCTGATTGGTGGGCAGGGTTTGCGATGAAAGTATTGGTAGCGGAAAAATGCGGGTTTTGTCCCGGGGTGCGGACGGCGATCAATTTAGCTCAAAAAACGCTGGAAGACCATGATGATGTTCACAGCTTGGGCCATATTATTCACAATGAAGATATGGTAAACCAGCTTTCTGAAGCGGGTTTAAGTACGGTTGATTCTATCGAGACCATCAAATCCGGCACGGTGTTGATTCGCTCGCATGGAGCGACACTGGCCGAATTGGACCAAATCCGTGAAAAAGGACTTAAAATTGTGGACGCGACCTGCGTTTTGGTTAAACGAGTCCAGAAAATCGCCCGCCAACTCAATGAAGAGGGCTACAAAGTTGTCATCATCGGTGACAAAAACCACCCGGAAGTCAAAGCAGTGGTTGGTTTCGCCGAGGATGTAGAGGTTGTCGCATCGGATGAAGATTTAGATAAGATAATCCTTGGAAAGAAGTTAGGTGTGATTTGCCAGACCACTCAAAGCCCAGACCACTTTGCAAATATGATCGCGGCGATTGCCCGTAAGGGTTTTTCGGAGATAAAGATAATCAATACGCTTTGTCGGGAAACAATGGCCCGTCAGACCGCCGCAGTTAAACTCTGTCGGCAGGTCGGCGTAATGTTTGTCTTGGGCGGCTCGCACAGTGCCAATACTCGAAAACTGGCTGAATTGTGCAAAAAACACAATCCGCAAACTTATCACTTGCAAAACTGGGCCGAACTTGATAAAAGCTGTCTTTTCGGCAAGACAACGGCGGGGGTAACAGCGGGGGCTTCGACCCCGGATGATGTGGTTTCGGAGTTTGTGCGAAATCTCGAAAGCTATGAACCGGCATCTGAAAAGCTGTAGCTCCGTTGTATTGAACCGTAAGAATCGCATTGGCGGCGTAGCTGGTGCATCTTTATATTTATGAACCTTAATGTCAATAATGTCAATTGAGGTAAAAGCGGATCGCGTAAATGTGGGGCGCGATTGCAGCTAACAACAGACTCCACAGGAGATTTATAATGGTAGATAGAAACCTCATCACAAAGCTCGGCCTTTCCAACGAAGAGATTGACCAGCAAGTCAACGAAATTTTTACTTCCGAACACAGCCAACTTCTCGAAGAAGAACTGGCGAAAAAAGTCGAGTCACTCACCCCGGGCAGCATTGTTACAGGCAGGATCGTTACCCAGTTTGGTAATGATGTTGTTGTAGAGTTGGGCCTTAAGAGCGAGGGCATGGTTGAGGCCGACGAGTTCGATGACCCCGAAGAGATTGTCGCAGGTAGGGAAATTGAAGTTCTCGTAGAGGAAATGGTCGCCGAAGGGGACATCTTGTTGAGCAAGCGAAAAGCCGACCGTATTCGCGGCTGGGAACGCGTCATCGAGAACAATGCCGAAGGCGATGTGGTCAAAGGTATTGTCAGCCGCCGCATTAAGGGGGGTCTGCTGATTGATATTGGTGTTCCGGTATTCCTGCCGGCTTCGCAGGTCGATATCCGAAAACCCGGCGACATCAGCCGCTTTATCGGACAGGAAATCGAGTGTAAAATTCTCAAGATCGACACCGAAAACCACAATATCGTGGTCTCGCGTCGTAAAATCATCGAAGAAGAACGCTATGCCAGCAAGGAAAAGATTCTGGCCGAAATCGAAGTGGGCCAGATCCGCAAAGGTATTGTCAAGAATATCGCCGATTTTGGTGTCTTCGTGGACCTTGGCGGTTTAGACGGCCTGCTGCATATTTCCGACCTGAGTTGGGGCCGCATCTCACATCCGTCCGAACTGGTCGAGCTGGATCAGGAAATCGAGTGTATGGTCATCGGCGTGGACAAGGAAAACGAAAAGATCTCGCTGGGGATGAAGCAAAAGAGTGAAAGCCCCTGGAAAACGGTCGAAGAACGCTATCCGATCGGCAGCCGCGTGACAGGCAAGATCGTCAACATTATGAACTATGGCGCGTTTGTTCGTCTGGAAGAGGGCATCGAAGGACTTGTTCATATCAGCGAGATGAGCTGGACCAAACGCATTGGCCATCCGGCGGACATTCTGGAGTTGGGTTCGGATATCGAAATTCAGGTTCTCGACATCAACAAGGAAAAGCAGGAGATTTCACTGGGTCTCAAGCAGCTTGAGACGAATCCTTGGTCCGTGGCCGGGCAGAAATATCCGGCCGGTACGATTGTTACAACAAAGGTCACCAGCTTGACAAACTATGGTGCATTTGTCGAGATCGAGCCGGGCATTGACGGGCTGATCCATATTTCCGATATGAGCTGGACCAAGAAGTTCAATCATCCCGGCGAAGCCCTGCAAAAGGGACAGGAAATCAAAGCCGTTGTCCTTGAAGTGGATGAAGAAAAGCAGCGCGTTTCACTGGGTCTCAAGCAAATGACTGAGGATCCGTGGGTTCACGCCATTCCGGCTACTTACATACCGGGACAGGTTGTCAAAGGTGCCGTTACCAAGCTGACCAATTTTGGCGTCTTCATCAAGCTCGAAGAGGGCCTCGAAGGGCTGCTGCATATTTCCGAGCTGTCGGATGAGAAAGTTGATTCGCCGCAGGATGTCGTTAAGATCGGCGATGAACTTGAGGTCAAGATTCTTCGGGTCGATACCGACTCCCGCAAGATTGGGCTGAGCTTGCGTCGCGTCCAGTGGGCCGCCGAAGACAAGGCCGCCGAAGAGGGTGCAGATGCCCCGATCAAGGACATCGAGGACAAATCGTCCAACCGCCGCGGCGGACTCGACGGCGACCTCAGGCCGGATTCGCTGAATATCTCGCTGCCAAGTCAAAACACCGACAAAGAAGCGTAAATAAAAGCACCCAACCCCCGCAACCTAAAGTTGCGGGGGTTTTTCTTTGCCCACGCCGATAGCGCAGACCTTTTACGCATTATAACGGCCTTAAAAACCTCATTTGTCGTGTTTTTGGCACTGTAAACAAGGTTTTTTTGCGAAAAAGTTGTACGAAACTTGTCCAAAACGACACCAAATGTAATACCATCGGTCGGAAAATCTAATTTTGTTTGCGAAACATTGCCAATTAGTGTATATAAAAAAGCCGTCGCTTTTGCTGGCGGAGTTAATCGCGGGCATTGGATAGTCGATACACTTTAACAGAGCATGTTGCTCACGAGCGGCACACTCTGTTAGCCCTGTAATAACACGGGTCTGTTGCAGTAAAAATGGAATTAAACGCAGAACAGGAGTGATACAGATGGCTTTTGACGCAACTATTAGGGAATACCTGTCAGAAATTGACACCGCCCCGCTGCTAACCTGGGAGCAGGAAAAGTCCCTGTCCACGGCGGTGCTCGAACAAAATGACCCCGGCGCCCGTGATCAGCTTATCCGAAGCAATCTCCGGCTGGTCGTTAATATCGCCAAGAAATTCTCGGGCCGCAGCCTGACTTTGGGCGATTTGATCGAAGAGGGCAATCTGGGGCTGATGCGGGCAGTGGATACATTTGACCCCGATCACGGAGTGCGATTCAGCACCTATTCGGCCTGGTGGATCAAACAGTCAATTAAGCGGGCAATTTTGAGTAATTCGCAACCGATTCATATCCCGACTTATATGGTTGAGCTGATTAACCAATGGCGGCAGATTTACGCCGAACAGGAAAGCCATTTGGGGCGTACCGTCAGCTTGGACGAAATGGCCACAGCAATGAAAGTGCCGTTGCGAAAGGCCCGTGCAATTCGCGATATCGTTGCGGTGGTGGATACGGGATTTCAGCATGACTCTTCCGAACAGAACGCCGGCATTGACGAAGCGATTGAAGATGATACAATTGTTTTGCCTGAGGAATATCTCGGAACCCATGAAGAGTTGGAAAAAGCATTGCAGTTGCTGAATGAGATCGATCCGAGAGAGGCCCAGGTGCTGCGTTTGAGATTCGGCCTCCATGGCGGCGAGCCGTTGACCCTCAAGCAAATCGGAGCCGAACTGGGACTGACGCGGGAACGCGTTCGTCAGTTACAAAAAAACGCCCTTGCCCAATTGAACGAGCTTTTGATGGCATAGTGGACAAGAGACGAAAGCAAACTGACAAGGCGAAGTTCCTGGTGGACTTCGCCTTTTTTATTGACCCATTAGTAGGGGATATTGCTATGAAAAACGAAACACTGGATTTGAGACAATTTATTCGGGACATCCCGGATTTTCCGAAGCAGGGGATCTTGTTTCGGGACATCACACCGTTGCTGGCGGATGCGCGGGCATTGGCATGTGCAATCGAACGATTGACCGAGCCGTTTCAGGACAAGGGCATTGATGTGATCGCGGCGGTGGAGGCCCGGGGGTTCATTTTCGGTTCAGCCGTCGCCAAGGCACTCGGTGTCGGGTTCGTGCCGATTCGCAAAAAAGGCAAGCTGCCCTATCACACCGAAAGCGTCTGTTATGGTCTGGAATACGGACAGGACACTGTAGAGGTCCATACCGATGCAGTTGAATCAGGAACAAAGGTTTTAATGGTCGATGACCTGCTGGCCACCGGCGGCACGATGGTCGCGGCGTGTGAACTGATCGAAAAATTGGGCGGTAAAATTCACGGCCTGACCTTTTTAATCGAACTGACCGACCTGAAAGGCCAGAATAAGCTGGGACAGTACGATATTCATACGGTCCTGTCCTATTGACGACATCTCGATAACGACTGCCATGTGGTCAATCCCACGGCCAAGCATAGCTTGCCACCCGACCAATTCCTCGTTGCAAAATCGGGGAATTTCTGTATAATGTCGTGATTCTATTGACAAAAACAGCGATTTTAGCGGTAAAATGAGTCAAAATATTCGAAAACTTGATGTGAAAGTTCCGGCGGTTGCCGAATCGGCTTATGCGATCACCATTGGTCGCGGGATGCTTGGGCGGCTTTGGGGGCAGATACGCGATCGATGGCCTGCGCTTAATCCGTTTATTGTAACGGATGCTGAACTGGTCAAGGCGGGGCATTTGAAGACGCTGCTCGGCAACGAAAGCGTGCCGTCATTTGTGATCGAGCCAGCGGGGGAGGTTTCCAAGCATATTCAGACGGTTGTCGCGATTGTCGAGGAGATGGAGAAAAATATTCTTGGCCGCGACAGTATTGTTGTGTCGCTCGGCGGCGGTACGGTGGGCGATATCGCCGGCTTTGCGGCGGCGATCTTCAAACGCGGCGTTCCCGTTATCCAGATCCCGACCACGACGGTTTCTCAGGCCGATTCCAGTGTTGGCGGCAAGACCGGTGTGGATAGCTCGGTCAGCAAGAATGCCTTTGGCGCTTTCTGGCAGCCGGAGGCGGTATATATTGATGTAGAGACTCTGATGACACTGGATGACCGACAGTATCGTGCGGGGTTGGTTGAGTCGGTCAAGCATGCGGCGATTCGAGATAAAGATTACTTTGAATTTTTTGAGACAAATATCAATGCGATTCTTGATAAGGACATGGCTGTTCTTGAAAAAATCGCCTACACCAATTGCCGGATCAAAGCCGAGGTTGTTGCCGAAGACCCAACCGAGAAAAACCTGCGGCGGATTTTGAACTACGGTCATACGATTGGCCACGCCGTGGAGTCAGCCAGCGGATTCGAACTGCTGCACGGTGAATCTGTCGGAATCGGGATGATTGCCGCCGGAAAAATCGAGCAACGCCTGGGATTGGTTGCCGACAACCGACTCGAACGCATCAAGGAATTGTTGCTGAAACTTGGAATGCCGACGACAATTCCGACAGCACTCGATAAACAGCGATTGATTGAGCTGCTGCGAAAAGATAAAAAAGCCGTCGGCAGCTGGCCGCGTTTTATCCTGCTCGAATCACTGGGGACAACATTTTGCAAAGAGGGTCAATGGGCGCACGAAGTTTCACAGGACACTGTCGAAAAATGTCTTGATGAATTATATGAATAGAGTTTTGAACGATATCCGTAGCGACCTTGATGTTGCGGATTAATAAGAACCACGAATGAACTTAGGGCGGTCAAGCCGCAACCAAAAAAGAATGAAGTTCCTTGGTTCCCTGCATAACATCTTGTTAAATAAAGAATTACAGCGTTACGGCTAAAAAATGATGCATAAAAAACAAAGAAATACAAGATTGTATTACGAATATACACGAATTTTTTATACAGGCAATAGACAGCCACTGCCTTCTGGCTACTGACTTAAATTATGTCTTCATGTTCTTCATGGTTAAATAGTAGATTTAAAAGAAACGATTATCTGGTTTAAGATGGGTTACAAATGCGATACAGTCAAACACTGATACCGACGATGAAGGAAGTGCCTGCGGATGCGGAGATTATCAGCCACCAGTTGATGCTTCGTGCGGGGTTGATACGCAAACTGGCCAGCGGCACCTATATCTATCTGCCTGCGGGCTATCGAATGATTCGCAAGGTTGAACAGATCGTGCGGGAGGAAATGGACCGCACCGGCGCCCAGGAAATGCTGATGCCGATGATCCAGCCGCTGGATCTGTGGCAGCAGACAGGGCGGGATGTAGACTACGGGGAAACCTTAGGCCGGTTTGCCGATCGACACGGGCGCGGCAATGTCCTGTCCCCGACGGCTGAAGAGGGGTTTGCTTTTTTGGCGGCCAACGAGATTAAGTCGTATAAGCAACTCCCGATGAATCTGTATCAGATCAATACGAAATATCGCGACGAATTTCGCCCGCGGTTCGGCGTACTGCGTTCGCGCGAGTTCATTATGAAGGATTCGTACAGCTTTAATATCGATGAAGATTCGCTGCACGAAACTTATATGGAAATGTACAATGCCTATTGCCGCGTGTTCGAGCGGTGCGGCGTGGAGTTCGTCATCGTGCTGGCCGAGTCTGGCGAGATGGGCGGCTCCGGCTCGCATCAGTTTACCGTGCCGTGCGAAAATGGCGAGGATGTGATTGTCTATACTGACGATGACAAAGAGGCGTGGAACATCGAAAAGGCACCAGTGGATGCGTTGCCCAAACAGCCCGCTGTTGAGATTGAAGCGCCCGAAGAGGTGCATACGCCCAAGGCGAAAACGATTGAAGAGGTTTGTGCATTTTTGAAACTCGAAGCCGATCAGTTAATTAAAACGCTGGTCTATACCTGCGGTGATAATGTTGTGGTGGTACTGGTTCGCGGCGACCATGAAGTCAATCCGGAAAAGCTGACGCGGCTGCTGGATGGAGCCGCTTATGAGATGGCGGATGAGGCGATGGTTGCCGAATTGACGGGGGCGGCGGTTGGTTTTGCCGGGCCGGTGGGGTTGTCTGATAAGGTCGGCAAGGTCTTTATCGACCATGCCGTCGCGGCGATGGCCGTCGGGACAACGGGGGCGAACAAAACGGATGCTCATCTGATGAATGTTGTGCCGAGACGGGATTTCCCGACTGAAGGCGAGAATATTCAGGTGGTCGATATTCGTAATGCGGTTGAGGGCGATACCTACGAAAGCAAAAAACTGCTCTTCAAACGCGGTATCGAAGTCGGACAGGTGTTTAAGCTGGGCGATAAATACAGCAAAAAACTCGGGGCGAATTTCCTCGACGAGGGCGGCAAGAAAAAGGACTGCCTGATGGGCTGTTACGGTATCGGCATCAACCGGATCATCGCCTCGGCCATCGAGAACGGCCACGACGAAAACGGCATGATCCTGCCGATTACGATTGCCCCGTGGGAAGTCATCGTTACACCCGCCGGAAAGGAAGACGAGATCGTCGAAGCAGCGGAAAAAATCTATCAGCAGTTGCTGGACGCCGGCGTGGAAGTCCTCATCGACGACCGCAAGGCCCGCGCCGGGATTAAGTTCAAGGATGCGGACCTGCTCGGAATTCCGATCCGTGTAACCATCGGCAAAAAGTCGCTCGCCGAGGGCAATGTCGAACTCAAACTCCGCTCAGAACCCGACCGAAGCACACTGCCGCTGGACACCGCCGCCCAAAAAGTCGCCGAGATGGTGACCGATATGAAAGCCAAATTGAACAAAGTAAAACAGTAAAGCCATTAAAAAGAAACCACGGATTACGCAGATTTTCACAGATTAAAAAAGATAAAAAATGTTCCGTGTAAATCCGTGAAATCCGTGGTTTAAAATAATCTCTGTGCTCTCTGTGGAAAAATATCTATGTGGGAAATACAGGACATCCAACCGGTTAAGCTGATTGTGGGGATTTTGGCGTGTGATGAGCGTGCGCTCGAAATATCGCGGGGCGTGTTACTGGATGCTTATGGTACAACGGATCTGATCAGCGAAGTCTGGCCGTTTGATATGACTGAGTATTATGAAAGCGAAGCCGGGCCAAATATGGTGCGGCAGTTTATGGCGTTCGAGAATCTCATCGATCCCGGGCGGTTGGCCGCGATCAAGCATGAAACCAATCGGATGGAGCAGGATTTGGCCACATCACTGGATACGCCCTATCCGCGACCAATCAATTTTGACCCCGGCTTCATCGAACCGTCTAAACTGGTGCTGGCTTCGACCAAAAACTTTGCCCACCGTATCTACATCGGCGATCACATGTACGCCGAAGTAACGCTGACCTATAACAAGGGCCGCTGGGAAACTTTCCCTTTTACATTTCCCGATTACAAGAGCGGACGGTATAATGCGTACCTGAGCAAGATGCGACAAATGCTCGTCCAGCAGCTAAGAGAACGGAAAAAATGATTGTAAGAGTTCGAGCTTTAGCTTGTTTGTTTACACACTAAAGTGTGAACTCTTACGGCGGGATTAAATATCAGGAGAATGGCCATCCGTCATTTAACAATAGCAACGATTGCTTTACCCCTTGCGGCATTTTTCTGCAGTGCGATATTGACGATCTGTGTGAAGCAGTTGTCTATTCGCACGGATTTTGTTTCGCAGCCGAGAGAGGGTCGCTACAACCGCAATGTGATTGCGCTCGGCGGCGGGATTGCGATTTTCTGGACGATTGCGTTGTTCATTCTGGCCGGAGCGGCAATGGTTAAGTTTGTCGTTGCACCGGGACATCTGGCGTTTATCGATCAATCCCTCGCCCAGCACGCCGCAGGATTTATGACGAAAATCAACGATCTGCTGATCGTTTTGGCGGCGGCGATGATTTTGCATCTGATGGGTCTGTGGGATGACAAAAAACATTTGGGGCCATTTGTTAAACTGGGTGTTCAGTTTGCCGCGGCGTTTATTGCCGCCTGGTTTGCCGATATCCGTGTGGAGATGTTTATCGAAAACAAGCTCATTACGACGGCCCTTTCGGTGTTCTGGATCGTGCTGATGATTAACGCCTTCAACTTTCTCGATAACATGGACGGGACCAGTGCCGGCATTGCTTTGATTGCAACCTGTGTACTGATGGCGGCGGCGATGCGCAGCGGGCAGATTTTCGTGGGAGCGATGGGGATGGTTTTTGCCGGTGCATTGTTGGGGTTTTTGCTGCTGAATTTTCCACCCGCAAAGATATTTATGGGTGATTGCGGCTCGATGGTGGTGGGATTCTTCGTGGCACTGATAACCCTGAGGACAACCTATCACGACCCCGAAGTGGGGACAAAGCTGTATTCAGTTTTTATGCCTTTGGTCGTGATGGCCGTGCCGCTGTACGACTTTATCAGTGTAACCTTTCTGCGGCTCAGGCAGGGGAAAAGCCCGTTTGTCGGCGATACACAACACTTTTCCCATCGGCTCAAACGCCGGGGCCTGTCCGACCGGCAGGTGGCGTTGACACTGTATCTGGCCACACTGTGTACCGGATTAGGAGCCGTTCTCCTGCAGCAGGCCGATCTGGTTGGTGCTGTGTTGATTTTCGTCCAAATGGTAATGGTGTTGATTTTTATCGCGATTCTTGAAGCGACTGGCGGCAAGGAGGGCCAATGACTTCTGCAAAAGACACATCGCCGGCCATGCGATGGCTGGAAAACATGTTGCTGTGCATTCTGCTGGGGCTGATTGTCCTTCGCACAACGATTATCGAAACGCCGCACATCGATCAGCTTCAAACGCGGCTGTTTCTTAGCTCAGAAATCGTCAGCTTGCTGATTTCGTCGCTGATGCTGGCGTGTGTTGTTGTGTGGTTGCTTGTTTCGGCCCTGCGAGGTCAACTCCGCTGGCGAAAAACCGGTTTCGGGATTGCCGTCGGGGTTTTTATTTTCGCAGGGATCCTGTCGGCCTGTTTTGCTTCGGACAAGCGGGCGGCGGTAACGGATATGGTAACATTGGCGACTCCCATGTTGGCCGGGCTGTTTCTGGTGCAACTGCTGACTTCAGCGGCGAAGATACGGCTGGCGTTACTGCTGATCTTGGCAGTCGGCGTCGCGGCGACGGTTCAATGTATTGGTCAGCGGACCGTGTCAAATGAAACGCTTGTTGAAGATTACGAGGCAGACCCGACCGCACATCTGAACAAGATGGGAATTGAACCCGACAGCATGGAACACTGGATGTACGAGCATCGGCTCTACTCCAGGGACATTCGCGGTTTCCTGATGACCAGCAACTCGGCGGCATCCTTTTTCCTGCTGGCGGTCTTCGCTGGACTGGGATTGTGCCTACAAGCCGTCGGCAAAAAGATGTCGCAGGAGCAACTCGCAGCGTTGGTTTGCTATGGGCTGGTGTTCGGGATTGTGCTGTTCGGACTTTTTCTGACCCAAAGCAAAGGCGGGATCGGGGCGCTTATTCTGGGATTGGGGTTGCTTGTCGTATTGTGTGTTTTCGGTAAAGCAATCTGGAAACGACGACTATTGTTTGGTGTCCTGCTATTGCTATTGATCATTTTGGTGGCTGGTTTGGTGACTTCCTACGGCCTTGAGCATGGGCGGTTGCCCGGCGGTAATTCGATGCTGGTTCGCTGGCAGTATTGGCAAAGTGCGGCGACGATGATTTGCGACCAAGATGTAACCGGCATCGGCGGCGGCAATTTTACCGATTTCTATACGCACTATAAAGTTCCCGCCGCATCCGAAACTGTTCAGAATCCGCACAACTGGATGCTGTCGCTCTTGAGCCAATATGGCCCGTTGGGACTGATCGCATTTTTAGCCGCCGTTTTACTTCCGCTGTACAAAGTGTTCGCCCATTTCTATGCAGACAGCCATTTGCCCGGTGGCTCATCGAATTCGAAGCGAAGCAACATCTGGATCGGCCTGTTGGCGGTCAGTGCGGTGATGTTGCTGTTTGTCCGTCCAGCATTGGTGGATACAGAGTTTTTGTATCAACGGGTCGATGTTCGCTCTGCGGCGTATATTGTATTATATTTGATTCCTGCGGGCGTTTTTATTTTTGCATTTATTTTGTTGCGTACGGCTTCGCTGGGGGATAAGTCGGTCGATGGCCATAATGAGCGGCTGGCCATCGCTTTGATATGCGGGCTCATTGCAGTGCTGATTCATAATTTGATCGACTTTGCGCTCTTTGAGCCGGGGATATTCGGGGTATTCTGGCTGTTTGTCGCGATTTTAATTGCACCGATGCACAATACAGTAGAGAAAGCAGAAAATATCATCATACTCGATGCGCCAAAACGATTGGGGCTTTGGGCTGGGGTTGCGATTGTGGCGGTTGTTTATCTGGCGATTGCTTTGCTGCCGCCGATGCGTACTGAGGGGTACTTTAAACAGGCGATGGGCGATGATGTTAACCGGATTAAATTGATCGAGGCCGCGATTGAGGCCGATTCGCTTTCATCTAAAACGGCCTATCAGGCTGCGGGAATATTTAAGCAGACCTATCAGCAGCAAGTCAATAAAGACAGGCGATTCCTTGAAAAGGCATCCGATTTCGCTCATGTCGCCGCGTCACGCAATCCGGCGGACTTCAAACCATGGCGTTTGCTGGGACATATCCAGGCATTACTGGCCGAGCAGGCCGAAGGTCAACAGAAAGAAAAATATCTGCAAAAGGCCTTTGACAGTTTCCAAGAAGCCATCAGTCGTTATCCGGGTTCCGGAAAATTGCATTATAATCTCGCAAAGGTTGCCGAATCGTTAAACAAGCCAAAAATCGCTCTGGGCCATTACCGAAAATCGGTGGAGATCGAAGACGCTTACCGCAAACAGTTTCGAATTATGTATCCCGACCGCGAGACCATCATCAGCCGCCTCGGCGAAACAAACTACACTCAAGCCAAAAGAAAAATCAAAGAATCAAAGTAGCCGGCAATCAGATTGATGGGGCGTAGTTCGTTGTTTTAGAGCGGCCTGTTTTTGTAAAATTCTAAATCCGAAACTCTAAATCCTAAACAAATTCAAAACGATAACGACAAAACTCAAAGCATCGGATGAACAAAAAAAGATGTTTTTGCTTTGTAAATCAGGGTTTTTGTCTTTTGATATTGTTTAGAGTTTAGGATTTCAGCGTGATTTTATAATCAATCGCGCTGTCGTATTATTCGGGCGATTCGCATCGTTTGGCGTTTTCATATTCCTGCATAATCTTTTGAATCAGCGATTTTACCGAAATAATCTCGTTGCACCGCCAGGCATTACTGCCGGCAAAAGCAAACGCCTCATCCAGTTGGCCCTCAGCGGCCTTGGACAAGACCTCCGCAATACAATAAGGAACCACGGTAGGATCACAGCTTCTCAAACATCGGTATTTGCATTTGAATGGAATTGTCTGTCCGGACTTAATCTTTTCGACAAACGCATTCTTGATGACTCGACCCGGCATCCCCACTGGACTTTTGATGAGCGTAATATCCTCCGGCCCGGCATCCAGATAGGCCTGTTTGAATTTCATATCGACATCGCATTCTTCAGTACAGACAAACCGCGTGGCCATCTGTACGCCCGACGCACCCAAGTTCAGATAGTGAGCCATTTCCTGTCCGCTGAAAATACCGCCTGCAACAATCACGGGGATCGGCATCGGTAAGCTATTCACAAATTCCAAAACCTCGATCAGTGATTCATCCAATGTCGGGCTGTTCTTCTCAATCTGCTCAAGCGAGTATCCAAGATGCCCGCCAGCCTTGCCACCCTCAACAACAACCGCATCGGGAACGCGGTCAAAATCCTTCTTCCACTTTCGGCAAATGAGCTTCAACGAACGAGCCGATGAAACAATTGGAAGCAATTTAATATCGGTTCCGATAGTATAGGCCGGCAGACTCAAGGGCAACCCCGCCCCCGAAATGATCATATCCACCTTTTCCTGAACACAAGTATCGACCAACGATTTGTAATCTGACAACGCGACCATCACATTAACACCGATAACCCCACGGGACATTTGTCGGGCCTTTCGAATTTCATCCTGCAGCGCGATGCGGTTCACTTCCGTAAATTTCGAGCCGGGGAAATTTTCAAATTTGCCTAGGCCTACGGTAGCAATTATGCCGGCACAGCCCTCGTTCGCGACAGCAGCGGCGAGATTGGCCTTAGAAACCCTCACGCCCATGCCGCCCTGAATAATCGGAGGATCAATCGTTAGATTACCAATTTTAAGAGCAGGTATTTTTCGGATAAGACACCTTCAATTCTTAATACAATAATATTTTTTCAATGATAATAGAGAAATGACAGTGGACAACATAATGCGACTTTCCTGTCCTGCCAGAACCTGCTGATTCGGCTCAGTATATAAATATAAGCTGATCTCGATAAACTTCCAGGGTTCTGCGTAGCTGACTATCATTTCAACATGCCGCCATTGTCCATTATTGGCGGGAAATTGCGAGTTTATTTTGCCAATCCTGTATTTTTTTTGAAAGAATATCGGATAACAGCTCAAAATCAGCTTTTACATCACTTCGCCGTGTAAGTTGATCGTGATGTCTTTGATGGTCAGGTCCGAACCGGACTGGGTAATCGCTTTTTCAGCCATAAACCGAAGACCGTTACAACAGGGAACCTCCATGTGGACAACCGTCAATGATTTGGGCTTGGCGGTGGCCAGGATATCGGCGATCTTTTGAACATAGGCGCCGGTATCATCCAGCTTCGGGCAGGCCACGGCGATGGCGTTGCCTTTGAGCAGCTTGGCGTGAAAATCGCCCATCGCAAACGGCACACAGTCGGCTACCAGCATCAGATCGGCTCCGGCGAAATACGGTGCCATCGGCGAAACCAGTGTAAGCTGCACCGGCCACTGCCCCAGCTGCGAGGACACATCGCCGGATTTGTCGGCATCATCTTTTTGCTCCACATCCAAATTCATTATCCGCGAACCCGGACAAACGAACCCCTCCGGCTTTTTCGGTGCCTGTTTTTCATAGGCGGCTTTATTACGGGCCAGCTCTTCGAGATACCGCTTCGTTGCTTCCTCATCGAACTCGGCGGCCTCGCGCTGTTCGATGGTGATCGCATCGACCGGACAGCAATCCAGACACGCACCCAGCCCGTCACAATAGATCTCACTGACAAGCTTGGCCTCCCCGTCAATCATTTGTATCGCACCCTCGGCACAGGCATTGACACACCGCCCGCAGCCGTTACATTTGTCTTTATCAATCTTTACAATATTTCGAAGTGCCATAATAGCCCCATTATTTGCCACAGAGTTCACAGAGAACACCGAGATAAAAAACCATTATACTCTGTGTCCTCTGTGGCTGTTTTTTCTTTATTCGTTTAAGCCAGCATCTCCGCCAGATCCTTTTCAGGCGTGGTGATCGGGGCGATGTTGAAGTTTTCGACCAGCACATTCAGCACATTGGGCCCGATGAATGCGGGCAGGGTTGGCCCCAGCTTGATATTCTGAATGCCCAGATGCAGCAGGGTCAGCAGGATGCAGACGGCCTTTTGTTCGTACCAACTCAACACCATCGACAGTGGCAGGTCATTGACACCGCACTCGAACGCGTCCGCCAGTGCAACCGCAATCTGGATGGCCGAATAGGCATCATTACACTGGCCAATATCCAGCAACCGGGGAATGCCGCCAATGTCACCGAATGGCAGTTTGTTGAAGCGGTACTTGCCGCACGCCAGCGTCATAATAACACAATCATCCGGTACCTGTTGGGCCAGATCGGTAAAGTAATTGCGGCCCGGTTTGGCGCCATCACAACCGCCGATCAGGAAGAAGTGCTTGATCTGCCCGGCCTTAACCGCATCGATTACCGCAGGAGCCACATTCATCACAGCGTTATGCCCAAAACCAATCGTAATGGTTTTTTCTTCGGCATCTTCGGCGAATCCGTCCGCCGCCAGTGCCGCATCGATGACTGGTGTAAAGTCCTTATCGCGACCGATATGCACAACATCCGGCCAGGCGACCAGCCCGGTCGTAAAGATACGGGCCTTGTAGGTTTCCTGCGGCTTCTGAATGCAATTGGTTGTCATCAGAATCGAACCGGGAAACGCATCGAACTCTTTTTTCTGGTCCTGCCACGCACCGCCGTAGTTGCCTACGAGATGTTTGTACTTTTTCAATCCTGGATAGGCCAGACACGGCAGCATCTCACCATGCGTGTAGATATTGATGCCCTTGCCCTCGGTCTGCTTCAACAGCAAATCCAGATCTTTTAAGTCATGGCCGGAAACGAGAATCGCCTTGCCCTTAACCGGTGTAACACGCACCGTCGTCGGTTCAGGGTGACCATAAACGCCTGTATTAGCCCCATCGAGCAGGCCCATCGCTTTCAGATTGACCTCACCAACTTTCAGCGACATCGCGACCAGTGCATCGACATCAGATGCCAGCGGCCCGGTTAAAAAGTCCATCGCCTCGTGGAAGAACGCATACACGCCATCGTCTTCGATGCCCAAAATCCTTGCATGGTCCGCATAAGCGGCGGTTCCTTTAAGACCGTACACAATCAATTCCTGTAAGCCCGCAATATCCGCACCATACGCCTCCACCCGATTAGCAATACTGTGCGAAGCGGCCTGAGTCAGCATTTCATCTCGCTTGCCGGGAACCTTCCACTGGGCCGGGCCAATCAAATGCTCCGGTTCTTTTCCGTTTTTCTGACAGACCTCGCTGTACAACGCCTTGGCTTGATCGAGCATTTGCCCCGCCTTGGCAATCAGCGCCTCCAGGCGAACCGGATCAAAGTTCACATTGGTCACGGTGGTAAACAGCGCCTCGACGACAAACTGATCGACCGCACGATCTGTCAGGCCGAGTTGTCCCGCCCGGTGTGCATACATCGAAATACCCTGTGCCGCATAGACCAGAAGATCCTGCAAGTCTGAAGTTTCGGCTGTCTTGCCGCACACGCCGATTTTCGTACACCCTTTACCCCCTACTGTTTGTTCACATTGATAGCAAAACATTTGATTTATCCTTTCCAATTAAAATTTCGGTCTATTAAGATTTCGTTTTTTTGACGCGAATCATTGTCAGTAACATTTTGAATTTTTGTTCCGCACGCACCGCATGCGGAATATTGGCAGGCATAATGACAATCTGTCCGGCGTCAACCGTATGATCGGCCCCGTCAATCGTAACAACGCCCTGCCCGTCCACGCCCTGCACCACCGCATCGAACGGCGCCGTATGCTCACTGAGCCGCTGTCCGATATCAAAGGCGAACAGGGTGATCGTTCCGATAGGTTTGTCCAGAAGCGTTTTGCTGACAATGGAATCATCGGCGTACCCGATCAATTGTTCGAGAGCGGCGGCTTTTCCATAACACACCTCAAGACACTCTGTCTGCTTTTCAATGCGACCCATTTTCTTTACTCTCCGCTAATAAATTCCTGTAATGTCAGTTTTTTTAGATAGCCGTTGATCTGCGATTGCAGAACGGCCATTTTCGGATGAGCCGGACACTTGCCCTTGAGCGGACACTGATAGTCGCCCATTAGGCATTTATTCACACTCACCGGCCCCTGAACCGCCTCGATAATCTGCTTAAACTCGATTGTTTCAGGATTTTTCGCCAGTCGAAATCCGCCTTTAGGCCCCATCGTACTCTCGACAAGCCCCGCTCCAGCCAGTTTCTGCAGGATTTTGCAGGCCAACGAATAGGATACCTCGTTGTCTTTGGCCAGCACACGAGCCGACAAACGGCCGCCCCCGCTATATGCCCCCGTCAATTGGGCCATAAAGCGAAAAGCATAATCAGTATCCCGACGGATTAAATCCACAACAATATCTTTCACTTATCTTTACTTTTATCGTCTCGGACTAATGTAGTCCTACTTGGTGGGTCTGTCAAGTGTTTGCTGATTTTTTTTGAAATTTTTATTCAAAAGTTCCTTTTTTGCGAGCAGGAACACACCAAAACCACCATTTTTCATAGGCCTCTCTACGAACTACACGCAAGCAAAGTGGATTTCAGGGCTTCAGTGTCAATCTTCCAGGCGATGGCGGTGAAAGCGGTGGGTGCTGCATTTTGTTTTGTTAGTTCTTCGGATGGGTCTGTTTCGGTAATTGTTGTTCCGGCCAGCTCGACAAACTTCACGCCGTCGTTAAAATTGACATTCCCCTTTAGACGCAACAGATTTTCTTTCAGGTCGTCAAGTGTTCGATAAAACGCCTCGTGATTAAAGGGCTTCTCCGTCGAGATCGAAACGGCGATAATATCCTCCGGCGGCTGCTCAAGGGTTTTATCATTGTGGATGTTGTGCCGAATATCGGCTAAGAAATCTGTATCGATTTTGCCGTTCGTTGTTTGGGTTCTGGGAGCATTCGGGTTGAGGTTTTCGAGGATTTTAGCCAGCGTGTAGCATTCGGACTCACTCACCAAATCGCATTTGTTGACAATCAAGGCATCTGCGTACTGCACCTGCGTTTTGGCCGGTTTCAGAAAGGCGGCGATACGCGTAAAATTCGCCGCGTCAACAAGGCATAGATTGGCTTTGACCTGGTAAATCTCTTTGAGTTTCGGCGCATCCAGAAATGACTCGATGTCCACGGTCTCGGCGATTCCAGTCGCCTCAATCAGCAAACTTTGATGGCATTTGCTCTCGGCAATCTCGGTCAGTGCCTTGAGGAAATCCGTCTTTGTACAGATACAGAAGATACTGCCCTTGTTGATATCGTACCGTTTCAGATCCTGCTTCTGAACTAGCGCTCCATCAACTCCGATCTTGCCGAATTCATTGATAATCAAGGCAGGATTTGCTGAAGCAAGTGGTTCTGTCTGCAGCAGATGGTTCAATGCGGTTGTCTTGCCCGCACCGACAAATCCCGTCAAAATATATACATCTATCGTATTCATAATTCTTCGTTTACTGTAAGTCCTTGAGCCACTCCTTAATAGCCACCACCTCCGGCAAACGCCTGAGCGACTTGACCTGATACTTTGCCACCACAATAGCCGGCGTTTGGCTTGTCGCTATGCCATACGACTGGATGACTTCCGGATCGGTAATCTTTTCAACATTGATGTCGACACCCAGTTCGCGAATCGCGGTCTTCAGATTTTCTTCCATGGCATCGGTTTTGTGACAGCCGCTGTCGAGAACATAGATAGATGCTTTTCGCTGCTGAATCCGCAGACGGAACTTTTCATTGATGCGTTTTTGGATCGCGGCGATCAATTCGTCTTTGGGTGGAATGCGAGAAACAAAAACAATCTCGCCGTCAATGCAGATCGTCGGGATATTCCGCACCATCAAGCTCGTCATAAATACCAGCGACTCACGATACTTAATCTTGTGCTCACGCCATTCGACAATTCCCTGAAACTCCGGCGTAACCCGTTTAACCGCATCCACCATATACTGACACGGCGCACAGGCCTCCGAGTCCAGTGTAATGATATCAACGATGACTTTGTCGGCCTTGCCGTACTCTTCTAAATCAAGCCGATCCTCATCGCTTCTCTCACAAGCCACCTGGGCAGCTACCTGGCGTTTGTATTCATCGTGAACAATCTCCGTGATTGCTGTCAGGTTCGCCTGCGGTGTCGCGTACGGCAAATCACAACCGGGAGCCAGAATAAACCCTTTGTCCCCGGCAGTTTCCATACAGGCGATCGCATTTTTCTGAGCATCAATCGGTTCGCCAAGCAATAATACACTCGTCAGTTGCAAATTACCGCCGTAGCTGATGCCGTGCTTCTCGCATTCGTCACGGACATAATCCAGCGGAATATTTTCATCAATAGAAATGTTGTCGCATTTGCATTCAGCCATCACAGCGATATTCTGCTGAGCATGGCCACAAACAAAGAACGAACTCAATGCGTCTTGGGTGCGGATGGATTCAAACAACTCGGTTACATACGGTGTTACAAACTGGGTAAACTGATCCGGCCCGATCTGGCTGGTCATCGGATCGACCATGGCGATCACATCGCAACCGGCCTCGATGTAATAACGACTCATCGCCACACAAACATCTTTGCAAAAGGCCAACAATTTGTGAACATAAGTGGTATCGTCAAACATCTTCATAAAGATGTCTGTTCCCAGAAGGTGCAATGCCAGCGTAAAAGGTCCGGTAATCAGCCCGTACAGGGCAATATCAGGATGCTCGGACCGTAATGTCCTGGCGGCACGGAGAACCAATCCGATGCGCCCGTCTTCAGCGTTCGGAATCCGGAAATCCTCCAGGGCCGTCCCGTTCATCAGCGGATGCTTGACCACCGCCGGCGGGTTTTCCTCGGCCCAGACCAGATCACACCCCAGCGCCTCAGCCTCTATCTGCAAATCAAAGGCCACCGGAATCCCATCCGGACGATACAACTCAACGGCCTTAGAAACGCCTTCGACAATCAATTTCTCTGATTTTAAGAACTTCTCTGCCGAAACACCCAGCAACGCACCCGCATGGCATCCAACAAAGGGAACCCACGGAACCCGATCAACTACCTCGCTGCGAAATGCTTTTTTTACTCGTTCTTTTCCTGTCACAATTCAATTCCTCTTACTATTACCTTTTTATACATAACAACTTACGATTGAGTTGGCTAAACTGTAACCAACCCGACATAGAGTACTGTAAAGTAGTCGGGGATTCTACCACTAACGGCATTTCTTATAACAATATCTTGCTATTGTACGAATCGACATCACAGGTTCCCCGTTTTTAACGGGGTATTATGAAAAATGCGGCGGCCAAAAAAAAGTGAAAAGAAAGCAACGGGAAGGAGGAACCCGTTGCTCTTTCCCAGGTTAGAATACCTGGCATTAGAAGGAGGCATGTTATATTTTATCCTTTTCACTGTTAGATACGAAGCATATCCAACCCCGGTTCGCACCGATTATGAAAAAATGACGGAAAAATCGTGTAACAGCAAAAGGTTCACAGCCACAGATACAGATGCAGCTCAGCCGGTGAGGCGAAAAAATATTGCGACATTTAATACATAACCATACCATACTGATAGACTTATACTTCATCCACTTTTTTTTTCTTGCATCTGCGGCAACTATATTGTATAATGCGGTCATGATGAAAATGGCTTCGGTCATAGGGGGTTGATTAGAAAAGTCACTTTTGGGAGAAAACGATGACAGAGTACTATTACAAGTTCTGGGTTCCGTTTGTCGCCAATAAGAAGCGAATCCTGATCTTAGCCATCGCCAGCTATCTCGCGATGTGCTAAAAGTGAGCACGAAACAAACATAGAACACCATTATGCAAAACGCCGGTATGCCAACGCCGGCGTTTTTCTATGCGCCAACCCATTTTGTCCTACCTATGAAGAGCTCAGAGTCAAGTAATATTTTCTCTGTGGCCCTAAAATTCTTGCTTTGAGGGCATCCTTTAACTTCTATAGCCAGCTTCAGATTCAGTCTTT
>NBLM01000031.1 GCA_002084585.1 Planctomycetales bacterium 4572_13 | reverse complement strand
ATGGCCCGTTCTAAATTGACCGGCGAACCGCTTTTCAGCGAGATGAGAGTTGTTTTTCGGACGGTTTCGGTGCTGACATCAAATTCGGCGACCATTCCATTCAGCCGGCAGACCGTCAGGCACACGCCATTGATGGCGACACTGTCGCCTAAGTTCGTTCCATCGGCAATGCGGTTCAGGTCAATGGCCAGCCGCATCTGGTTTCCGTTCGGCCGGGTCTGTCTGATGATCCCGATGGTTTCAATGATTCCAGTAAACATCAATTTCCTCAAAACTTTAGTTTTTAGCAGTACTTAGGAGCATATTACGCAGGCATCGAGCAAAAGTCAATGCTGTTTTCAATCGCGTAACAATCTTTGCCGTTCCCTTAAAAGGGCAAAATTAGATAAGATTTTCTTTTCGTTCATCCCTGTCGATGGTAAAATACGGTATCGTTATGATTTGTATTGCATCGGGGATATTTGAAGGACGAAAACAATGAACAATAAATATCAAAATATCACAAAACAGATCGTTATCTATCTGTTTCTGGTGGCGTTGGCGGTTTCGTCAACGGCTTTGGCTCAGCGGTCGCGAAGAGATGGCACCGATCGCCAAGACCGCATGTCTGAGAAAGAGTCACGGAAAGAGCAAATGCGTCAGGAGGCGGAACAATCTTTTCCCGAATTAAGTAAGGCCCTCAGGGGCATTTTGCAAAAGGCAGCAAAAAACCAGTTTCCCGAACCAAACTGCATCACAACGGCCACCCAGTTGCTCGAAGAAAATAAACGCTATGGCCGCATCTATGATGATAAGCAAAAGGCGCAGTTTATGCTTCTGCAGGCATGGACAGGGTTCTATCAGGATAATCCTGTCGATGCGGTTCGCTGGTCGATGCGGGCCTGCAAAACCAACGAGGCCAGCCAGGATGCCTGGATTAGTCAGGTCCTGTTCTGTATGCTTAATGACAAACGCCCGATGAAACCGCGTCAGAAAAAGCCCCGCTCCAATTTACGGCGGAGGCCCCGGCGTAATGCCGATGAAGCAGAGTTCCAGACCCGGTCAAAGCCCTTCAGCGAAAAGGGCGTATTGGAATTCGACCTGATGGGGCTTCGGGAAAAAGTTTTTCGTCAACAGTTTGGCCGGTTGGAGTTTTTGAGTGTCAGCGGCGAAGAAATTAAATTTAAACCTGACGGGGACATGCTGTGTATATTATTCTGGCAGGATGATACTGTATCCGAGGACGCTGAAGATACCGTTGATGATTCAGAAAAAAAAGATAAACAAGCAGCAATGATGCTGCCTGATGGAATGATGCCAATGAATGTGGAATTGGGGACAGGACTGTCTTCTGATTCTGCGAAAACAGATTTAGATGCCCAGCGGAAATATTTTCAGCGCTTGATAGATGCCTATAAAGATAAAGCCAGCGTTAAGTTTGTTCAGATAAATACGACTCACACCGGGAATACAGAAACTTTTCTAAATGAGTTGTCCGATTATAGCGACGAGCCGATTCTTACAGTTGTAGCGGCGAAGCCGAATTCCGGTGCTGAGCAGTTTGCCGGTTGGCCCGCCGAAAAACCGTTCATGATGATTGTGGATAAAAACGGCAAGGTCAAATATGCGGGAACGGCAGCAGATTTTATGCCCGCGTTTATCCTGACTGCGCTAACCGGGGTCGAGATTGATTTAGGGAAACAAAAGCAACCCGTCGCCCCCAAGCAAAGGGGCGGGCCGATGCCCGATGAGAAGATGGAGTTTTCCCCGATGTTTATGCCCGGTATGCCGGGGATGCCTCCCGCAAAAGCCCCTAAGCCGCCAGAACCCAATGTTCCGGACAGACGGCAGCGGCCTGCTGAACGGTCCTCTGATTTTCCGACGCAGTCGCTTGAGGATCAACTTCGAGCGGAAAATCTGCTGCGGGCGGCGCAGATGCACATTGAGGAAAGCCGCAAGCTTCATATGAAAAATCCCAAGCAGGGCATTGAAGCCGCTCGGCAGGTATTGCAAGAGTTTCCCGGCACCCAATTCGCTCAGCAGGCCAGAGAACTGCTCCGCAGAGTGCCGGACAGATGGAAAAAACAACACCATATTACCGATGAAGAATTAGGATATTAACAGTATCATTACGGAGGATGCGACATGACAGCTACTTTATCCACAGCGGATGTACCGACAATCAATGTTAACGCAAACTGCCTGCCCGAAGCGTGGGAAAAAGCGGTAGTGGCGGTTTGGGAGCAGGGCCTGACGATCAAAACCCAGTATGACAAGCCGGACGACCCGCCGAGTAAAGACGCCACGGTGATGATTACCACCGCCGATCCGTTCAATGAGCCGCGTATTCACAAGAACTTTCCCGGCGGACCCGATGAGTTAGAATCGTATCGTCAGGAAGTTGTCGCGGGCATTCACGACCACTGGATTGATCCGGCGGCGGGCAAATGGACCTATACCTACCATGAACGGCTCAAGGCCTATACGCCGGTCGAGGATTTACGCAACGCCAACAGCCCGCGACCGTTTCCGACGGTCGATCAAATTCAGTATATCATCGATGTGCTGTCCGATTGTTCGCATACGCGGCGGGCGCAAGCGATTACCTGGATGCCGTCCTGCGACCCAAAGACCGATGACCCGCCGTGCCTCCAGCGCATCTGGTGTCGGCTGATACAGGCTGACGATGGTTTTGTGCTGAATATGAACACGCACTGGCGCAGCCGGGATTTGTACAAGGCGTGGTTTATGAATGCCTACGCGCTGACCGACTTACAGCGCATCATCGCCGCACAGATTGCTGAAAAGATGGGTGTTTCCGTCCGGGTTGGCCGGTATGTGGACATTAGCGACTCCCTGCATATTTACGGTTCCTATTTCACGAATGCCGAAGTCGAGATAGACAAAATGAAAACGACCCCCTTTACTGATCGGGCCTGGGAAACCTCGCATCCGGCGTTTGAGATGATGACCGCCGAAGCTCGTGCAAAGCTCGCACAGGATCCCGACTGGTACGCCAAAGCAAAAGGATGATTTTATAAAAAGGTGAATACGATGTCGATTTTTGCACTTTTTGCAAGTGTTGAATCAGGCGACATAACTTCTGAGAAAAGCCCTGATAAAATGAGAAGCTCAAACAATCATCGCATCACTTTTTTGCTAATGCTGATTTTAGTTGTTTTTTTGATGTCGTCGTGCGGTACGCCAAACGAATCATCCTGGAAATTCGTTATTGTCGGTGACAGCCGCGGCAGCGACAACGGAGTCAACACGGACATTTTGAGTGAAATCGCAACGGAAATTGTGGCTCAGGACGCTGAATTCGTCCTGTTCCCCGGCGACCTTGTTAATGGCTATGTTGACCAGGCAACTCTCCAAAGCCAGCTTATGACATGGTGTGATACGATGCAGTCGGTCTATGACGCCGACATCGCGATATATCCTGTTCGCGGAAATCACGATCTCGGAAAACCAGCCGCCGCAACTGCTTGGAACAATGTTTTCAGCGGGGATTATGCGCTTCCCGCCAACGGCCCGGCTGATGAAAAAGGGGTAACCTATTCGGTGTCCCATAAGAATGTCTTTGTCCTGGCTCTCGACCAGTATGTAACGCTCCATCGGGTCAATCAGTCCTGGGTCGATGCTCAATTAGCGGCCAATACCAATCCGCATATTTTCGCTTTGGGCCATGAGCCGGTTTTTGGAACTCACCGTGTCGGCTGTCTTGACAACGATCCTGCCGTGCGGGATGCGTTTTGGACGAGCTTAAAAAATGCGGGCTGTCGGGTTTATGCCTGCGGACATGACCATTTTTACGACCATGCGGTTGTTGATGACGGCGACGGCAATCCCGACAATAACATCAGTCAGTATATCGTCGGTACGGGCGGGGCGCCGATTTACAGCTTTTCGCCTCCTTATAATGACACTAATACCAGCTACACGGTGGAGCAGTACCATCATGCGGAAAAATATGGGTATGTACTTGTTGAAGTCAGCGATTCAGATGTGAAGCTGATTTGGTTTGAACGAGATGCTGTAACAGGCGAATATCTGCCTATTGCTCAGTGTCGGTGAAAACATCCGTCAAATAGTGCGTCCAACCGGAAAAAATATTTACGATGTCTTGTGTTTTATTCCTCCGGTGTCCGATAAAAACATCTTTGGCAGGTCTGTTGCATGGGGCTTTTGAGGAAACCCCAATTGGCCTTCGCCTCCACTGGGCGATTGCTTGCGGCAGGAGACCATTTGTGATATGATGAAGACAAATGGGGTGATAAAAATGTATATTTGGCGATTTGATTTGTGTTGTACCTGTATCGGTGTTCGGAATACCGGTATATCGGTCGCTGACATGCGGGAAGGGAGACGATGACACTTTGGCTTGAAACATTTGGAATTTTGCTGATCGCTATCATAGGGATTCTATTGGGGCGATGGGCCTCCCGCCGATCCATGGCCGCCCGCATCTTTGCAATGGGCGTTTCATTCGCTGTGGTGGGGCTGATTTTGCTGGCCCGGTTGGGCAGTTTGTGGGAGATGTTTCCCTTGCTTCGTCCGATTGCCGCCAGCCGCTTGCGGTTTGTCCTGCTGGCCTTTTCGGTAACACTCGGCCTGACGGCTCCCTTGACACAGCTTCGCAGTTATATCTCCCGGTTTATCACCTGCCTCGTGATGAGTTTCTTTATTGCGATCTTGGTTAGCTTTCCGTTTTTAGGCCCGGCTCTGATCCGCTCTGATCTGGCGGCTTCACAGACGCGAATCGATATCGATGGGGTCTGCCGACAGACTCAGCCGTTTACCTGCGGCCCGGCGGCGGCGGTAACGGCCCTGAATCGTTTCGGTGTCGAAGCCACCGAGGCCCAGCTTGCCATGCAGTCGCGTACCAGTCCGGTGATCGGCACATCGCCGTGGGAACTTTATAAGACACTCAAGTCAGACTATGCCGCTAATGGGATCGAATATTCTTTCCTCTATATGCGTTCAATCGACCAACTCCCCGCCGCCGCGATTTTGCTGGCGGTCGTGCGGGATGCTCCGGCGACGGATCACTGTGTAGCGGTTTTGGCGGTCAATGAAAACACCGTAACTGTCGCCGACCCGATGGCGGGGCTGATCCACATGCCGCGTAACAGCTTCACCCAACAATGGCGAAACTGCGGCATCCTCCTCCAGCGACCCCTGTAACGACTGTCAATAAATGAACATGGCATCGCCATAGGAGTAGAAGCGGTATTTTTGCTTGATGGCGTGTTGGTAGGCATTCAGAACCGTGTCTATTCCGGCGAATGCCCCGACCAGTGCCAGCAGCGTGGATTTGGGCAGGTGGAAGTTGGTGAGTATCGCATCGACGATCTTGAAATTGTATCCCGGTTGGATAAACAGTTTCGTTTGTCCCTGTGCCGGTTGAATATGGTGATTCTTGGCCACGCTCTCCAGCGTTCTGACCGAAGTGGTTCCCACCGCGATAATCCGCCCGCCCACATCGACGGTATCATTGATGGTCGCAGCGGCCCCTTTCCCGACCTCATAGCGTTCTTCGTGCATTGGGTGTTCGTCCAGCGTTTCGGTCTGCACCGGACGAAAGGTTCCGATGCCGACATGCAGCGTTATATAGGCAAGTTCAACGCCGAGGTTTTTAATCTTCTCAAGCGTCGGCTCATCAAAATGCAGTCCAGCGGTTGGTGCCGCGACGGCTCCAGGTTGTGTCGCGTAAACCGTTTGATACCGCTGGAGGTCTTCGGGTGTCGAAGTATCTTCCCGTCCGCGTTTAATATACGGCGGCAGGGGGGGCAGCCCGATTTGTTCCAGTGCCGAAAACGCGTCGATTGGCTCATTTGGCCTCAGCCGCCATTGGCCCTTAACCTCGCTTCTGTTGGTGACGGCCCGTCCCCATACAGAACCGGTTCGATCCAGCAGTTCGATTTCCTCGCCAGACTTGACCTTGCGGGCGTTCTTGAGTAGCACCTGCCACTCGCCGTCGGGTTCTTCGTGGATAAACAGACCCTCCAGTTGCGCCCCGGTCTGTTTTCGACCATAGAATCGAGCAGGCACAACTTTGGTGTTGTTCAGAACCAGACAATCGCCCGCCTGAAGATAGCCGCCCAAATCACTAAACCGGCGATCTGCCCGTGTTTTTGCGGCCCGATCCAGCACCAGTAATCGTGATTGTCGGCGTTTTTCAGATGGATGTTGGGCGATCAGCTCCTGCGGCAAGCTGTAGTTGAGATCTTCTGTTTTCATAGCGAAAGGGTAGCAGGTTTTAATGTGATTTTCAAAAAGAAAGTATCGAACTGAATAAAGACCGAATGCGTAGAAATTATAGGGGGTTGGCAGTCGAAAATGTTTTACGATTTTTGGAAGACGAGGTTAAAACCCTTTGGGTTTTAACCGATAGGTTTAGTGTACGAGCAATTATTTGGAAACGAGAAGATGCCAGCCGATTTTTCTTTTGAAAAAATGTGTTCTAAAATCACCTCGATGGGTAAGCGGGAGGTCGTTCGGCGGTTGCTAAATTTTGACGGACCGATGAAAATGGATTTTTCTGCAGATTATCTGGAAAAACTCAACACAGATCGCTTGCGGCATATCCTGTTGGCGGCGTTTGTAACTGTCAACCGTAAACCGTAAACACGCCTCTTGAGACAAGTCAGCGCAATAAAAAAGGCCGGCATCAATGACACCGGCCTTGCTGAGACGCATTCGAATTTGTAATATATCAAGCTTATAACAAAGCTGCCTCAGCTTCCGAAGAACTACCACCACTTATAAGAAGAAAAAGAGCATTACCACGCTATCCATTATACCTGTTTCATCGTCTGATGCAACGATGAAAGTTTAATTTTTATAAAAAAATCAGTAACTCTTTTTCGAGAAGTGAGTTACAATTTTTTAATAGAGTCAGTTTTTCTCGTTTCAAACAGTTTTTCATTGTTTTGAATCGATTTGAACGGGATATTACCCAAAGAGGCCTCATTATTTGCGGTATTGACGCAGGTTGTCCAGCAGGTTTTGCATGTCATCAGGCAGGGGGGCCTCGAATTTCATTCGCTTGTCTGTCTTGGGATGGTCAATCTCCAATCTCCAGGCGTGCAGGGCGCATCGTGCCATCAGCGGCTCTTCCGCCGCGGAGTCGCGGTTTTCGATCTGCCACGGATAGACCACCTTGCCACCGTACATATCATCAGCAACAATGGAGTGTTTCAGATAGGACAGATGCACACGAATCTGATGTGTGCGGCCGGTCTTGATGTTTACTTTCAGCAGTGAGAACCCGCGAAACCGTTCCAGGACTTCGTAGAAGGTGATCGCCTCCTTGCCGCCATCGTAGCGAACGGCGTATTTTTCACGAATCGTCGGATGAACCCCCAGCGGTTGGTCGATGCAGTCGGCGTCCAGGTCCGGCGACCCATGAACGATGGCGATATATGTTTTCTTCGTGGTGCGCTCGGCGAATTGCCGGGACAGTTTCCAGTGAGCGGAATCGCTTTTGGCGACCGCTAAGCAGCCGGTGGTGTTGCGGTCCAGTCGATGGACGATACCGGGGCGGAGATCATCAGGGCAGGCCGAGAGATTCTGGAAATGATAAACCAGCCCGTTGACCAGCGTGCCGCTTTTGTAGCCGCGAGCCGGATGGACGATGAGATTGGTCTGTTTGTTCAAGACCAGCATGTCTTCGTCCTCATAGATGACATCGATCGGGATGTCCTCGGGGATCAATTCGCGGACTTCTTTGGCGGGGAGGATCAGGTCGATTTCATCGGCGGGTTGTAGTTTGTGGCTGGGTTTGGCGGGGTGTCCGTTAACATTGACACCTTGTTCTTTGATGAGTTTTTTAAGGCGTGTCCGGCTGAAACAGCTAAACCGGCCGCACAGATATTTATCCAGCCGATTGAATTTCAGATTGACACCTACACGAAAACGCAACCGTTGTCCGACCAACTCGTCGGCCTGGTCCTCTGTGAGGTTGTTCTCCAGTTCAACGATGGTCTCTTCTAACGGCGCATCGCCAGCGATAACATTCTCATCGGCGGGGTTTTCTTTGGACTGGGCCATCACAATGGTTACCGCTTTTTCACCTGCGGTTCGGTTGTTTCCTCTGCCTCTTCTGCTGTCAGTTCGTCGGCGGGATTCGTTACTTCCACAGGTGTCGCTTCGATGCCCTCTTTAACTTCGACGGGTTCTTCGATGACGACCGGAACGGCGGCAAACTTAAAGACCTCGCTATTGTCTGCAAGGGTATCCAGACGCTTCTGTGCCTGCGTGGGCAGGACGGTTGGCTTATAGCTTTCATTTTCGACGATCTGCTGATAGAGAGCTGCTGCCTGATCGTTTTGTCCCAGTTCTTCCGAACAAAGTGCCAGTCCGAACTGAGCCATCGCTTTTATTGTAGGGGTTTCGGCAACCTCAAATGCCTTCCGGTACACATCTTCTGCCTTTTGGATCTGGCGTTCAAGCATATCGGCATCCACTTCTTTGCGAAGATGAAGTTCCGTGCGAATGGCCTGCGCGGCCTTGATCTGTGCCATGGCAGCCAGGTTGGGGTTGTCGATGTCCGATACGCTGCCCAGCAGTTCGTCTGCGTTGACTAAAAGTGTATTCAACGCTTCAGTTTGTGCCAGCGCATCGTCAGCCGGGGCCTGTAAGACAGCATAGACATCCCGATCCAGCATCTGGATCGATTGGGTGATTGTTGTTTGCTCGGCTCTGTCTTTCTGCCGGGACATCTTATTGAGCATCGGCCAGGTAATCAGAGCGGTACCGATCAGTAAAATGCCGATGATGGTGATTGCGTTATCTTTGAGAAGCTTAGGCAGATGACTTAAGCTCTCGGCGAGTTCATTTGTTTTCAACTCGTGACGGTGTTGAGAATCCATTGAGTAACCTTTCTATCCAAAATACTATTATTTTGCCAGTGGCTGGTTTTCGGAGTCTGTCATTGGCCCCGAAAGCTGATTTTCATAAAGCGAAACCGCATTATAGGGGGATTGGTCTTGACTTGCAATCTTTGTTTGGCGATACTGCGTGCTTTTAATCCAGAGATTTCAATCGCCATACAAATATAGGAAGTTAAAACTGTGAAATACAGAGTTTCAACATCTTCTTCTGTTGCTATCTTGCTACTCCTCGTCTTAACCATTCAGGGGGCGGGTTTTGCATTGGACACCGCTAAGTATATTGGAATTGATGAAATCCGTATGGATATGGATGCTTATTGCCTGAGCGTTTTTTCGGGTACTCAAGTTGAAAAATTTGGCCTGAAAATCCTCAGTGTGGTGCGTGGGGCCAAGCCGGGGCGGGATATGATCCTTGTTTTGGGTACGGATGAGCGGTTTCAGCACAGCAGTGCGGTTCATGGGTGCAGCGGTTCTTCAGTTTTCATTGACGGACGATTGGCCGGGGCTTTGGCGGCGGGATGGGATGGATCTTTGGATGCCCTCTATCTGGTGCGTCCGATTGAGGATATGCTCGAAGTTGGCAGCGCGGACGCTTCAATTTCGGCAAACGACATGATGGTTTGCGGCTTTGATTTTTCCCGGCCGCTGGATATAGACACCTATTATCAGCAATCGATTACACGGTTACAAAATCAAAACCCTGATTCTCGGATGTATCTGCCTCTTTCAAGTTCATTACCAGCCCGGGTCATCGAGCAACACGACTCCGTCCTGAAAGAGATGGGTTTTCTGTCTGTTGGGGCGGCGGGATTACTTCCCAGCCGGTCTTTTGAGGAAGTCGGAACCTATGAACGAGGGGGGGTGTTGGCCTTGGTTCTGTGCGGCGGGGATATCTCTCTGGCGGCGACCGGGACCGTAACCGAGGTTATTGGCGATCAGGTCTATGGCTTCGGGCATTCCTATAAGGGACAGGGAGCCGTTAACTTGCCCATGGCGACCGGTGTGGTTCATACGGTTGTGGCCAGCCGCAAAAGTTCGTTTAAGCTTTCTTCGCCCGGCCCTGTATCGGGCGTTTTTCAGTTTGATCAGAGCAGCGGAGTCCGGGGAACGATGGGTCAGATGCCTCGGACGATTCCACTGCATATTGAGGTGGACCGGTACAATGACTCTCAAGTTCGCGTGTATGACTGTTATCTTGCGGTGGATCAAGCAGTTACCCCGATGATCCTTCAGGTTGTGCTGGATGGAGCCGCGAATATGCAGGGCCCTCTGCCGTTAGAGCATACAATTTGCTATTCGGGACAGATTGTTCTAAAGGGGGGAGAGTCCATTGTTATCGACAATGTCTCCTCCGGCCGGCAAACCTCAGAGATTGGTCGGGAACTTTATTCAGCGGTGGGTTTATTGCTGAACAATCCATTCGGAGAAGTTAAGATTGATTCGATTGACATTAAAATGAACATAGAACCGGTGAGTACGACGGCTTCAATTTGGGCCGTCGATGTCAGCCAGACAGAGATCCGCCCCGGGGAGGTGATGACTGCATCGGTGGTTCTCCGGTCGTACCGCTCGCAGGAGGAAATTGTTACGATCGATTTGAAGATTCCCGAAACACTCGCAGCCGGCAGGTATAAAATACAGATTCTGGGCGGTCCTGAATATCAGTCATTTGTTTCCAAGACGGCCCCGCAGCGATTCATGGCGGTTGATTTGACCTCATTGGAAACGGCTCTGGACAGCGTTTTTAAGGTCCGTCGGGATCGGCTTTATGCGGTGATGCCGACCTCTGCGTCGGGGGTGGTGATTCGCCAGCACGAACTGGGACAACTGCCGCCGACAAAGATGCTGCTGATGCAGGACAGTAAACGATTGCAGCCGCTTGAGGCGTACAGGGCATGGACAGAAAATCATATCGAGCTTGACAAGATTGTTGCTGGCAGCGCGGAAATTGAAGTGACAGTGAAACATTAATTGAGGAAGATAACGCTGTATGAATACAAAATGGCTTTTGGCATCAGGGATGTTTTTGGTGATTTCGGCGATGACGCTGGCGGTAACAACGGTGATTACCCGTCATCAGGCCGGGGCAGATTTTATCGAAGGCGAAACGGAAGGAGTCGTGGTGGATTCGTCCGGGACGCTGCGATTGTCGCGACAGAGTACGGTGGTGGATTGCGGTGGGTTGCTTGAGGATGCATGGTCCGTTCACTCAATCGTAGCCGATGCCGAGGGTGTATTGTATTTGGGAACCGGCCCGGATGCCAAGGTGATTTGCTATGCCGATAGAAGTACGCGGCAAATTTATCCACTTGACTCGGCGGATCCAAATGAGGTATCCGATTCTTCCATTCGCAATGAGCATGTGTTTGCGATGGCGACCGACATTGCGGGCCGCCTGCTGATCGGTGTCAGCGGTGAAAAGGGGAAATTGATCCGTTTGGCTGACGAACCGGAGGTTGTATTTGAAGACGATCGCGTACAGTATATTTTTGCTGTCGCGGCCGATCAGGAGAACAATATCTACCTGGGGACCGGCCCGGAGGGGCTTATTTTTCGACTTAATCCATTCTGCCAGAATCCCGAGATTATTTATGACGCGAAAGATAAAAGCATTCTTTCATTAGCTGTTCATGATGGGATCGTTTATGCGGGTGGTGATGAGAGGGGCTTGGTTTACAAGATCGACCCTGTTAGCAAGCGTGTGCGTGTTCTTTATGATTCCGATCAGGACGAGGTGTCTGCGATTCTGGTTGATGACAGCGGCGTTGTTTACGCTGTTTCGACCAGTGCCGCTGCGGCCAGAGTACAGCTCAAGGCATCCGGCATTTCCTTGAAGAAAGAGCCGGGCCGACCCGACAACAGCGACGAAAGCGAGGCCTCTTCAACAGCGGACTCGCTCAATATTGCGAATAATGACAAAACCAAGGACGAGAAAAAGGAAAAACCGGTTGTTGAGGCGCCTTTACCGCCGACAGCCAAGGTAGCCGGACATATTTATCGCATCACACCGGACGGTTTTGTGACGGATATCTTTAGCGAGATTGCGGTGCTGTATTCACTGTTTCAAACGGACGGCACATTGTGGCTCGGAACCGGGAACGAGGGGCAGTTCTTCAGTATCGACCCCCAGACGGAGCAGAAGGCCATTGCCTTTGAAGATGCGACGGCTTCACAGGTTACCTCTGCTGTGGCGGTTAAGGGGACGATTTATCTTGGGCTGTCCAATCCTGCCCGTTTGGTGCAGTTGGATAAGACGCTGGAATCGAAAGGGACATTTGACTCGGCACTGATCGACGCCGGTCAGCCCGCCCGTTGGGGCAAGATACAGATCGAGGCCGATGTTCCGGACGGTTGCCAAATCGAGATGGCTTGCCGCAGCGGTAATGTGAAAGATTCGAATGATGCGACCTTTTCCGACTGGAGTGAGTCGATAGTGCTTACGGAGGCGACAGTTCTGGACTGTCCTGTTGCGCGGTTCTGTCAGTATCGTTTGACCCTGACTTCGGACGACGGCGGTAACGCAACGCCGGTGGTTCGACAAGTGACCGCCGCACATGTTATTCCGAATCTGTCGCCGAAAGTTGTTTCAATTGAAGCCGAACGCTCTCGTAACAAGAAAAACCCCCATGTGGTCGAGATTGCGTTTGTCACTAAGGATGACAATAAAGATAAACTGGAATACACCCTGGCGTTTCGCAGGGCCGGTCGGGCCGGTTGGATTCCACTCAAAGACGAGTTGGATAAGCCGGAATTCCAGTGGGACGGGCGGACGGTTGAGGATGGGCGTTATGAAGTGCGTGTGGTTGCAAATGACCGCAAAAGCAATACGCCTGAAACGACACTGACCGGTTCCCGCATCAGTGATGTTTTTGTGATTGATAACAGTGCTCCGGAGATTAAATACGCCCACTTGGTTGTCGAAGGCCGCCATGTCAACGCCGAGTTGCTCATCGAGGACAGCTTTTCTGTGCTGGGTTCGGTGCGATATACGGTTGACAGCAATGAAAAATGGATTACGGCGCTGCCGGACGACTTGGTTTATGATACACTGGCCGAAACATTCAACATCCGGATCGAGGATTTGGAACCGGGCGAGCATGTGATTGCTTTTTCAGTGGCTGATGATCTGAAAAACACCCGTTACAAAACTTATGAGGTGACAATTCACTGATGCAAATGTTCCAATACATTCAGATTGTTGAATGCGTCCAACGACTCTGTATTGATTGCGCCTATAATCTACCAGAAGATGTGTTGGAGGTGCTGACTAATGCTTGGGCCACTGAAAGCAAGCCCCGCGCCAAACATATCCTTGGCCAATTGATCGAGAACGCACAGGTCGCCAAAGCAGATCGCATTCCCCTGTGTCAGGATACCGGATTGGCCGTTGTTTTTGTTGAGCAGGGGGCCAATACAGTCATCAGCCCGCCGCCGGAAAAGCCGACTGCGACGATAATCGATGCGATTCAGGAAGGGGTGGCCCGCGGTTATGAAAAAGGCATCTTGCGTAAAAGCATCGTAGCTGAACCGCTGAACGAACGGCAGAATACGCGGACCAATACCCCGGCGGTGATTCATCATTCGGTGGTGCCGGGGGCGGGAATTAAGATTTCGGTTATGGCTAAGGGCGGCGGCTGCGAGAACAAGAGCCAATTCAAAATGTTCAATCCCACAGAAAGTAAAGAAGTCGTTACTGGCTGGATTGTTGAGGTTGTCAAAAATGCGGGGGCTAATGCCTGCCCACCTTTTGTGATTGGTGTTGGTATCGGCGGCAATTTTGAGTTGTCCTGCCTGCTCAGCAAAAAATCGTTATTGCGAAATATGGGAGACCCAAGCGGCGATCCGTTCTATGCGCAAATGGAAAGCGACCTGTTAAAAGCGATCAATGCCACAGGATTGGGGCCGCAGGGGTTGGGCGGCGATACAACCGCACTGGCGGTCTGCATCGAAACCGCTCCGTGCCACATCGCCTCACTTCCGGTGGCCGTCAATATCGAATGTCATAGCCACCGCCATAAAAGCATCGAACTTTAAGGTTTTTTTGGATTTTCTGTCCGATAAATCAACCGCTTGCTCAAAGTGATTCTTGAATTTCGTGATTAAGCCCGCTTCGTAAAATGCCGAAAAATACTTGTCTTAGAGATTAACTAAAGTTCTAACGCAAGTACCGGAGTGAGTTTTGGCTACACGAGATAACAAACGGGCATTAAAGGTGATCCGCTCCCTTCATTCATCCCGGCAAAAGCAGGTCGGTCAAATCGATGTGCTGTGCAGAGATATGGTTTCGGCCCACCGTGAATTTTCAACAAAGCTGGCCACCGTGAATTTTGTCACCTCTTATTATGAATCCTTGCTGGGATGCACCGGTCTGGATGATTTGTTGGACACCGCTGTACGGTGTATTCGTGAATCGGTCAAAGAGGCCGATGCCGCTGTTTTCCTTTTGTCGGAGAACGGCTTCGATGTACATATGGCTGATACCGGCGTTGCCGATCCGGTTGAAAAGAGACAATTTCAGCATTGGTTTACGCCAGAAGTGGTACAGAGCATTAGCCAGATGAATCGCATCTGTTCATTAGAGCAGCTTCTTCGTATGGGGTTGCAGGGGTCTCCTGCGGTTCTCAAGACGATTTCGCTGGTCGCCATTCCGATTTCGCTGGTCGCCATTCCGCTGGGACGATTTGGTCAGGCGGTCGGTTTTATTTTGGTGTATCGTCCTGCGCATCGGCCGCTGCGGCCCGAAGAACTCTCTCCACTGGCGGCGATCAGTGTCGGTCTGCGCCAAGCCATCGGAAGTTTTCAGAGGACGCCGTCGTCGCACTCAATCCACCCGCGGTGAAGTCTAAATCAGGGGCCGTCGTCGCACTCAATCCACCCGCGGTGAAGTCTAAATCAGGGTGTTGCCTTGGGCTGCGCTTTTTCGAATGTGAAGGTGTAGCCGGTTCCGTTGATTTTGATTTTGTCGCCTTCGGTGAACTTGCCTGCTATTATTTCTGTGGCGAGTTTGTTTTCCAGCTGTTGCTGGATGACTCGTTTTAAGGGTCTTGCACCGAAGGATGGGTCGTAGCCCTCGTCCATGAGCTGGTTGGCGGCGGCATCCGTGAATTCGACGGTGAGCTGTCGTTTTTTGAGCCGGGCCACCAAATCACGAAGCTGGATGTCCACAATCTGCTTCAAATCATCCCGCGTCAGTGTCTTGAAGATGATCGTTTCATCAATCCGGTTCAGGAACTCCGGCTTGAAAGATTGCCGCAGTGCTTCCTTGACATGGGCCTCAATCTCCCAGTCAGCACCTTCTTCTTCGGACAGTTGCAAAATCGCCTCACTGGCAAAATTACTGGTCATAATGATGACGGTGTTTTTGAAATCGACCGTACGGCCCTTGCCGTCGGTTAGCCGCCCGTCGTCAAAGACCTGCAAGAGGACATTGAACACATCCGGGTGGGCCTTTTCGATTTCATCGAGCAGGACGAGCGAATAGGGTTTGCGGCGAATGGCTTCGGTGAGGCGACCGCCTTCCTCGTAGCCGACATAGCCGGGAGGGGCACCGGTCAGCCGTGCGACGGAGTGCTGTTCTATAAACTCGCTCATATCAATCCGCACCATACTGTTCGGGTCGTTAAACAGAAACTCGGCGAGCGCCTTGGCTAATTCGGTTTTGCCCACACCGGTCGGGCCGAGGAACAGAAATGTTCCGATCGGGCGATTCGGGTCGCCGAGTCCGGCACGGCTGCGGCGTACGGCATTACAGATGGCCGCGACGGCTTCATCCTGCCCGACGACACGGGTGGCGATTTCGGTTTCCATCTTCATCAGCCGCTCCCGCTGGCCGCTCATTAGGCGAGTTACGGGTACGCCGGTCCATTTGCTGACGACTTCAGCAATCTGTTCTTCGTTGACTTCGTTATGAATCATCGCCGAGCCGTTGGCCAAGGCGACTTTTTCTTCGGCTTCTTTTAATTGCTGCTCAAGACCCAAGATCGTCTCATATTTCAAGCGGGCGGCGCGTTCGAGTTCGCCTTTTCTCTGGGCGTCCTCGAATTCGGTGCGGGCGGCGGTGAGTTGCTCTTTGAGGGTCTTGGTTTTATCGATGGTTCCCTTTTCTTTTTCCCATTTTGCGGTTAGTTCGCTATCTTTGGCCTTGAGTTCAGCCAGTTGTTTTTTGCACTTTTCAAGTTGTTTTTGGCTGCCTTTGTCGCTTTCTTTTTTGAGGGCTTCGCGTTCGATCTCCAGCCGCATAATCTCCCGGCGGATGGCATCCAGCTCCGATGGCAGTGAATCATTTTCTATCCGCAGACGGGAGGCGGCTTCGTCCATCAGGTCGATGGCCTTATCCGGCAGGAATCGATCAGAAATATATCGATTGGACAGCGTTGCCGCCGCGACCAGTGCCGCATCGGTAATCCGCACGCCGTGATGGGCGTCGTAACGGTCTTTGAGGCCACGCAAGATGGCGATAGTTTCTTCGACACTGGGCGGATCGACGACGACCGGCTGAAAACGCCGTTCCAGCGCCGCATCCTTTTCGATGTATTTGCGGTATTCATCCAGTGTTGTCGCGCCAATGCATCGCAGTTCACCCCTCGCCAGAGAGGGCTTGAGCAGGTTGCCCGCATCGACGGAACCCTCGGTTTTGCCGGCGCCGACGATGGTATGCAGTTCGTCGATGAACAGGATGATTTGGCCATCGGACTTGATAACTTCCTTGAGTACGGCCTTGAAGCGATCCTCGAACTCGCCGCGGAACTTTGTACCCGCGATGAGTGATCCCATATCCAGTGCGATGACTTTTTTATCTTTCAATCCGGCCGGAACATCACCGGCGACGATGCGCTGGGCGAGACCTTCGACGATGGCGGTTTTGCCCACGCCGGGCTCGCCGATCAGGACGGGATTGTTTTTAGTCCGGCGGTTCAACACTTGCATACAGCGGCGGATTTCTTCATCGCGGCCGATGACGGGGTCGAGTTTACCCTTGCGAGCCATCTCGAGCAGGTCGATGCCGTAGCGTTCGAGGGCTTTGTATTTGCTTTCGGGATTTTCATCGGTTACTTTTTCGCCGCCGCGAATTTCCACGATTGCTTTGGCGATCAGTTCAGGATTGATGGAATTAACGCTGAGAATCTCTTTGGCATCGCTTTTGATATCGGCCAGTGACATCAGGATATGTTCGACGCTGAGGAATTCATCTCCAAGTTTGTCGGCTTTGTTCTGCGCATCGAGAACGACCTGACTAAACGCTGGGTCGGGCATAATCATCCCGCCGGAGTCGCCCGTAGGCAGGCGGTTCAGTTCGCTGTCGGTCATCTGCTTGATGCGGTCGGCGTTGGAGCCAATTTTCTCGAGAATTAACGCGGCTATACCCTGTTCATCGTCCAGCAGGGCGTAAAGAATATGCAGCGGCGTAACGACGGTCTTGGGGATTTTGAGACGCAGTGGATTTTTTCTGAGTATGAGTCGGGCAAGCCGGTGTCGGAGATCGCCGCGGAGATGAAGATCAGTGAAAACAGGGTCTATGCGAAGATGCGGAGCCGACCGAAGACCTATGAAGAGATCAAATGTGCCCGCGAAGAGCTGTACTGCCGCCGTCTGCGTCGGGTGCGGGGGCTGGCGGACAGCATTGCGATGGATTATCTGGAACGGCTGCATGAAAAAATCGCCGCCGCTGAAACGGATGAAGAAAAAGATACGCTGTATGAGCAGATCGAAAAGGTGCTGAA
>NBLM01000030.1 GCA_002084585.1 Planctomycetales bacterium 4572_13 | reverse complement strand
TACTCTTTACGCAGTGAATCCTGTAGGAAACAAATTTATTATTTAGCTCAAACAGCGTCTCAACCAGAACTCAAGATGGATGTATGGAAAAATGATTTCCTAATACCGTTACCTAAAGGACTCGCGCGTAAAAAAGCTCTTGAGCATTGTAGGAAATTTCATGAGTCCCTTGAAATTCTATTAACCGGAGAAGAAATTAGATTTCATCTATCAAGGAATAATTAGGAACAAATAGGGACAAGCACGGGACCGTTGAAAAAGCGTATCTCATTCCTGATAAAGAGACCGGTGAGAGCAAGGGCTATGGGTTTGTTGTCATGAGCAGTGAAATCGAGGCCGCGAAAGCCGTTAAAGCACTGGACGGAAAAAAGGTCGGCGATTACACCGTGAAAGTCGAAGAGACCAAAGGTAAAGGTTGATAAGATTCCTTTGCTCCGTTCGGATATGACATTTTTGGAGATGAACAAATGGAAGAAAACCAGCCCCAATCACCGGACGAGGAACTCTCGCCGGAAGTACTTAAACGAGCATTGAAGGCATTCAAGAAGCGGCTTAAACTGACGGCGCTGGATGAGGATTCCCGCCTGGGTCGCGGGGCATTTTCAGCCGGAGGACAGGGGATTTGTGCCATCCAGCCGCCCAATCAGTATCCACCCGAAGTGTGGGCCGAATTGTGCCGACAGGGCAAACTCCGCAATAGCGGCCATGGGTTATATGAGCTGCCAAAAACCAGATAGCCAAAAAAAGTGACAATAGATAATCAGAAATTATTTGTTTCAGATTTAGATGGCACTTTGTTGCAAACCGATGGTACGCTGTCTGACTACAGCCGGAAGACACTGACCAAACTGCTCGAAGCGGGCGTACATTTTACCGTCGCCAGTGCGCGGGCGTGGGGCGAGATTGTGCCGGTGCTGGGCGATCTGCCGTTGCGGTTGCCGGTCATCGCGATCAATGGGGCGTACATTACCGACTATGCCACCGGGAATCATCGGGTGATTAACAATATCGAAAACAACTTTGCTGCGACGATTTACCGGCACATTCTCGACGGTGGGCTTTTGCCGTTTATTGTTACCCACAACGGAACGGAAGATTGCCTGTACTGGCAGGACTTAAAGAACGAGCAGATGCAGTGGTATCATGACATCCTGCATGTCCACAAGGACAAGCGAATCCGGCGGATTGAGGATTTGAAACACGCCCTGACCGAAAAGGTGATCGCCTTTGCGGTGATGGGGCCAAAAGAAGATGTCGCCGCGTTATCTGAATTGCTGGCGGATGAATACCCCGGTCTGTTAGAAAATTTCCTCTTTGAAAATCGGCACAATTCCGGCCACTGGTGGCTGACCATCCACGACCAGCGGTCCTGCAAATCCAAAGCGATCAAAACACTGGTGGAAATGACCGGCCACGACCTGAAAAATCTGACCGTCTTCGGCGACCATATCAACGACATAAAAATGCTGAAATCAGCCGGAACGGGTGTTACAGTGGACAACGCCGAGCCGGAAGTCAAAGCCATCGCCGACAAGATCATCGGTTCCAATGACGACGATGCGGTCGTCAACTATATGCTCCAATTCGCTTAAGTTGGATAACTCAGGTTTTCAGAAGAGATCCTTTTTCCGGCGTAAAGAGGTGAATGCCTGCCAGTCTTTCGCCCGCAGGAAAGGATTGATTCGTTTTTCCTCACCCAGCATAGAGCCGACCTTGTAGGGTGGGCCATGCCCACGCTGATTTTGTGTTTGTACTTCGGATAATTTTTTCTGCAACGGCTTATTGTCCGGTTCAAGAGTTATCGCAAATCGCACATTCTCTTCGGTATAATCATGCCCGGGATAAACAAGCGTTTTGTCCGGTAGGGCGGCCAGCTTTTGCAGCGATTCAAACATCGTCTGCCCGCTGCACTCAAACAGTCGCCCACAACCGCAGACAAACAGCGTGTCTCCCGTAAACAGCACGCCCGACCCCAATGAACCGCCTGTAACGAAATAGCACATGCTCGTGGTCGTGTGTCCCGGCGTGGCGATACAACGGATGTGAAGGTCGCCGAGTTTAATTAGTTCCCCATCCTGAACAAGACGGTCCAGTCCGGCGATGCGTTTGGCATCCGGGCTGATGACCTTACAGCCGGTTCTCTGTTTCAGTGCGGCAACTCCGCCGGTGTGGTCGGCGTGGTGATGTGTTGTAAGGATATGAGTAAGCGTAGGGGCCGTACCCACGCGGTTTTCTAACGCGTCAAACACCGGCTCCGCCTCGCCGGGGTCCACCACAAAACACCGACCCGGCGAAGACTCAACCAGATAGATATAATTATCCTCAAACGCGGTTAAGACCGTAATATTTTTCACATTCTGCACAGGTGGCTTATAGCCCAAAAACATCCATCCGTCAACCAAATCCTTCCTTGCATAGTGAACTGACAATGACTATAATGGAACGAGTAGCTGTAAGGGATTCGTTGTCAAATAAGACGAAAGGAGTTTGCGATGTCTGCACCGGTAAGTGGAATTTGTTGTGGCAGTTGTGCTTATTACGAGCAAAAGGAAGACACTCACGGCGAGTGCCGTCGTTATGCCCCGCATCCCAATTCGGCGGCTTTCGTTCCCAAAGTCGATTCCGTGGGCCAGATTAAATTTGACATTCACTGGCCGAAGGTTTTCAGTACCGGTTGGTGTGGCCAGTTTGCGTCACGCCAAAAGGCCCAACAGGGTGGTCAATAACCGAGAAAAAAGATAATGTCTCAAAAAATAATCGGACTTATTGGCGGGTCAGGTCTGGGCGAGGCGCTCGCTGCTCGACTTGAGGATACGGTGCTGGAGGATATGGACACGCCCTTTGGCAAGCCCAGCGGCCCTGTGCTGCTTGGGAAGTTGGGTTCGTCCAGCGTTGCGTTCTTGGCTCGTCACGGCACCGGTCACCGATACAACCCCAGCACCGTCCCCTATGCGGCGAACATCTTCGCCCTCAAGAAACTTGGCGTAACCACGCTCATTGCCAGTGCGGCAGTTGGCTCACTGCAAAACGAGATCGAACCGGGCCATCTGGTGCTTGTCGATCAGTTCATCGACAAGACATTTCGCAGGCAGAATACATTTTTCGACTCCCTCGGTGCGGTGCATTGCGAGTTTGCCCAGCCGTGCTGTGGGCGTCTGCGTGAAAAACTAATGCTCGCCGCTGAACAGGCCGACACCGTAACCCATGCCGATGGGACTTATGTGTGCATGGAAGGCCCGCAGTTCTCCACCCGTGCCGAATCGCTCATGCACCGTAGCTGGGGCGGCGACCTGATCGGTATGACGGCCATGCCCGAGGCCAAACTGGCCCGTGAGGCCCAGATGTGCTATGCGTTGGTGGCATTGGCCAGCGATTATGACTGCTGGCGCCAGCACGATGCCGCGATGGACAAGCAGGGCCTGCTCGCCGAAATTATCGGCAACCTGAACACCGCCACACAAAATGCCGTTGCCCTGATCGAAAAGACGCTTGAATCCGATTCGTTGCTATGCGATGACGACTGCGATTGCCGAAAGTCGCTCGAACTGGCCGTCTGGACCCGGCCGGAAAAAATAATCGACCCGAAGGCAAAACTCACCCTCGCCCCCTTGTTTGAATAGTCGGGCGGATGTTCGGTTCCGATTAGTTACAGGATTGACAACAGGGGCAAAAAACGGTATCCTCTAACATAGTATAATCAACTTTTGTATGACATTTTTAGTTGTACGGATGAAGATGTCGTAAGAGTTCAAGCTTTAGCTTGTTTTTTGATTTTTATTGGGAGTAGTTATATGATTTTAGTAACCGGCGGAGCGGGCTTTATCGGTTCGGCGATCGTGGCCGAACTGAACGCAAGAGGCATTGACGATATTCTGATCGTGGACATTCTCGGCAAGGACGAACGGTGGAAGAACCTGCGAAATTTGTCCTATGCGGACTATATGGAGGCGGAGGATTTTTCTGAGATGGTCTCCGATACGGATCTGCAGATCGATCTGGAGGCGATTATTCACATGGGGGCCTGTTCGGATACAACCGAGACGGATTGCTCGTATCTGGTCAGGAACAACTACGAATTTTCCAAGCTGCTGGCCGGATGGGCGTTGGAACTGGATGCGCGGTTTATCTATGCCTCCAGTGCCGCGACCTATGGCGATGGCGAAAAGGGATTTGTCGATGATGAGGATGCGATTGAGGCATTGCGGCCGCTGAATATGTACGGTTACAGCAAGCAGATGTTCGACCTGTGGTGCAAGCGGCAGGGATTGCTGGACCGCTTTGTCGGCATTAAGTTTTTCAATGTCTTTGGCCCGAACGAGTACCACAAGGCGGGGATGCGAAGCTTCGTAATACCGGCATTTGAGCAGATCAATGAAACCGGCAAGGTCAAGCTGTTTAAGTCGAATCGCCCCGATTACAACGACGGCGAGCAACTGCGGGACTTTATCTATGTCAAGGATGCGGTCGATATGACCCTGTTTTTCATCGAAAACCAGGAGGCATCCGGCATTTTCAATGTCGGTACGGGAAATGCCCGCAACTGGAACGATCTGGCCAAAGCGACCTTCGCCGCGATGGGCAAAGAGCCGAACATAGAATACATCGACATGCCCGACCATTTACAGGGCAAATACCAGTACTTCACCCAAGCCACCACAAACAAACTCCGAGCTGCCGGCTACGACAAACCCACCACAACATTAGAAGCCGCCGTAACCGACTATGTCCAAAACTATCTCATGAAGGAGCAATACCTTGAATGAAATCCATAGCGAAGATGTTATATTGGTCTGTTGGGTTTTACAGGCGATTTTTAGTGGAGTAGCGGTCCTTATTGCGGGGTTGTCCTTGCCAATGTACTTTGAAAAGATTTTTCCCAATCGGTGGTATGGAGTGAGAACCCGAAAAACATTGGAAAATGAGGTTTTATGGTATCGTGTTAATAAGTCCTGTGCTAAAAACATGCTTTGGGCTTGTCTCGTGATTTTTGTCCTAAATCTATTATTATTGTGCCGATTTTGCTTTTTCCCCGAACATGTTGCATGGGTCTGGATTATAGTGGGAAGCCAACTTGTTGTTAGTAATGTTGGATTATTGATTGCGGTTGGGTTGGCGTTACTCCAAACGAACGAATAAGAAGAAAACGAGTAGCCATGCCGTTTACGCCGTATCATTTTGGACCGAGTGGGTTTGTGGGTCTGCTGTTTCGTCGGTGGATCGATGTGCCGGTGTTCATCGCGGCCAATGTTCTGATCGATGTCGAGGTCATTGCCGATAAGTTCATCCAACCCGGCTGGCCGGTGCATCAGATTTGGCATTTCCACACATTGCTCATCGGCGGGCTGGCAGGGGCGTTTTTCGGTCTTGTTGCCTATTACATCAAGCCGCTTCGCTGGTTGTGCGAGAAATCCATGTCGTTGATCGGTTTGCCGTCAAGGGCAACACTCCTGTCGATGGTGCTGGCGGGCCTGCTGGGGGCGTGGCTGCATGTGTTCATCGACAGTTTCTATCATTACGACATCCAGATATTCTGGCCGCACAAAGACAATACGATATTTCGCTGGATCAATGCAGGTAACTGGGCGAACAGGGCCGCTGCCCAACAGCAGGTCGTGCTCTGGTGCCGCATATTCTGGGGGCTGCTGATCGGCTTGTATGTCGTGTCGCTGGCATTGAGAGCTAAAAAAGCCGAAAAACACGCCTGAAATCAGGTATCTATACGCTCAAAATATCCAAAGTTTGTCAGCGATAGTGCTTGACATGCGGTGGTTGCGGTCTATAATGGCGGTTTCTTTGTCGAAACAGCCGAAGTGTAAAGGGATAATATGATGGACAGATTAGGAAAAATAAGTCGTGTATTCGCATAGAGTTAGAGTAAACTATGCGAGGCCGTTGCGAGTGCGCGGCCGACTGTTTTTGAATGGATACTCTTCAGGGATTTTGCAGAACGCCTATTGGGAGGGTGCAATGAAGAAAGGGTAGGACGAAAATTGTTCAACCCGGCCCGCAGATTTTTCTCGGGTCCGAGTGCGTTTTGTGTAGGTCGAAGTGGTAACCCGAAGGTTTCCGCTTTTTTTATTGGTGAGACGGAAAAAGGACAATATGAACCAGGAATTGATCAGAATTGTAGAAAACATTGCCCGGGATAAGAATATCGACAAAGAGTCGATTTTTCAGGATCTGGAAGCAGCGATGGTGTCTGCCGCACGGAAGCATTTTGGCGTGCAGGCAACTTCCGAGATGGAGATCGAGGTCAGTATTGACCGCGCCAGCGGAGCGATCAGAGCGTTTAAGGACGACACAGAGATCGACATTCGGAAATTAGGTCGCATTCCAGCGCAAACGGCTAAGCAGGTCATGATTCAGAAAATTAAGTCTGATGAACGAGACAGCATCTACGCTCAGTTCGTTCAGCGAAAAGGCGAGATCGTTAGTGGGACAGTGGCCCGTTTTGAGGGCGGTTCTATGATTATCACGCTTGAAAACCGGGTCGAGGCGATTATGCCGAGAGCCGAGCAAATTACCGGTGAATCGCACCATCCCTCAGAACGCATTCGCGCGATGATCTTCGATGTACGGGAGTTGGCGAGCCAGGTCAAAATCGTTTTGTCCCGCACACACCCGGATTTCATTCGCCGATTGTTTGAGCTGGAAGTGCCGGAAGTGGCTGAGGGAATCATTGATATCAAGTCGCTGTCGCGTGAATCCGGTTACCGTACAAAAGTCGCCGTGGAAACACTGGATGACAAAGTGGACCCGGTAGGGGCTTGCGTGGGTGTTCGCGGCAGCCGCATCCGCAATATCGTCGATGAACTTGGCGGCGAAAAGATCGACATTGTCCGCTGGAGCGATTCGTCTCAGGTATTGATTGCCAATGCCTTGGCACCGGCGAAGGTGAGCGAGATCGCGATTTGTTTTGAACTGGGTCGTGCGACGGTGGTCGTTACTGAAGATCAACTGTCGTTGGCGATTGGTAAACATGGGCAGAATGTTCGTCTGGCCGCTCGGCTGACCGGATGGGACATCGATATTCTGACGCCCACCGAATACAATAAGGAAGTGGACCGGATGACAACCTGCATCAAAGGCATCGAAGAGGTTGAAGACAGCTTTGTGGATAAACTGCTGGCGTTGGGGGTTATCTCGGTACTCGACCTGGAAGAGGTTGGAGCCGGCCCGCTGGTTGAGGAATTGGAGATCGAGCAGGCATTGGCCCAAAAGATTATCACCGCGGCCGAGGAATCCGCTAAGGAAGCGACGGTCGAAGAGAATCCAACGCAGGCAGAAGATATATTGAAACAGGAAAAGGATAAAACAACTTAAATTGACCATCGGTTGAGTTTGAGTTGTTAAATAATCAGCGGTTGCGATCAGGAGACGGTTTTGGCTAAAGCGAGTACACGAGTCCATTTGTTGGCCAAGGAATTAAGCGTTAAGAGCAAGGCCATTATTGAAAAATGCCAGGCCGAAGGACTGGACCAGATCAAGAATCATATGTCAACGATTTCTGTGGGTCTGGCCGCGACTATTCGTGAATGGTTTAGTGAAGGCAGCCATGCTACCACGGTTGAGGCCGCAGCACGAGTGGACTTGAAGAAGGTCCGCGTCAAACGCAAAAAAGTTGTCAAGAAGAAAGAGGAGCAGCCCGAAGCGACCGAAGCCGAACAAACCCTGCCCGTCGTAGAAGAGGCCGTTCAGACAGAGTCGCCGGAAACCGCCGCGCCGGACGAGGTGCCGACTGAAACGGATGCCGAAGCCGTTCCGGCCAAACCGGCTAAGAAAAAGACGAAAGCGGCGGCTCTGAAGGCAGAGGCGGAAGAAGCCAAAAAACCGAAAAAACCCAAAGAGCCGGAAAAGATCGTTCCTGCCGGCCCCATGTTGGAAAAACCCGAACCGGCGGTTCTGGCCGGTCCGACGGTCATTCGTGTTGAAACGGTGGAACCCGACACGCGGCCCACACGCCGCCGACCGCCGCGCCCCCGCTATGATCAGCCGGCGACGCAGCCGCTTTTGCCCAGTCAGGATGCGCCGGCCAAAGGCAAAAAGGCCGGAAAAGCCAAGACCCACGGCCGCAAAAAAGAAAAAAGTCCGGGTGGGGACGGTTCACAGCATAGCGGCGATATAAAGCGTATGCGTTCTCGTGATGTTGAAGAACGCCGTGCGCGTCTGGCGGCGGCCCGGGGGGCAGGTAGGCGGGGTAAACCTTCTCGACGCATTGAGGCCAAAAAGGCCGCCGATGCGGCGTCGCATATAGAACGGCCGGAAAAAGCAACGGTTACAGAACCCATTTTGGTGAAAGATTTGTCGGCTGCATTGGCACTCAAGGTTGGAGAGGTCATTAGAAAACTGATGTCGCAGGGTGTAATGGCAACGGCGAATCAGGCCATTGCCACAGACGCGGCTGAACTGGTGGCGATGGAATTCGGCATCGAACTGACCGTTGTACGCAAAAAGAGTGTTCTTGAAGAAATTCAGGAACAGTTCGATTCGCGCGAACACAAAAAACTCAAAAAACGGCCACCAATTGTCACGATGCTTGGCCATGTGGACCATGGAAAAACCAGCTTGCTGGATAAAATCCGAAGCACCAGCATTGCTTCCGGTGAGGCCGGCGGTATTACCCAGCACATTGGTGCCTACCAGATAGAACTCAACGGTAAGAAACTAACATTCCTCGATACGCCGGGCCATGAGGCCTTTACGGCGATGCGTGCCCGCGGTGCCAATATGACTGATATTGTCGTTTTGGTGGTTGCCGCCGATGACGGTTTAATGCCGCAAACGATTGAAGCGATTCACCACGCCAAGGCCGCGGATGTTTCGGTTATCGTCGCCTTAAATAAATGTGACATTCCCGGTGTGGACTATAATCGTATTTATGGTCAACTGGCCGAACATGAATTAACGCCTGCCGAATGGAGTGGTAATACAGAGATCGTCAAGACCAGTGCGATAACAGGCGAGGGGATTGAAGAACTCATTGAGCATCTGGATTATATGGCTGAGCTGAATGATTATCAGGCGGACGCGACGGTTCCTGCACAGGGATGGGTCGTCGAGGCCCAAATGTCGCAGACCCGAGGCCCTCTGGCAACCATACTGGTTAAAGAAGGCACACTTGAGAAAGGGTCCGTTATTTTGGCTGGCGGTGCCTCCGGACGAATTCGCACGATGACCGACAGCCGTGGACGCAAAGTCAAAAAGGCATTACCCGCGATGCCGGTTGAGATAACTGGTTTGGATAATGTTCCCGAGGCGGGCGATAAATTTTTCTCTTTGGCGGACTTGAACCAGGTCAAAACAGCTGCCGAACAGGTTCGACATTCCGTTCGTGAAGAGGGGCTGGCCAAAAAGTCTCTCGTAACGCTGGATAATCTGTTCTCGCATATTGAGGCGGGGAATATTAAGGAACTCAACCTGATTATCAAGGCCGATGTGCAGGGGTCGGTGGATGTATTGATGAAGTATCTGACTGAATTGAGTACCGATGAGGTTAAGGTCAAGGTCGTTCACGCGGCGGTCGGTGGCATTACCGAGGGTGATGTGGTGTTGGCTGAGGCATCCAGTGCGATTATTATCGCCTTTAATGTGGTCGCGAATGAACGAGTACGGCAGGTTGCGGACAGTAAAAAAGTGGACATCCGCCGGTATAGTATTATCTATCGAATCACCGAGGATCTCAAAGCCGCAATGCTGGGTCTGCTGGAACCGGAATATAAAGAAGAGGAACTGGGACACTTGATTGTTCGGGATACATTTAAGGTTTCCAAAGTCGGAACCATCGCCGGATGTTTTGTCAGCAGCGGCAAGGTGACCAAAGATGCTAAAATCAAATTGATCCGCAATGATATTGTGATTAAAGACGACTGTGCGATCGAAACGCTCAAGCATTTCAAGGACGATGTCCGCGAAGTCAAGTCCGGCCTTGAATGTGGAATCAAAATCGCCGGGTACGATGACATTAAGATTGACGATGAATTCGAGGCGTTTGAGATTATTGAAATCGCCAGAACGCTTTAGTCATGATGGCCCAAATTGAGGGAGCCAAATAAGATGGCATCCAGAAGACAACAAAAGGTTGCACGAGTCATTCGGGAATCCGTCAGTAAAACGATTCTGACCGGACTGAGTGATCCTCGCGTTAAAGGCCTGATCAGTGTCACCGAGGTGGATGTGTCGCCGGATATGAAAAACGCGACAGTCTATCTCAGTATTTTGACGCCAGAAAATCGCGGGCAGGACACGATTTTTAAAGCGGTGTGCCATGCAGGGGGTCATTTTCAGCACCAGTTGAGCGGTGAACTGACGGGAAAGTGTTGTCCGAAATTGCAATTTAAACAGGACCAAAAGGTGCAAAAAACGCTGGAAACGCTCCGGCTGATTGAAGAAGCCGAACACGAATACTCCGCGCATCCGCTGCTGGAGAGTTCCGAAGACACAAAAGAGTGATGACAGGGCCAAGCTTATGAAAAATAGTAAGAAATACAGTCTGAAAATAACCAAGCTGTTTAATTCGCTGAAGCGAAAATCAACAAAACAGCCCATGCCGAAGTACAGCGACCCGATTGAGGCCGTTGTTTATGCGATGGTCAGTGAGTCTATGTCCGAGGCGGCGGGGCGGCGGCTCTACCGGCGAATGATGAAGCACTTTGTTGACATCAATGACCTGCGTGTTTCTCGCAGGGAGGAGATCCTGGATGTTTTTAGGGATTCGTCCGAGGAACTTGAAAAAAGTGCCGCGTCCATTACGCGGACATTAAATGCGATCTTTGCGAAAACAAACGGGATGATGTTAGAGGGATTGACCCAGGATGGAAAACGACAGGCGCACAAGGATCTCTCCGAGATGGCGGGAATAACCCCTTTTGCGGTGAGCTATTGCTTTCTGACGGCTTTGGGCGGTCATGCGATTCCGCTCAATGCGAAAATGCTTGCCTATCTCCGAGCCGGCGAACTGGTGCATCCCAAGGCGACCGATGTGGAAATTACCGGTTTTCTGGACCGTAAGATCGCCGCCTCTGATGCATATGATTTTTATCTGCTTCTGCGACACGAAGCCGAGCAGGCCCAACCGGCTGCTAAAGCAAAGAAAATTGCCGCAAAGAAAAAAACGGTCGTAAAGAAGAAAGCGGCGGTTAAAAAGAAGGTGACTACGAAAAAGAAAACGGTTAAAAAGTAAGTTCCGATATAGACTTATTGTTTGCATAGAAAGGTAAGAGTTTTGTCTGATAAAGTACTTAAATTAGGAATTCCAAAGGGTAGTTTGCAAAAAGCGACCTTTGATTTGTTTGAGCGGGCCGGTTTCAATATCTCCGGTTATGATCGCAGTTATTTCCCCCGTATTGATGACCCGCAGATTGAGTTAATTATGCTGCGTGCGCAGGAAATGAGCCGCTATGTTGAGGACGGTGTGCTGGATGCGGGATTTACCGGCCATGATTGGATTATGGAAAATGGTTCGGATATTCATGAAGTGTGCGAACTTCTTTACAGTAAGGCCACGAGCCGGCCGACGAAGTGGGTGCTGGCCGTACCGAACGAATCCGACATCAACAAGCCCGAAGACCTCGAAGGGGGGATCATCGCGACAGAACTGGTGGGTGCGACGAAGAAGTATTTTGCAGACAAGGGTATCCATGTGAAAATTGAATTCAGCTGGGGCGCTACCGAAGTCAAGGCCCGTTTGGTTACGGGTATCGTTGAACTGACAGAAACGGGGTCGTCGCTCAAAGCGAATAATCTTAAAGTTCTCGACACGCTCCTGACTTCGACGACTCGCTTTATTTCAAATAAGGATGCTTGGGCGGATGATTTTAAGCGCAAGAAAATCGAAAACATCGCGATTCTCCTGAATGCGGCCATCGATGCCAAAACGCTCGTCGGTATGAAAATGAATGTTAAGAAAGGTGATCTTGATACCGTTCTCAACATCCTTCCGGCGGAAAAAAGCCCGACCGTTTCCAATCTGGCCGACAGCGAATATATCGCTGTTGAAATCATCGTCGATGAAAAAGTGGACAGGGAGATTATTCCCGAACTCAAACGCGCGGGTGCTTCGGGGATTATCACTTATCCGCTCAATAAGGTCATTCATTAAGAACACGGTAGTTTGTTTAAAGGGTAACAAAAATGGCAGGACATTCTCATTGGGCCGGGATTAAACATAAAAAAGCCGCCAACGATGCAAAACGCGGCAAGATATGGAGCAAGGTTGCGCGGATGATTATCGTCGCCGCCAAGGACGGCGGAGGAGATCCCGGACAGAACTTAGCGTTGCGCTATGCAATCGACAAGGCCAAGGGTGCCAATATGCCCAAGGATACGATTGAAAAAGCCATCAAAAAAGGCACCGGCGACTTGGGTGCGGTGGAGTATGTCGATGTGCTGTACGAGGGCTATGCTCCCGGCGGTGTGGCGATTATGGTTGAGGGTCTGACGGATAATCGCAATCGGACGGCTCCGGAGATCAAGAAAATATTCGAAAAACGCGGCGGTTCAATGGGTGCCAGTGGATGTGTTAGCTATATGTTCAAGAAAAAGGGCCTGATGACGGTCAAAACCGATGTGGCCGACGAAGAATCATTGATGGATATTGTACTGACCGCTGGTGCTGAAGACATGGAAAACATCGGTGAAGTCTATGAGATTACCTGCGAACCGGAAAGCTACGATGAGTTAAAATCAGCATTGGAGGAAAAAGAGATTCCGCTGGAAACTTCCGAACTTTCGAGGATTCCGGACAGCACCATTCCGGTTGCCAATGTTGATACGGCCCGCAAAATCCTGAATCTGATGGAAGATTTCGAGGACCACGACGATGTCCAGGAAGTCTATGCGAATTTCGACATCCCCGAAAATATCCTGACCCAACTTCAATAATGGAACGCAGGCATCCTGTCTGTGCGAAAGCGTGGAGCAGGAAGCGACACGATGAGTGGCACGGTTAAGCTGTGCTTGGCCGTGGAGAACGATGTATCAAATCGCCAAACAAATCATTTTCAAAGGTTGGGTGCAGGGAGTGGGATTTCGCTATACCACTCACCGTGCGGCGAGCCGCTATGACCTGACCGGGTTTGTACGCAACCTGCCGGATGGTTCTGTTGAAGCACTTCTTCAGGGTACCGCATCCAATATCCAGGCCTGCCTCGACGACCTCAAGGATTCGTTCGGCGGCCATCTCCGCGAAATCAACACCACTAACCAGCCCGTCAATCCCCAATACCACGATTTCCGGATTTCGTATTGAATTTGTCCCCTCAATCCCGTCTAATAAATGCTTTAATCCATAATCTTATAGAGGATGACAATGCCTGACAACGAGATATATCAGAATGCGGTCGATTTAATTAATAATGCCAACAGTGTACTACTGACAACGCATATTCGCCCGGATGGTGATGCGTGCGGATGTGTGCGTGCGATGATGGAGATTATCCGGCAGCTTGGTAAAAAAGCGCAGCCGTTGTTTATGTCGCCCTTGGCGGCGTGGTATGAATCGCTTTTTGATGAAAAACCGGCCATCCTTGGCAATGATGTTGAGCCAGTACAACTTTCGCAAACTTATCGCGATGTCGATCTTATCATCATTGTCGATACTGACAGTACTGTCCAATTACCCGGTTTTGCCGAGTGGTTACCCAACTGTGGCAAGAAGATTCTCGTGATTGACCATCATATTACTGGCGATGATCTCGCCGATGTCAAACTGCTTGACACCGAAGCCGCCGCGGCTGGCGAGATCATCTTTGACCTGATTAAGTTTGCCAACTGGGATATCACCGAACACATCGCCGAATCCATTTTTATCGCACTGTCCACCGATACCGGCTGGTTCAAGTTTGGCAATACCGACAGCCGTATTTTCCACACCGCTGCCGAACTGATCGACGCCGGGGCAAGACCGAATGTGATTTATCGTTTGCTGTATCAATCGTTTACGCCGTCCCGACTGTACCTGATGACGCGGATGCTGGATCATTTAGAGCTTCACGCCGACGGGCGCATTGCGACCCAATACATCCTGCGGAAAGATTTTGACGAAACCGGCGCCTCCGGCCCGGATACTGAGAATCTAATAGACGAATGCCAGCGAATCGAATCGGTCGAGGTCGCGGTACTGTTCACCGAATTAGCTGACGCTGGATTCCGCTGCTCCCTGCGGAGCAAGGGCAAAGTCGATGTTCGCAAAATCGCCCAAAAGTACGGCGGGGGAGGACACACACTCGCCTCCGGCGTAAACTTAGAAGGCCCGCTTGAAGCAGCCATCGGTTCCATTGTCGATGAAATCACCCATCAATTGGGCTGAAATTGGGTTTGTTTGTTCAAAAAACAAATCTGAGATTTAAAATTTGAGATTTCAGCAATAAGGGGTGCCGGTGAACAGTCTTTTTTGTTAGCCGCGATGGGGGTGATGTCGCCGCTTTTGCCGGGGTGATAAGCCACCGTCATAAAAACATTGACATCGTGTTGAACATACAGCGATGTATTGCCTCTTTTGATGCCGCAGGTGAGGTGACCTGTTGCGGCTGACGAATTTTTTTGACTGTTCACCGGCATAAAACTCATTTTCGATTGACGATTGACGATTTTTAATCTTTATTCACTTTTTTTTATAGTTAGCGGCTCTGGGGCCGGTAGTATGATATCGGGCGGCTCGCGCCGCCGCGCTGTTGTGCCGGATTCGGGCCCTGAACCGGCGGAGGGGAAAAGTTGCCCCTCTGTATTAACCGACAGACCTGCGCATTTTGGTCGAAATGGCGAAACGATTCAGTCCACCTATGAAGAGCTCAGAGTCAAGTAATATTTTCTCTGTGGCCCTAAAATTCTTGCTTTGAGGGCATCCTTTAACTTCTATAGCCAGCTTCAGATTCAGT
>NBLM01000109.1 GCA_002084585.1 Planctomycetales bacterium 4572_13 | reverse complement strand
TGGTATCCTTTCTATTTGTTAGTGTTGACAAAATAAGGATACTACTATTTTACTTCTGTAATCTCAATCGTTCTATTTGGTTGCGGCTTGACCGCCCTAAGTTCATTCGTGGTTCTTTTTTCTATCATCGCCGCAGCGATAGCTGCTTGGCCGAGAGCGACGCCGCCATCGTTGACGGGGACTGACTGGGGCCATAATACACGAAAATCCTCATCCTGCAAACGACCAATCATCCGATTGGCCAGATAGCGGTTGCAAAAAACCCCACCGGAGAGGGCTACTGTCGTTAATTTCGTGTGCTGGCGGGCCATTTTCGCCAATTCCAGCAATCCTTCACAAAGCGTATTATGAAACCGTGCGGCGATCACTCCGGCTGAAACTCCATTACGAACATCCTTAATCACACCCGACACAGTCGGGGCATATTCAAGAACAACCCCATCTTTTTCCGTCAGTTTTATCGGATAAGCATCCTCAATTCCATCCTGAATCGCCGCCTCCAAAGCCATCGGCAACTCGGCCTCAAATCGATTCTTCGCCCCAAGCCCCACCAACGCCGCAACCGCATCGAACAGCCGCCCCAAACTTGAAGTCTGTACAGTGTTCAAACCTTTTTCAATCTGCATCGCAACCAGCCGCACCTTTTCCATGTCCGGCTCAATCCGGGCCAAAATATCCGCATTACCCTCAACGCCCTCAGGCCCCAGTAACCCCACCAGCGGACGAATGGCTTCTTTGGCGGCCTTGTCGCCGCCAGCCAACGGAAAACTCGCCAGATGACCCAACCGCTCAAACGCCGTCAGCGAAGCAACCAAACACTCACATCCCCAGACCGTCCCATCCGTGCCGTAACCCGTGCCGTCAGCGACCAAGCCAATCACCGGCCCCGTTTCGTTCGCATCCGCCAGCACCGAGGCAATATGCGCCCAGTGATGCTGCACGCGAATCAGTTCCACATCTTTCATCTGCTCGGCACAGTGCGTCGAAAGATACCCCGGATGCAGATCACAAACCACCACTTTCGGCTCAACCGCAAACAGTTCCCGCAAATGCTCAACCGATTTTCCATAGTGCCGATACACCCGACCATCCGCCAGATCACCGATATGCTCGCTCATCAGATACTGATCGCCCTTGACAAAACAGAACGCATTCTTCAAATCCGGTCCGGCGGCAAAAATCTCTTTTCGACTTGGTTTATCTCGATAGATCGGCGTCGGCACAAACCCCCTCGCCCGCCGCAGAAATGCCGCCTGTCCATCAACCGTATGCACCACCGAATCATCCACCTGACGATAAATATCCCGGTCGTGCATCAAAAACACATCCGCAATCTCGCCCAAGTCCTCAACCGCCTGCTCATTGTTGCAAATCAACGGCTCGTCGGACAGATTCGCACTGGTCATGACAAGAACTTCAATGCCATCCTCGGCAAACAGCAAATGATGCAACGGCGTATAGCACAGCATAAACCCGTAACGGTTCGTTCCAAACGCCGCCGATGGTGCCATCGCATTCGGTTCCTTTTTATCCAGCAGAACAATCGGCGATTCGGGACTTTGCAGGAGCTTTTTGCCGGCTTTATCTACGACGGCGTACTTCTGAATGACTTCCATCGAGGCCGCCATTATCGCAAACGGTTTGGCATCTCGGTATTTTCGCTTCCGCAACTGGCACACGGCCTGTTCATTCGTCGCGTCAACCGCCAGATGAAACCCACCAATCCCTTTAATCGCGGCAACACCGCCATTTTGCAACACTTCGGCGCATCGTGCGATTGTTTTATCTGAATCGGTTTCAATGGTCTTACCCTGCTTATCCGTCAGCCAAACCCTTGGCCCACATTTTGGACACGCTACCGGCTGGGCATGGAACCGCCGATCCCGCACATCTTCATACTGCGTCCGGCATTGCTGGCACATCGCGAAATCAGCCATTGTCGTATGGGGCCGGTCATAGGGAATCGTCTTGATAATCGAATACCGCGGCCCGCAATGGGTGCAGTTGATAAACGGATAGCGATACCGAAAATCACCCCGCTCGTTCATCTCCCGAAGACACGCCGGGCAAGTCGCACAGTCCGGCGTAACCGGCGAAACCGGCGACCCCGCCGCATCGCTTCGGTCAATGTCAAATCCAACCGCCCCTTCAGCAGTCACCATATCCTCAACGACACATTCAGCAACAACCATCAACGCAGGATAATCGTCCGCCGAAGCATCCTTGAGCCGCTCCACAAACCCGGCCAGAACTGCTACAGCCCCCTGAACTTCAATCGTAACTCCCCGGCTGTCATTGCGTACAAACCCCACAAACGACCGCTCCACAGCAAGCCGATACACAAACGGCCGACACCCGACACCCTGCACCCGACCGGCAATTGTAATGCGTTGGCGTTTCATATCTGTTCACATAAAAGAGAACCACGAATACACACTAATTTTCACGAATAAAAAGAAGCCGCGGAAACCCGTGGTTTCATTCTTCTTCAAAACGACCCATTATACGCATCCGGAGCCAAAGGCCAAACTCAAATAGGCCTCAAAAAGAAAGATTTCCGAGCCGAAAGCGAAAAAATCTTAGCGTTTCAAGAAAAATCTCATACCAATGTCTGATAATATCTGCAATAAACATCTACTGGGCAGAAATAGAAAAACAAAATAAATTTCACTTTACATTTCCTTGATATATCATTGACATAGCAGGCCAAATCGGCTATAATCGGTCTTATAGTCGAGATGACACTTAACCGGGGGTTAAGCAAATGGCATTTAGAAGAAGCAGATATTTCGAGAACACAGTCGCTGGTCGCGGTCCGCCGGTCCTTCTCTTTTAACCCCCAATACATATCTTTCCGCTATTTTGTCACCAATCATGTAACGCCTCACCCATTCTGCGAAACTCTTGCGAAAAAGGTTGAAGAACCGCCCCTTGGTATGTATAATCCCACCAATTTGGATGTGCATCTGGAAAAGGACTGTAGATCGTTAAGGAAATCAGGAAATTTTAATGCCAAAACGCAAGGATATCAAAAAGATACTCATCATCGGATCCGGACCAATCGTCATCGGTCAGGGGTGTGAATTCGACTATTCCGGGGCGCAAGCGTGCAAAGCATTGCGGGCCGAGGGATATAAGGTCATTCTGGTCAATAGTAATCCAGCGACGATTATGACCGACCCGGAGATGGCCGACCGGACCTATATCGAGCCGATTACGCCGGAAGTGGTCGCTAAGATCATCGCCAAAGAACGGCCGGACAGCTTATTGCCGACACTGGGTGGGCAAACGGGTCTCAATACCGCCGTCGCACTGGCGGAAAATGGCACGCTGAAAAAATACAAAGTTCGGATGCTCGGCGCAAACCTGCGTTCGATCAAGCGAGCCGAAGAACGCGACCGCTTCAAGAAAATCATCACCGACATCGGCCTGGAAGTACCCAAGAGCGGCTATGCTCACACTTGGAAAGAGGCCCAGAAGATATTAGGACTCGTGGGCTTTCCGGCGATTATCCGGCCGTCTTATACGCTCGGCGGTATGGGCGGAAATGTTGCCTACAATAGCGAAGAATACGAAAAGTTCGTACGATGGGGATTGCAGTTGTCGCCCAAGAGCCAGATACTGATCGAAGAATCCCTCGTCGGCTGGAAAGAGTACGAGCTGGAGGTCATGCGAGATCGCAAGGACAATGTGGTCATCGTCTGCTCAATTGAGAACCTGGACCCGATGGGAATCCACACCGGCGACAGCATCACCGTGGCCCCGGCCCAGACGCTGACGGACAAAGAATATCAAATCATGCGGGACGCCTCACTGAAGATCATCCGGGCGATTGGCGTTGAGACCGGGGGATCGAATATCCAGTTTGCGGTTAACCCCGAAAACGGAAAGCTGTATGTCATTGAGATGAACCCACGCGTATCACGAAGCTCGGCGCTGGCGTCAAAAGCAACGGGCTTCCCGATTGCCAAGATGGCTTCGCTGCTGGCGGTGGGCTATACACTGGATGAGATCCCCAACGACATCACAAAAAAAACACCCGCCTGCTTTGAACCAACCATTGACTATGTGGTAACAAAATGGCCACGGTTTACCTTTGAAAAATTCAAGGAAACAGAGCCCAAACTGGGTGTACAGATGAAGTCGGTCGGTGAGGCGATGGCAATGGGCCGAACCTTTAAGGAGTCGCTGCAAAAGGCCATTCGTTCGCTGGAGATTGATCGTTATTCGCTGGACAGTAAGCATATCGACAACGGGCTGGATAAATATCAGCTCAAGGATAAACTCCGCACCAACTGCTGGGACAAGCTGTGGTATGTCGCAGAGGCCTATCGCCGCAAGTTTACGACCGAACAGATTTTTGAACTGACAATGATTGATCCGTGGTTTTTGAACAATATCCGGGATATCATTCAGCTTGAAAAGAAAATCAAGAAAACACCGTTAACAAAAATGATGCCCAAGCTGATTCAGCAGATTAAGGAATATGGCTTTAGTGACAAATATGTCGCCGAACAAATTGGCGTGGCCGAAACGAAATTCCGCACTCATCGTAAGGATAAGGATGTTGCCGCGGTTTATAAGATGGTTGATACCTGCGGGGCCGAGTTTGAAGCGACAACCCCGTATTTGTACTCGACTTACGAGAGCGACTGTGAGGCCGAGCCAACAAATAAACGAAAAATTATGATTCTCGGCGGCGGCCCGAACCGAATCGGACAGGGCATTGAGTTTGACTATTGCTGTGTTCATGCGGCGTTCGCATTGCGCGAAATCGATATCGAATCCATCATGGTTAACTGCAACCCGGAAACGGTCAGCACCGACTATGACACATCAGATCGACTGTATTTCGAGCCGTTGACTTATGAAGATGTGATGTCGATCGTGGATCGGGAAAAACCGGACGGCGTGATCGTACAATTCGGTGGACAGACCCCGCTGAAACTAGCCAACGCACTCTGGGACGCGGGTGTACCCATCATCGGCACCAGCCCGGACAGCATTGATCTGGCCGAGGACCGAAAGCGGTTTAATCGACTCGTCAGCAAGCTCAAACTAAAGCAGCCATTCAGTGGAACGGCACGCAGCTACAAAGAAACGCTCAAAGTCGCCGACAAACTTGGCTACCCCCTGCTCATTCGACCCTCATTTGTGCTGGGCGGGCGGGCGATGGATATTGTCTATGACGAGTCGGCCCTGAAAGAATGTGTCGAAGAAGCCATCGAAGTTTCCGGCGAACATCCGATTTTGATCGATAAGTTTCTCGATGACGCGACGGAGCTGGATGTGGACGCCATCTGTGACGGTGAAATTGTTGTCATCGGCGGCATCATGGAGCACATCGAAGAAGCCGGTGTGCATTCCGGCGACAGTGCGTGCAGTTTGCCGCCGATTTCTTTGTCGAAAAAGATTATCAATGAGATTAAACGCCAGACGAAACTACTGGCGAAAGAACTGAAAGTCCTCGGCCTGCTCAATATCCAGTATGCCGTTAAGAATAATGAGATTTATATCCTTGAAGTCAACCCGCGAGCGTCGCGGACGATTCCGTTTGTCAGCAAGGCCATTGGCGTGCCGCTGGCGAAACTGGCCGCCAAGGTGATGGCGGGTAAATCGTTGAAGGAACTGGGCTTTACAAAGGAAATCGAGCCAGAACACTATGCCGTTAAAGAAGCGGTCTTTCCGTTCCTGAAATTCCCGGGCGCCGATGTCATTCTCGGACCGGAGATGCTTTCGACCGGAGAAGTCATGGGGATCAGCGACGATTTCGGGATGGCGTATGCCAAGTCGCAAATTGCCGCCGGAACAGACCTGCCGATAAAAGGAACCGTCTTTATCAGTGTGAAAGATCTGGATAGAAAGCGAGCGGTTGAAGTGGCCGGTAAACTGCATGAAATGGGCTTTAAGATTCTCGCCACACGCGGCACTTGCATCGAACTGATCGAAAACAATATCCCGTCGGAATTTGTCCGAAAAGTCATTGAAGGCCGACCGAATATCGTAGATGTTATGATTGACGGTCATATTGATCTGATCGTCAACTCGACGGTGGGCGAACAGTCCATTAAAGACTCCTTTATGATCCGGCGAACCGCATTGGATCGACAGATCCCCTACTTTACGACGATTCGCGGAGCAGCAGCAGCGGCGCAGGCGATTGAAACACTGCAAAAACGCCAAATAAAAGTAAAACCAATACAGCTTTATAATAAATAAGGATAACGATGACAGCGATTTTATTGCTTGAAGACGGAACGAAATTCAGGGGCAAATCATTCGGTGCCAAAGGAATTCACTGCGGCGAAGTGGTCTTTAATACCTCAATGAGCGGCTACCAGGAAATCCTGACCGACCCGTCCTACCACGAGCAGATTGTTACGATGACCTACCCGATGATCGGCAACTACGGCACGAACTCACTGGACACCGAATCTCGCAAGCTGTTTTGTGCCGGTTTTATCGTCAAAGAAAACTGCGACTATCCAAGCAACTTTCGGAGTCAGAATTCACTGAGTGATTATTTGCAGGAAAACGGCATCGTGGGCTTAGAGGGGATCGATACCCGTTCGCTTGTCAAACATATCCGCGAACAGGGAGCCATGCGAGGCATTATTTCCTCAACGGAAAAACGCATTTCTGTCCTTAAGAAAATGCTGGACGACTACCCCGGTCTGGTCGGACGGGATATTGTCAAAAATGTATCGGCCAAACGCAGTTACAAGTGGAAAAAAGGTGTGATTGATGTCGTTAAAAACACCGAAACCCTGCCCAAAACAAAGTATAAAGTGATTGCTTACGATTTTGGTATTAAGGAGAATATTCTGCGATTGCTACGGTCACACGGTTGTGATGTCGAAGTCGTTCCGGCAAAAACACCCGCCGAAAAAGTGCTGGCCAAAAAGCCTGACGGCGTGTTTTTGAGTAACGGCCCCGGCGATCCGGCACCCGTCAGCTATGCGGCGGAGAGTGTAAAAAAGCTATTGGGCAAAGTCCCCATCTTCGGCATCTGTCTGGGCCATCAGATTCTGTCGCTGGCACTCGGTGGGACAACCTACAAACTCAAGTTTGGCCATCGCGGGGCAAACCACCCGGTCAAGAATCTGGATACCGGTGCTATCGAGATTACCAGCCAGAATCACGGTTTCTGCGCAGATTTAGAATCGTTCAAAGGACTGGATATAGAGATGACCCACCTGAATCTGAACGACAATACTTGTGAGGGCATCCGCTCAAAAAAACTGAAAGCGTTTTCAGTGCAGTACCACCCGGAAGCATCACCGGGACCGCATGACTCACAATACCTCTTCGCCCAATTCACCGATTGGATGAGCGGCAAAGTACACTAAATTGCTCGATCCGTATTTCCATATACAGAGCCACAATTGGGGGGTAAAAAATGAGAGTTACAATGGCTTTTGACCCTGTAAAACGGGTACAAAAAAGATATTGTAAGCTGTTCACTTTCAAGGTCTTGCAAAATCACGCCAGACAGGATTCGAACCTGCGACCGCCGGATTAGAAACGAAAAAGACCCCTATCGATAACACCTTGAAGTGAAACAAGTTACAAATGCAACCTCTTTGGCTTGCAACCGGTTACGCGTCTCAACTTGTTTCAAACTGTATCAGGTTGTCTCACCTTTTGCAACCAAAAGTTACACGGAAAGTTACAATTCAATAAAAAACTCGCCTCGTTTTGACCGCGGCTTTGATCTCATCCGCACCCTCAATGGCCAACTTTTATCTGAAACGGCTGCCCTGTAAAATCCGCCGGTAGATCAATCTCTTGCTGGAAATATCCTTTGTGGATAGAACCGGGAATATATCGGTATCATCGCCATTTTTTTGCCTCATAGATTCTTTGCAATGACTTCAGCAGCTTTTGTCTCGAAAGTTTATTTTCACAAGCCCATTTTGACTATTTCCGGCAATTCTGCCGAACAAGCCATGCAAAAGGCCCAAAATCAACTCCTGTAACG
>NBLM01000108.1 GCA_002084585.1 Planctomycetales bacterium 4572_13 | reverse complement strand
GTTCCTTGGTTCCCTGCATAACATCTTGTTAAATAAAGAATTACAGCGTTACGGCTAAAAAATGATGCATAAAAAACAAAGAAATACAAGATTGTATTACGAATGATTAACCACGGAAAGTACGGAATGACACGGAAAAAATAACTATGAAGAACAGGAAGAACAGGAAGGGCAGGAAGTTTTTTATATTTAATTTTCTTCATGATTTTCCTGTTCTTCATGGTAAATAATAATCTGTGACAATCTGTGTAATCTGTGGATAAGAAAAGTGAAATTGGGAAATTGAGATGAAGATATTGGTAACGGGGACGGCGGGGTTTATTGGGTTTCATTTGGCGCAGCGGCTGATCGCCCGGGGCGATGAGGTGGTGGGACTCGATAGTGTTAATGACTACTATGACCCGGCTATTAAGTATGGCCGTTTGGCCGAAACCAGTATTAATAAGGGGCAGGTTGAATATAATAAGCTGATTACCAGCAGCACGCATGATAACTACCGGTTTATTCAGCTTAAATTAGAAGATAAAGAGAATCTGGACACACTTTTTGCCGGGCAGAAATTTGATAGGGTCTGTAACCTCGCCGCTCAGGCGGGCGTTCGATACAGCTTGATCAATCCGCAGGCGTATATTGACGCGAATATTGTCGGGTTTGTAAACATTTTAGAGGCCTGCCGCCATCACGATATTGGGCATCTGGCCTATGCGAGCAGTTCCAGTGTCTATGGCCTCAACGAGTCCATGCCGTTTTCGACGAGCGATAATGTGGATCATCCGGTGAGTTTATATGCGGCGAGCAAAAAGTCCAACGAGCTGATGGCGCATACCTACAGCCACCTGTTCGGGCTGCCGACGACGGGGCTGCGGTTCTTTACGGTGTATGGACCGTGGGGACGGCCGGACATGGCCCTGTTTTTGTTTACCAAGGCGATCTTAGAGGGCAAGCCGATTGATGTGTTTAACCACGGCAAGATGCGGCGGGACTTTACCTTCGTCGATGACATTATCGAGGGGGTGATTCGTGTGATCGATCATCCGCCCGCGGGCAGGTCTGATTGGAGCGGCAAAACGCCGGATCCATCCTGTTCGAAAGCACCGTACAAAATCTACAACATCGGCAACAGCAACCCGGTGGAGCTGATGGACTTTATTAAAGCTATCGAACAGGCCTTGGGCAAAGAGGCACAGAAAAATATGATGCCCCTCCAGCCCGGCGATGTGCCGGCGACCTGGGCGGATGTGAGCGATCTGGTAGAGGATTTGGGTTACAAGCCGGCGACGAGTATTGCTGATGGGGTCCAGCGGTTTATTGCGTGGTATCGAGAGTTTTATGGGTGTTGATTTGGAACCACGGATTTCGCGGATTTCCGCGGATTATTTTTAGACAGGATTAACGGGATTTACAAGATTATAATTAACCACGGAATGACACGGAAAAACTAACCATAAAGAAAATAATTTTTGGTTATGAGTTTTGAAATTGGAATAATCTGTGGAAATCTGTGTAATCTGTGGACAAAGCCAAGGAGTTCATTAGATGGTTGATATTAAAAAGGTACAGGATGAGATTGTTGAGCGATTAAAGCCGTTGGAGCCGGAAAAGATCATTCTGTTTGGCTCTTATGCCTGTGGCAGTCCGACTGCCGATAGTGATATCGATCTGTTTTTGGTTAAAGATACCGAAAAGAGCGACATTAAGGATTATGAATCAACCGCCATGCTGCGATTGCGTGACTTAATCCGCAAGTATCACATTGGCTTTGATATTTTGTCCGCATCACAGGCGTTTCTGGAAAGCAGGGCGGACTATTTTTACAAGGTAGATATATTGCAAAATGGCAAGGTGATCTATGGCGAATAAACAGAACGCTATCGAATGGTTAAAGAAGGGCTACCATGACTTGAGTTCGGCACGGCTTTTGTATGCGGCGGATCACTATACAGACACCATTGCAAATGATTTGCAGCAAGCCATTGAAAAAATACTAAAGTCGTTTTTGGCGTATGAAAACAGAGAGATAAAAAGGACACATAACTTGATAGAGATTTATGAATTGGTAACCAGCCATATTCAAATCGAAGAGCATCATGTTAGAATCCTGGCTATTGCTACGGCATATCATGCAAAAGATCGCTATCCTGGACCGGTCGATTTGCCCCCCAAGGAGCAGGTTAAGGAAGTTTTGGATTTTGGGGAGGCCTTATTTTCTAAAGTTTGCGGCATACTTGATGTCGATGAAAAAGAAATAATTTGATAGCTGAAATAAAATGGAGTGTGATTTATGCAGGTACCTTTGTTGGACTTAAAGTCGCAGTATGCGACGATCAAGGATGAGGTTTTAGAGAAGATTAACGAAGTACTGGACACCCAGCGCTGCATCGGCGGCCCCATGGTCGAAGAATTGGAGGCCGCCGTGGCTAAGGCGTGCAATTGCAAATACGCCGTGGGCGTTTCCAGCGGGACTGACGCACTGATTAACAGTTTGATGAGTTTGGGGATCGGCGAAGGCGACGAAGTGATTACCACGCCGTTCACCTTTTTTGCCACCACCGGCAGTATTGCCCGTGTGGGGGCCAAACCGGTGTTTGTCGATATTGATCCGGTTAGCTACAACATCAACCCCGCCCTGATCGAAGCGGCGATCACCAAGAATACCAAGGCGATTATGCCGGTTCACCTCTATGGCCAGATGGCGGAGATGGATCCGATCATGCAGATCGCCGGACAGTCGTCGCTGGCGGTGATCGAGGATGCGGCACAGGCGATCTCGGCTGCCTATAAAGGCAAAAAGGCCGGACAGATGGGAACCTGCGGGTGCTTTAGCTTCTTTCCAAGCAAGAACCTCGGCGGTATCGGCGATGGCGGTATGGTCGTAACCAATGATGAAGAGTTGTACCATCAACTCTTTATTATGCGGAACCACGGGATGGAGCCGAAGTATTATCATAAAACTATCGGCGGCAATTTCCGGCTGGACCCGATCCAGGCGGCGGCATTATTGGTGAAGCTGCCGCACCTGGATAACTGGTCTGAAGGCCGCCGCAAGAACGCAAGCTATTACAACAAGAAATTCAAAGACACCGTTGTCCAGACGCCAGTGATCTCGGAGGATTGCGTTTCAATTTACAACCAATATGTCATCCGTGTGCCCAGGCGCGATGAGGTGGTCAAGCACTTGCAGGCCAGCAACATCGGCTGCGATATCTATTACCCGGTTCCGATGCATCTGCAGGAATGCTTCGCGCATCTGGGGCAGGGGGCTGGAACCTGCCCGGAAGCGGAAAAGGCGGCGACCGAAGTAATGGCTCTGCCGGTTTACCCGGAACTGACCGACCCAATGCAGGATTTCGTGGTGGAGACGATCTTGGGTTTTCTTTCGTAACAAAGAATTAACCACGAAAAGCACGAAAAAATATTGCCACAGAGGCCACAGAGGATTCAGAGAAAAAAAGAAACCACGGATTTCGCGGATTTACACGGATTATTTTCAGACAGGATTAATGGGATTTACAAGATTAATAAAAAGCCACAGAGGACACAGAGGTCTCAGAGAAAAATAAAAAAACTCAGTGTTCTCTGTGAACTCTGTGGCTAAAGAAATGGAGAATAAAGTAATGGCAAAGAAAACGATGACGCTGAAACAGAAGATTGAAAATAAAAAGGCCGTTGTTGGGATACTGGGTCTGGGGTATGTGGGATTGCCGCTGGCGCGGGAGTTTGCCGAAGCCGGTGTGAAGGTGCTGGGGTTTGATATTGACGAGAAAAAGATCAAGAAGCTCAACTCCGGAAAAACTATTCTCAAGACCGTCTCGAATGCGGCGGTTAAGCAGATGGTGGCCTCGAAGAAGTTCATCGCCACCAGTAATATGGCCCGGATGAAAAGTGTTGACGCGATTTTGATCTGTGTGCCGACGCCGCTGACCGAAAACCGTGAGCCGGATATGCGATTTGTCGAAATCAGCTGCTACACCATTGCCAAGTACCTGCGCAAGGGGCAGCTTATTTCGCTGGAAAGCACGACCTGGCCCGGCACGACGCGCGAACTGATGAAGCCGATCCTGGAGGCCTCTGGTCTGAAGGCGGGCAAGGACTTCTATCTGGCGTATTCGCCGGAACGCGAGGATCCGGGCAATAAGCACTTTACCACCAAGACCATCCCGAAGGTTGTCGGCGGCCTGACGCCGAAATGTAAAGAGCTGGCAAGTCAGTTGTACCGCTTTGCGATTGATACGATGGTGCCGGTATCCTCACTGGAAGCGGCGGAGTCGGCTAAGATCGTCGAGAATGTCTATCGCTGTATCAATATCGCGATGGTCAACGAACTGAAGATTGTTTTTGACCGCATGGGGATCGATGTGTGGGAAGTCATCCGCGCCGCCGCGACCAAGCCGTTTGGTTTTCAGCCGTTCTATCCCGGCCCCGGTCTGGGCGGCCACTGCATTCCGATCGACCCGTTCTACCTGACCTGGAAAGCACGGCAGTACGGCATCCCCACTCGGTTTATCGAGCTGGCCGGTGAGATCAATACCGATATGCCGCACTTCGTGATTCATAAGGTGATGGAGGCACTCAACGACAAAAAGAAGAGCTTAAACGGGGCGAAAGTGCTGGTGCTGGGGCTGGCCTATAAGCCCGATATTGACGATGTGCGTGAGTCGCCGTCGCTGGAGTTGATCGAACTGCTGAAAGAGGGCGGGGCGAAGGTCGATTACAACGACCCGTATTTGCCGCAGACGCATAAGATGCGTGAGTATGACCTGAAGATGAAGAGCGTTTCGCTGACGGCGGCGAAGCTCAAAAGCTATGACTGCGTGTTGATCGCAACCAATCACAGCGACTATGACTATAAGTGGATCGTCAAAAACGCCAAGCTGGTGGTCGACACCCGCAACGCTACGGCCAATGTCAAGACCGGCCGCGGCAAGATCGTCAAAGCGTAATTTGTAACCACGAAAGACACGAAAAAATTTGCCACAGAGGTCACAGAGTGCTCAGAGAAAAAAGAAGCGAAAATATTGAATGCAAAATGCGGAATTAAAAATCTGTGGACACAAATAAAAAAAGCAATCTCCGGCACCGGAGGTTGTAATCTAATTCTATTTTTTGGAGAGGAGAAAACGATGAAAAAGTTCACTTTGTTCACACTGATGATGGTCATTTCAATATTCACTTCAACCACACAAGCCGCTTACAGAGTCAATCCGTTTGTTGTTTGTGAGGCCACGGGCGACCAGCAGAGGCCGGATATTGACGGCGATATCGTTGTCTGGCAGGACAGCGACACGGACATTTACTGGAAGCAGATTGACAGCCCGAATGGCCCCAATGTCATTGATAGCGGCGGAAGTCAAACCTATCCGGCGATCAGCGGCAATAAAGTCGTCTGGCGGGATGACCGAGGTACCTCGCCAAATAACCAGCGGGATATCTACAGTTTCGACCTGCTCTCGCAGACATTATTGACCGAACCGAATATGCCCTTTGAAGATGGCATTCTTCAGCAGGATCCGGATGTCAGCGGAAATCTGACGGTTTATCGCCATGACGGCAGCAATAAGACCATTTATATCTATGACAGTGATCCCAATACGAACCAAGTGGTTTCCGCCGCATCGACAGACCAATACGAACCAGCCATTGACGGGACGATTGTGGTGTGGATGGAGAATGTAGGTCCACCTCAGGTGTTTGTGCGTGATGTTAGTACTACGGATTTGGCTTTGCGGATAAGCCCGACTTCAAACTGGCAGCGAAATCCAGCCATTAGCGGTCGCGTAATTGTCTGGGACGAAGATTCAGGCGATGGTACCTACAATATTTATGGCTATGATTTAGATGATCCAGAAACCGGTACCTTTTCGATTTGCACGGCCGCAGGCGACCAAAAGTACCCGGCCATTTCGGGCAATATCGTTGCCTGGCAGAATGCCGTCGATGATAACATTTGGGCGATAGACCTTGATGATATGGCCGAAGGTTGTTTTGTGGTTTCCGACGGCACAGGCGATAACCAGCTTCCGGCCGTATTTGCCGATACCCTCTCTGATAAAAAGACCATTGTCTGGCAGCGGCACTACGATGGGTACTGGGACATCTGGGCTACCGAACTGCGAGATCCCAGTACGGTAACCGTTATCGACCCCAACGGTGGCGAGTGGTTTTTGGCTGGCTCAGGAGTAGTGGATGTCAACTGGACGACCACAGGGCCGGTGGATGAGGTGCTGATTGAGTTTTCCTCTGACGGCAAAGTCACTTGGACAGATGTCAATACGGTTGAAAATACAGGGAATACCGGTAGCTATCCATGGCCGATTGCGGATGTGAACTCGGCGGATTGCTGGATTCGTGTTACCAACACCGCTGATGGTGAGGCCACCGACACAAGCAACGCGGCCTTCGAGATTTATCAAATTCCCGATTCGATCACCGTTACTTACCCCAACGGCGGTGAGCAGTTTCTGGCCGGTTCAGAAGTGGTGGATGTCAATTGGACATATGTAGGAGATTTCGACGCTGTCAAAATCGAGTTTTCAGACAGCAATGGAGCCAACTGGGAGGAGGTTATCGCCAGCACGCCCAATACTGGCAGCTATCTCTGGGACTCGAACGAGGTGACGGATTCGAACCAATGCCTCATCCATATCAGTGATGCTGCCAATTCGAGTACTTGGGACAAGAGTGACAGTCGGTTCACTTTTTTCCAGTGCGATACGGCGTTGACGGCCGACCTGACGGGGGACTGTTTTGTCGGGATTGCCGATTTTGCCGAGTTCGCCTACCAGTGGCTTCTCTGCGGCAACCCGCACAATGACGACTGGTGTTTTGAGTAATAACTGAAGTTTTGCAAAATTGAAATTTTGGTGTTATATGACCTCTGCGACCGATAAATCAATAGGAACCTGTAAAAACAGCAACGGGTGTACTGCGAATC
>NBLM01000107.1 GCA_002084585.1 Planctomycetales bacterium 4572_13 | reverse complement strand
TTTGCGTGACTGCTGTCAATCAGATCTTGATCGTATCTTACGGGGCAAATGTTCATTGAGCAAAAAACAATGGCTCACCGAAGATCGCATTGCGGCGATTGCTTTGCCGGATGATACATTCGACTATCGAAAAACGACTTCAACAATTGCCAGCAGCGAATCGCTGGTTCGATATGACACCAATGACTATTCGGTCCCTGTCAGTTTTTAACATAGTCGGCAGCTTTAATTGCTTGAGATGATGTTCAAGCAACACGGTCGATTTACGCTCGTTTGGCATGATGCCCTCCGGATACTAATGAACTGTAAAGTTTACGAAGTCGGCCCTGGTCGGATAATTTAGAGGTTACCAATAATGTCGGATTAGTTGACTTTGCTAAGTACTTGTAAAAGAAAGGGTTATCGCAAAAACAGTGATGAATTAGTTGATTGAAACAAACGCGATGATGTGAATTAGTTGATCAAAATAGCTTGTTTTAGACGAATTAGTTGATTTTGAGGGCGAATTACTTGATGAAAACCGGAATTAGTTGATGATTTCAAGGGCGTGTTTCAGCATACCACTTATCGGAGGATTAAGCTGGTTTCGACATCACTTTCCGATGCAATCGAGACAACGCGGTCAGCGAACGCTTCTGTAAACTCAGCCGGCCTCGCGTTTTTTCCCACCGATAAACAATCGCAGAAGAAACCCCCAATTGCTCTGCAAACTGCGGCACAGAAAACCCGAGCTTTTTACGCAGCTTTTTCACCGAATTCCCCGAAGGACGCAATCGCGGAAGTTTGGAGGTTTTGAGTTTCCGGGGCTTTTGCTTTTTAATAATCGACTTCGAGACTTTTTTGGCCGTCTTCTTTGTTTTCTTTTGAGTTTTACAAGATTTTATGATTTTCGCGACACGATCTCGAGTACTATTTTTACGCACGATTTTTCGCTGGCGGCCTTTGTTAATCTTTTTGGCTCGAGCAGTTGTACTGTCTTCCTGTTCGGCAGTGGTTTGTGAAGCCATTTCAATGCCGAAAATATCAGAAATTTGATCGTCTGCGATAACATTGCCGGCTGCGATAGGCTCGAGTTTTGGCAGTGCAATACCCTCAGTAATCAATTCATCAGCATTCACTCCGCGCAAGGTGAACAATAATTCCGGTCGGTTGTCCAGACGGCTACCAATACCGTACATCACCGCAGCCACATGTTTGCACATCACGGCCCAATCGGGGCAGGAGCATTTTAGAGAAATTTCCTTTGGCAACGGCATAAGACCCTGATCCCGGTCGGTAACGATTGACATCACACTACCAGATAAACGCCCCTGCAATAATTCGAGCATGGAGCTAATTTGACCCGAACAAAGTCGCTTAATCGATTTCCAAAGAGGGGATTTTAGCGGCTTAATATCCACCGCAACCTTATACACCTCAGAGCCACTAACGATGGCCTCGATTTGGCCCTTTTTAATCTCCAGATGGCACACCGATCCATTTCGTACATACCGTCTGCCACGCGGAAGACGGTTTTCAAAATCTGAAAAGGATTCCAGATGCTCACACCACGCCTTACCCCAGAAACTGCGGGCAATCGTGCGACCCTCGATCTCAATCGGCTGGATATCCTTGCCCTGCTTGCGTAATTTTTCTATTTTTCTCATGGCTTTTGCCCGCTGCTGAGCCACTGAAACATAGGGACGCCAATAATAAGACATTCTTACTCCCTTACAATTGAGCACGCGTTACATCCAGACAAACAATCTGCAGCAGTTGTTTGTCAGACATTTCCGTTAATTTCACCTCGCCGTCTGAGGCAAGAAGTTCATCTGCCATTTTTTGCTTTTCAGCAATCATTTCATCAATCCGTTCTTCAATCGTACCCGTTGTTACAAATTTATGCACCAAAACATTTCGTTTTTGGCCAATTCTAAACGCCCGGTCGGTTGCCTGGTTTTCAACCGCCGGATTCCACCACCGGTCAAAATGAATGATATGCGAAGCGGCGGTTAAATTCAAGCCCGTTCCGCCCGCCTTCAGAGACAAGATAAAAAACGGTGGGCCGTCTTCCTGTTGAAACTGATCGACCAACTGCTTTCGCTTTCGGACCGGAACACCGCCATGAAGAATCAAGCCGGCCCTGCCAAAGACAGTGGTCAGATAATCTGACAGCGGATCGGTAATTTCACGAAACTGTGTGAAAAGCAACACCTTTTCCTGGCGGGAGGCAATCTCTTCACAGATTTGGGCCACACGAAGAAATTTTCCGCTACTGTTCGGGTTGTAGTCCCCATCGCCAAGTAACTGGCTGGGGTGGTTGCAAATCTGCTTAAACCGCATCAGATATTGCAGCACAATGCCGCGACGAGCAATTCCGTCCGCTGTGTCAAGGGCCGTTTTGAGCGTTTCAACCGCTCGGCCATAAAGTTTGATTTGGATCTTGGTCAGTTTGCAATACGAGGAGGTTTCAATTTTTTCCGGAAGATCGTAAATAATCGTTTTATCTGTTTTCAGACGCCGCAAAATATAGGGGCTGGTCAAATGGCGTAACGGACCGAATTGATCGGTATCCCGTTTCTGCAAATCCTTTACAAACTTCTTGAAAACAGATGCACTACCAAGTAAGCCGGGGTTCAGAAAATCAAGCAGCGACCATAAATCACCAATACGGTTTTCCACCGGCGTTCCCGTCAATGCAATCCGGGAACGAGCTGACAGCTTTTTTGCGGCCTTGCTCTGTCGGGTTGAAGGGTTCTTGATCGCCTGGGCCTCATCAAGGATGACTATATTCCAGGTTATCTCTTTGAGCCACTCCTGACGGGTCAACATCGAATAAGTCGTAACAGCCAGATCAGTTCCGGCCAGTTTTTTTTCCGGCGCATCGGCGATTTTGTCAATCACCTTGCGGTCATTTTCAGCAGGATGTAAAAAGGTTAGTTTTAATGAGGGTGTAAATTTTTGTGCCTCCTGCTTCCAGTTGCCCAATAATGACGCAGGGATAACCAGCAGAGATGGCCCTGTTTTCTTTGTCTTCGATGAATTCTTCCCAAAAGCAGATAACAGTGCCAACACCTGCAATGTCTTACCCAGTCCCATATCATCGGCCAGACACGCTCCCAGCCCTAATTGAGTCAAAAGGTTCAACCACGCGATCCCTTGCTGCTGATACGGACGCAAGGTCGCGCATACCGCATTGTCAAAATCAGCATCTCTCAAATTCGCAGGATCACGGAGATCACTCAAAAGCTGACGCATTGTATCGCCTGCCGAAACATGAACCCACGGCCGTTCCTGGTCAACATGCTCTTCATCTCTTAAATCCGCCGAGGCCCCCGCCAGCAAACGCATCCCTTCAATAAACGAAATCTCGCCCTCTTGATGCTGACACTGAAGTTTTTGCCAGTGGTCAACCGCCTCCTGCAATTTGGCACAATCGACCTCTACCCATTGGCCCTTAAACCAAACCAGCCCTTCATCGCCAGCGAGTAATTGCTGGATTTCCTGCTGGGTGATGGCCTCATCGCCCAGCATAAATCCGACATCAAAATTCAGCATCGTCTCAACGCCCAGTTGCGATTTCTTTTTCTGATCAATCGTTACAGAAACCGTGGGACGAGGGCGTTTTTTCCACCAATTCGGCAGTCGCACCGTCAATCCCGCCTCTTCCAATTCCGGAACCGACTTCAAAAACTGATAAGCAAAATGCGCCGGCCAGGCCAACGGCTGATAAATATCCCCGGAATCAACCAGTTGATCGACCCAGCCGATATCAGAAGCCGCCTGCTGGACAGGTAAGAGCAGGTTGATCAGGGCTGTACGATTTTTTGCCCCGGCATACTGTTCCAGTGCCGTGCGAAGCGCCACATGCTTTAATTTACCCCCTGACCCAAAGCCCGTTGAATAAGTGGCCATAAATGCAAAAGGGCAATCCGGATCGGCCTTGTTTTCAGCTAAATGAAAACAAACACGACCGACCTGATGCCATTTCGATGCCCGCATCACAAGAAACGCTTTTGCTGAACCGGCTGTTTGAATCTGCCGGTGTACCCATTGGTCCAATTCATCCCAAATCGACCGCAGCGTATCGACAGATAAATACTCACCACCGGCCATCGGGGGCGCTGTCAGCAGCCATGTTGAATAGTCCCCTTCACCTGGAGAAGCAACCGAGATTGTTTCCTGTGATTCTGGTATATGACACAGCTCTGTCAAATACCGATTGGCAATGTTTTGCCAATATCGCAATGTTTGAGAGTCCGCCGGATTATGTTTTTCCGCCGACAGCACAAACAACCCCTCACGCCAGTCTCGCTCAAATACCTCACCCACACCCACAAGCGAAGAAACTGGTGAGCCGTCTGATACCCATCGCAACTGCCCTGTTGGCGTTAGTTTAATTTCCGGCATCATCGGTTCCTGATCGAAATTCTATATTTTGACGAGTTCTGAGGTATTGTAAAAATTCAACAATTGAGTGGTTTCCGATTGCGTTTCCACATCACCGGCATAGACCACCGCTCCAGGCAGTGTATCAGAAAATTGCCCGTGGAAATGCTTCAGTCCTCTGGTCATTTCGGGTGAAAAAGTCATTGCGGCTTTAATTTCCACAGGTTTCAATCGGCGATGTTGTCGCAACACCAAATCGACCTCATTGCCCTTGCTGTCTCGATAAAAATATAGGTTTGGCATTTGGCCGGCATTGAGACGGGCCTTGAGTACTTCAGCAACCACCATATTCTCAAAAAGATTTCCCATCAGCGGGTCGCGTGATACCTGCTGAGGCGTTTCAATCTCCAGCAGCCAGACAGCAAGTCCCGGTTCGGTAAAGTACAGCTTCGGTGTCTTAATGGCTCGCTTATTGGTATTTTCAAACCATGGCGGCAAGCGAAAGATAATAAACGACGCCTCCAGAACAGCTAACCACTCATTTAGCGTCGCACGAGAAACACCCACATCACCTGATAGCGAACTGATGTTAATAACCTGTCCGACACGACCTGCCAGAACACGCAAGAATTTCTCAAACAAAAGCAAGTTACGAATAGAAGCTAACCTGCGAAGGTCTCGTTCAATGTAGTTCTGGAAATATTCCGAGTAAAGCGTACCTGGACGAATGTCCTCATGATACAGCCGGGGCATAAAACCCTTGAATAAAATGTCATCACGAGAATTTTCCACGCCAGCATCTTTAAGTTCTGCCAGAGATAACGGCAGCAACCGAAGCAGAGCGGTCCTGCCGGCCAACGATTGACTAACCGCTGTGGCAAGGTCTAATTGATGGCTTCCGGTGAGGATATATTGCCCTCGTTTCTCGGTCGCATCGGCGAAAACCTGGATATAAGAAAGCAGCTCCGGCACACGCTGAACTTCATCAATAATGACCGGTGCCGGATAGGCACTAAAAAATGCCTTGGGATCACTTTGGGCCAATTTACGGAT
>NBLM01000106.1 GCA_002084585.1 Planctomycetales bacterium 4572_13 | reverse complement strand
CATAGTGAGAGCATGGTAAAAAAAAAGAGTCTCACTGTCAATTTCTTTTTGAGGCCTCTGGTTTGACTGTGCATGAGTCCTGTTGCAGACTGCAAGACCTCTTTTATCGCCTGCGCGAGTACTTTTACGAGCTACGCAAGCATAGGCAGTTAATAACGGGAACAAATTTCTTTTTGAATGCTTGTTTTTTAATGGGAAAAATCGTAGAATAGAACTTAATATGATAACGAATCCACATAAACTCGAAACGCTAAATCGACAATTGGACCGTCAGAAAATACCCTATCGGGAGTCATTGGCGATTTTTGAGGCGCTTCTTAATGAAGCGATTTTATTGGGCGCGGTCAATTCTGAAAATATGCTGGATGGAATTGATGTTGACATTCGAATCGCTAACGCAATCAACAAGGTCGGTTCATGCTCGAAAAACTGCTAAAACGGTTAACCCATCGACTCGACCGCCAAAATATCCCCTATATGATTATCGGCGGACAAGCCGTGCTGCTATACGGCAGACCCCGGCTAACACGGGATATTGACATTACTCTTGGGATTGATGTCGATGATTATACTAAAATCGAATCCTTGTGCCGAGCCTTAAATCTTAAAATGCTTGTTGAAGACCCCGAATCATTTGCTGTTGATACCCATGTTCTGCCGACAGAAGATACCGCTGCGAGAATACGCATAGACTTTATTTTTTCGTTTATGCCCTATGAACGGCAAGCCATAGAAAACGCAAAATCCGTTCAGATTGGTGATTTTTCAGCAAAATTCGCATCCTGCGAAGACATCATTATCCACAAAATGATCGCCGGACGAGCGATCGACAAAGAAGACATTAAAAGCATTCTTTCTAAAAACAGAGACTCGATTGATATGGTGTATATTGAAAAGTGGCTGAAAGAGTTTGCTTTAATCCCTGAATATGAGCGTGTCTTTCTGAAATGGACTGATTTGCAAAAAGAGTAAGCAGGAAAAATGGACAAAGGGATCTTACAAATCGCGACCTGTCAGTTTGGCGTTACCGCCGACATCGAAGCCAACGCCGCAACGATTCGTAACCAGATGAAGCAGGCCGCTGACGAAAATGCGAATGTCGTCCATTTTTCCGAATGCGCCCTCAGCGGCTACGCAAGCGTCGATTTTGAGTCCTTTGCTGATTACAACTGGGACTTACTCAAAGATAAAACGCTGGGGATCATCAATCTGGCCGGAAAACTGAAACTGTGGGTCGTTTTGGGCAGCAGCCACCGGCTCACCGAACCGAACAAACCGCACAATTCGCTCTACCTGATTAGTCCCGAAGGCAAACTCGTTGACCGCTACGACAAACGCTTCGGCACCGCCATTGATATGGACAACTACACGCCCGGCGACCATTTTGTGCATTTCGACATCAACGGCGTCAAATGCTCGCTGCTGATCTGTTTTGACCTGCGATTTCCAGAACTGTACCGGGCATTGTACAAAGACGGCGTCAAATGTATCTTCCAATCGTTCTACAACGCCCGCCAGCAAGGGCCGAGTATTCATTCGGAGATCATGCGGCAGACCATGCAGACCAACGCCGCCAATAACGGCCTCTGGGTCAGTATGACAAACTCCTGCGGTTGGTTCTGCCCGTATCCATCCTGCTTCATCCAGCCGGACGGTCGCATCATCGACCAATTATCCGAACACAGCGACACCGTAATGATCAACACAGTTGATCTGAATCAGGATTTCTACGACCCGTCCGCCCCGTACCGCGACAGGGCTATTGAGGGCAAATTGACAAATGCGACCCAACAGCCCAATGACCCACGATCCACCGATCGTCAGGCGTTTTGAAGTTTTTCTTTATACCGCATCTTTAATGTCCAGTTCTGTGCAAGATTCGGCTTGAAACAGTCGTTTTTGTGCTTGCCACCCTGCCGGAATTCGTGTAAACTTTGGGTTTTTATGTAAAGTAACGATCTTAGATAATGGAGGTTATTGACAGTGGCGAATCTCAAAGACATTCGTAATATCGTACTTTTAGGGCACGCAAGCAGCGGCAAAACATCACTGGCCGAGGCCATTTTGCACACCACCGGCACCATCAACCGACTGGGCAGCATTGACGAAAAGAACACCGTCGGCGATTTCGATGATGAAGAAAAGGAACGCGGCAATTCGATCCATTCGGCCTTGATGTATACTGATCACGAGGGCAAACGCATCAACATCATCGATACCCCCGGCTACCCCGGCTTTATCAGTCCGGCCCTGGTGAGCATTACAGCGGCCGAAACGGCTGTAATCGTTATCAGTGCTGCGGCAGGCATCGAAATGAACACCCGCAAACTGTTCCAGGCCGCGACCAACGCCGGTAAGGCACGCATCATTGTCATTAACAAAATGGACGCCGACAATGTTGACCTGACCGAACTGGTCGAGCAGATCCGTGAAACCTTCGGCAACCAGTGCCGCTGTGCGAACCTGCCCACTATGGACAAATCCGCGATCATCAACTGCATTACCACCACCGAGGGCGATTCGGCGGTCAGAAGCGTTGCCGATGCGCACACCAATATCCTTGAATGTGTTGTCGAAGCCGACGACGAACTGATGGAAAAATATCTCGGCGGCGAAGAGGTTACCCCCGAACAGATCGCTGGTGTCTTTGTCAAAGCGATGGACACCGGAACCGTCATTCCGATTCTCTTTACCGACTCACGCAGTGAGGTCGGTATCAAAGAACTGCTGGAACTGATCGTCAAAGAGACCCCTTCGCCCGCCCAGGAGATGCCGCCGATTTTGAAAGACGGCGAGAGCGAAACACAGATCAAGCCGGACCCGAGCGGCCCCTTTGCCGGTCATGTTTTTCGTGTCGGGTTCGATCCTCGTTCCAATATGAAGTACGCCTCGATTCGCGTTTTCAGCGGCTCGCTGGATACCGGAACACAACTATTCGTCAATGATGCCAAAAAACCACTTCGACCGGGACACCCGCTTAAAATGCAGGGGACTGAAGTGAAAGAGGTCGATAAAGGTGTTTGCGGCGACATTGCAACACTGGCCAAAATCGATGAACTCCACATCGGCGATTTGGTTCACGATGGCAAATTCAGCGGCAAGTTTGAAACGCTTCCCCTGCCCAAGCCGATGTTCGCGTTGGCACTGGAGCCGGCCTCCCGTGGCGATGAAGGCAGAATCAGCACTGCCCTTGATAAGCTAACAGCCGAAGATGTCTGCTTTACGGTCTCTCATGACACCCAGACCAAAGAGCTGGTGATTAACGGCATGGGCGACCTGCACCTGCGAGTCATGCTCAGCAAACTCGAAAATCGCTATAAAGTCAATGTTAATACAAAGCCCCCGAAAATCCCCTACCGCGAAACGATCACCGGCAAGGGTGAGGGCCACTACCGCCACAAAAAACAGTCCGGCGGCTCAGGCCAGTTTGGCGAGGTCTATCTTCGCGTCGAACCGATTCAACGAGATTCTGATCCGTCCCTCGAATACGCTTGGGACATCTTCGGCGGCTCGATTCCGGGCCAGTTTGAACCCGCCGTCCTCAAGGGCATCCACGATGTCATGGACGCTGGCTATCTCGCCGGGTTCCCGATGCAGGATGTCAAGGTTTCGGTCTATGATGGCAAGTATCATGCCGTCGATTCCAAAGAGGTCGCGTTCCGCGCTGCGGGCAAGGGTGCCTTTATGGATGCCTTGAGCAAAGCAAGACCCTCCCTGCTGGAACCGATTGTCGATATTGAGATAACAATTCCGGCTGAAAACATGGGCGACATCGCAGGCGACCTGGCATCACGACGCGGTCGTGTCAGCGGTCAGGATATGCTGGCCGGCGATATGATGGTCATTAGGGCCAAAGTTCCGCTGAGCGAAATATCCAATTACAACAGCCAGCTCAAAAGCGTTACCGGCGGCCAGGGCAGCTACGAAATGGAACTGAGCCACTACGACCCCACCCCGCCGAATATCCAGCAGCAGGTCATCGACCAGTACAACAAAGACAAACAGGTCGAACAGGAATAACTTGTAACGCCGGCTTCCAGCCGGCAGTTGAACTGCAATACCCCAAAGCCCGGTTCCACTAAGAACCGGGCTTTTTTAATGGAACGCAGGCATCCTGCCTGCGCCTTGGAACGCGGGCGTCTCGCCCGCATAACAGCGGAGCGGCGCAAGCCGCCCAATAAAAGCGTTGATCCTGTGCAAATCGCTCATTACACGGTTTCTTATCCCTGTGTTCCCGCTTCGGAGCCCTGTTTAATCCCCCATCCTGTCTACTCGACCAAACAAACCCAATCGAACCCAATTCCCCCAAGACTAAAAAAACGCAATTCAAACCCAATTTCAATTTACAATATACAATCTCCAATATACAATCCAAAAATGCGATATAAATTTGTAACATGCAAGGTGATGCAGCGGGAGGCGTATTTGTGTGCGTCCGGCTGTGAGAATATCATCGATATTGTGCTGATGCCGCAGGGGCTGCACGATACGCCGGATATTCTGCGCAGCGAGGTCCAGAAGGAACTGGACAAAGCCGCTGACCCAAGCGGAAAACCCTATGATGCCATCCTGCTGGGCTACTGCCTGTGCAGCAACGGCATTTGCGGCCTCCGTAGCGACATTCCCATCGTCGTCGCCCGCGGCCATGACTGCATGACCCTGCTCTTGGGCAGCCGCCATCGCTATCAGGACTATTTCGATACCCACAAAGGCATCTACTGGTACAGCATCGGCTGGATCGAACACTGCAACGAGCTGATGCCCGGCAAGAACCGTTATGAAAAATTGCTGGCCGAATATACCCGAAAATTTGGCGAAGACAACGCTCAATACCTGATGGAAACCGAGCAGGGCTGGATCAAAGAATACCAACGCGCCGTCTTTATCGACTGGGGTCTGCCGGGTTCGGACAAGGCCAAGCAATACACCCAAGAATGTGCCGACTACCTGGGCTGGGACTATGACGAAATCAAAGGCGGCGACGAACTGATGCGGCGACTAATTGACGGGAACTGGGACAATAAAGATTTTCTCGTTGTCGATCCCGGCCATACCATCCGCGACGACCTGACCGAACCGCACATCATGAAAACCGAACCCCACTGCGGCCGATGTGGCGAGAAAAAGAACCACGAATGACCTTAGGGCGGTCAAGCCGCAACCAAATAGACGATTGAGATTACAGAAGTAAAATAGTAGTATCCTTATTTTGTCAACACTAACAAATAGAAAGGATACCACTAT
>NBLM01000105.1 GCA_002084585.1 Planctomycetales bacterium 4572_13 | reverse complement strand
ACAGGATTCGCAGTACACCCGTTGCTGTTTTTACAGGTTCCTATTGATTTATCGGTCGCAGAGGTCATATAACACCAAAATTTCAATTTTGCAAAACTTCAGTACTAATACAAAAATCAGAAGGGATGCAGATAATACTAACCAGTCAATATGGTGAAGCTTCATGAATCGTATCTTTAAATGTTTTGCCCTGAGGGCCAGTCCAAGGATACACATTATTATGTAAAGAATAGTGCCGAACACATAGGCGGAAAAGCCATGGTCAGAAAACTTACACATCCAGTAGCCCGTAAGGATGATAAAAAAAACTGGAATTAATCGTGCCCAAAGAGGAAGGTACCTGCCGCAAATGAAACCAAGAAATGCAGGAAAAAGGCCAAAACTGAAGATGAACGAATACAGCACAGGTATTTCGATAAGTTCTCGCAACTGCATTTCCCGCATATTATCACCTTTCGTAAGTAATACCCTGAACCCTTATTTAAAGTTAATACTGAACTTTTGCAAAGTTGATGCCTGCGTCAAAAGTACTAACTTGCAAAAAAACATCATAAATCTTTGTAAAACAAGGTGGTTATGTGTATTTTAGTGTTGACAGAGGTGTTTGGTCGTGAAGGTCGTACTGTTTCTTTTTGGAAGTTTGTTCGGTGAGTTCATTGTTGACCTTGACCGCGGCAGCGATAAGCGTTTGCCCGTCGGGAAACTCGATCTGGCCGATTTTGTTGAAATCAGAGAAAAGGCCGTCCGCATCTTCCAGATAATAGCCGAAATCCTCGGTGACCGGCTTGAAAGCTGAACACGCCGTACTTAGAAAGCGGGTGAATTGGGAAACCGAAAAGTCCTCGATGACCGCTAAAGAATCGGCCCAGCTGTGCCGATTGAGCAAACGAAGTTGGTTCCGGCTTCATGCGTGCCGGAAGGTCCCGGCTCCGATTCTGATCGGAGCGTCGCTGCGGTGGCGCAAGGAGTTCGTCGAACGCTGGATTGAAATGTCCTGCCCTGACCGGCGGGAGTTTGAATTGCGGATGGAAGCGGAGGGCGTAACGAATGCCGACTAATTCACACCTGAAAAAAGTACTCGACCGCTTGAAAAATGTCAAACAGGCCAGCAATGGTCACACGGCCCGATGCCCTGCTCATGAGGATAACCGCAACAGTTTATCGATTAAGATGGCTGATGACGGGAAAATCCTGCTGCACTGCTTTGCCGGATGTAAGACGGATAAGATCTGTGCCGATATTGAACTGGACATGCAAGATTTGTTTCCGCCGAAAACAACATCGCCGCCGCGACGGATTGCAGCGACCTACAGCTATACAAACGAGGACGGCGAACTGCTCTTTCAAAAACTCCGCTATGAGCCGAAGGATTTTCGCATCCGTGTTCCCAACGGCAGCGGCTGGAACTGGAAGATGAGAGTAGGCCGGTCAACTTCTTCAATGTCCTGATGCTGAGCGTCCTGCACAGATCGGTATTGACCCTGCGTTTCACGGTGAAGTGATTGTTCTTTCGCCCCATCGGTTTTTTTTGTGGCGGATTGGGTGGAAATGCTTGTAAATGTTGGATTTTTACGGTATAAGCATCTCTCTGGTAGTTAGACGATAAATGAAATGCTCACAGGATAGAACCGATATGGAATTAGCAGAACTTCGAGCGACCGTACAGCAGTTAGAGGCCCGGATTCAACAAGTCCGGGAGTGGCTTTGACTTGCCCTCCAAAATAGCCCTTCGTGATAAACTTGAGCAGCAAATGGCCCAGCCGGGCTTTTGGGACACTCCCGATGCGGCTAAGGGCGTTGTTTCAAAGCTGAGTGCCGTTAAGAGCATAATTACCCCCGTTCAGGAGGCCAAGGCGTCAATTCAGGATACCTGTGAACTTCTGGAGATGGCGGCGGATGAAAATGATGCTGAAACGCTGGAATTGGTTCAGCTTGATTTGGAACAACTTGCTAAAGAATGCGATAAGATTGAGGTGGCCGGAATGCTTAGTGGGGCAGATGATATGCGTCCGTGTTTTTTCAGTATTCACGCCGGAGCGGGCGGGACCGAAAGCTGCGATTGGGCGAATATGCTGCTTCGGATGTACATGCGCTATTTTGAGGATAACAAATTCAGCTACGGGGGTTCGGTCGATTACGCTGCGGGTTGAGGGGTTGTTCGCGTTTGGAAAGCTGTCGTGTGAGACGGGCGTGCATCGGCTGGTACGGATCAGCCCGTTTGATTCGCAGGGGCGGCGGCATACGAGTTTTGCGGCGGTGGATGTGATGCCGGATTTTGAGGACGATCTTGATGTGGAGATCGACGAGAAGGATCTGCGGATGGATTTTTATCGAGCCAGCGGGGCCGGCGGCCAGCATGTGAACAAGACCAGCTCGGCGGTGCGGATTACTCACCTGCCGACGAACATCGTTGTGCAGTGCCAGAATGACCGCAGCCAGCACAAGAACAAGGCCGAAGCGATGCGGATGCTTAAGGGCCGGCTGTATATGCTGGAGCAGCAAAAGCGTGATGCGGAGTTGGCCAAGTTGTACAGTAACAAGGGCGAGATTGCCTGGGGCAACCAGATTCGCAGCTATGTTTTGCAGCCGTACCAGATGATTAAGGACCATCGGACCGATCATCAGGCGGGGAATGTTCAATCCGTGCTGGACGGTGATATCGAATCGTTTATCGAAAGCTATCTGCGGCATCGGGCGCAGAAGAAGAATAGGTTTAGGCAGGATTAACAAGATTCATGAAAAGCCACAGAGATAATTGAAATGGCAAAGTTTAATGGAGCAAAGGCAACAGGTCTTTCTAATCAGTTAATTTCAGCGGTCGTTGATGTTTAATCGTGCTTGAAAATACTTACACTTAACAGAAAGTAGGACAATAATATGACAAAATTACGCACAGCCGTCGTTGGCGCCGGTAAGATGGGGAAAATTCATGCTAAGGTTTACAGTAAGATTGATAATGCTGAACTTGTTGCGGTAGCCGATGCGGATAGCGAAAAGGCCGAATTGCTGGCTGAATCGTTTGATTGCGAAGCGACGACGGATCCCGCTTCGTTGGTCGGCAAGGTGGATGCGGTAACGATCTCGGCGCCGACAATTGCCCATCACGAACTGGCGACACTGTTTATCAAAAACGGTATCCCGGTTCTGATCGAAAAGCCGCTGGCCTCGACCGTGCAGCAGGGCAAGGAGATTGTCGAACTTGCGAAACAGAATAATGTGATTGTTGCGGTCGGGCACTCGGAGCGATGCAATCCGGTGGTGCAGGCGATGAAACGGCTGCATATTGAGCCGTCGTTTATTGAGGCCAATCGCGTTAGTCCCTACCCGTTCCGCTCGATGGATATCGGTGTGGTGCTGGATGTGATGATCCACGATATTGATATCATTCTTTCGCTGGCCAACAGTAAGGTCAAACGGGTCGATGCGGCCGGCGTGAATGTCATTGCCGACGAAGAGGATGTGTGCAATGCCCGCATCTTTTTTGAGAACGGTTGCATCGCCAACATCACCGCCTCGCGGCTGGCACTCAAGACCGAGCGCAAGGTGCGTATCTTTAGTCGGCAGGCATATCTGTCGCTGGATTTTTTCCGCAAGGAAGGCATTGCCATCAAGGCCGACAAGAATGTGGATTTGGTTAAATGGATCCGGGAGCATCAGGAAGCACAGGATTTCGATTTTTCGACAGTGAACTGGCCGGATTTGCTGCACATCGAACAATTGAAAATCGAAGACTCCGAGCCGCTGCGTGTTGAGCAGGAAGCGTTCCTGAACGCGATTGTCAATAAAGACGCACGCCCCCCGAAAGCGGCATTGCTCTGCAGACAGGGTCGCCAGCATGAAATACCGAAAAGATAATTAAGTTCACAATAGAAAGTGAAGGGAACAAATGCGGTTTGATTTGAATAACCCGTATTTAATCATTGAGCCGATCTATGGCGATGTCCTGATTACATTCAGAGACGCAAAGATTGCGGACGCCGATCATATCGAGGCGATCGAAAAGCATATTACCGAACTTGTCAATGTCTCTCCCGGGACGACAGTGACGCTGGATTTCAAAAATGTCAAGTTTATGTCCTCCTCGTTCCTGGGTTTTCTGCTGAAACTGCACAAGGCAATCGCTCAGAGTCAGGGGAAACTGAAACTGAGGAATATGAGTAAACAAATCTATCAGATATTCAAGATAACCAGCTTGCATAAAGTATTTAAGATTGAAAAAAAATAGCATATCGCGTGGGTTTTCAATCCCAGAAATGCGTTACGGTTTTGTTTGATCCGACACAAGGAGTTGTTCTATGTTTTCACGAATTTCTATCAAATGGATCCTGCCGCCATTATTGGTGTTGCCCGTGGTATTTGTCGCCTCGGTCCTGACCTGGCTGGCTTATTCAACGGGTCGTGAGTCTGCGGATGATCTGGCCAGCCAGAGCATGCATCAAATTCACAGCCGGATCGAAGAGCATCTGAGCCATCTTCTCGATATGCCGCCGGCGATCAATGAATTGAGCAAGCGAATGCTCGCAACCGGCGAACTGTCACTGAAGGAGATGGATCGTAACCGTGTGCCGGTCTTTGAAATCCTGAATATCTTTCCAGCCGTCAGTAGTGTTGTCATCGGTGCAGAGACGGGTGAGGTGATGTGGAACATCCGCTATCCGGGCGAAACGACCTATGAGTATGCCATCAAGAAATCGCCTTCTGCTCTTATGGAAGAATATCCGCTGGGTGATGGCGGACAAATCGGCGGAGACCGCCTGAGCCAGTACGCATTTCAAACGACACTTCGGCCATGGTATCGAGCCGCCATTGAGGCGGGCGAACCAACTTGGGGACAGGTGTATGTCTGGCTGCGGAACGGTCAGGGTGAAACCCTCGGCATCCCTTATGTCGAACCGGTCCGCAATTCAGAAGGGACCCCCATCGGCGTCATTAACAGTGAACTGACACTGGCCGACATCTCTGCGTTTCTCAGTCACTTGCAGATTGGTAAGACCGGTAAGGCCTTCATCCTTGAGCGGGATGGAAATCTGATTGCTACGAGCGTGGGGCTGAGTTGTATGAAAGAAGGCGTCGATCGTCTACCAGCGGTAGAAGCAGCGGATGTCTGGATCAAACAGGCGACACAAAAGTTGCAATTAAAGTTTGGAACCCTTCAGAATATCTCGAACAGCCAGTGGGTAAAAATCGACATTGAAGGCCAGCCAATGCGGCTCGTCGTTTCTCCCTATCAAAATCGACAAAATCTTGATTGGCTGATCGTTACACTGGTACCCGATATAGATTTTCTTGCCGACATTCAGCGCAGCCGGAACGAAAGCATTCTTTTAGGTTTCGCTGCCGTTCTGTTTATGCTTTTGTTAAGCATTGGAATCGTCATTTTGATGATGCGGCCGTTTCTGGCGATGGTTCGCCATGTCCGAAAAATCGGCCAGGGCCAACTGGAAGACCGTATTGAACTGACGGACAATCTGGAGATGGCCGAACTGAGCGACGCCCTGAATCATATGATGGACGATCTGCAGGATCGTATTCAGCTCCGTCGTTCACTGGCGCTGGCGATGGAGGTTCAGAAGAACCTGCTGCCGTCCCAGTCGCCGCAGGTAGAGGGTCTGGATATTGCCGGAAACAGCACCTATTGCGATCAAACGGGGGGCGATTATTATGATTTCCTCGATGTGATGGAGTTCTCTGAAACAATGGTCGTAACAGCTTTGGGAGATGTCATGGGCCACGGAGTTGCGGCGGCATTGTTAATGGCCACCGCTCGCGGCATCCTTCGCAGTCACAGCAACGAATCAGATTCACTCGCTCATTTGATGACCCATCTGAATGAACATCTGGCCAAAGACGGCATTCGCTCAGGGCGTTTTATGACGATGCTCCTGTGTTCAATCGATTCAAAGTCCAACAAAATGCACTATGTATCAGCCGGTCACGACCCGCCTATCGTGTATGATCCCCGGACCGATGTGTTTACCGAATTGGAGTTAGGGCAGGTTCCGCTGGGGATTATGGAGCATGTGGAGTATGAGGAAAATGTGTATTCTCAGGTCCGCTCCGGGCAGGTGTTTATGATGGCGACCGATGGCGTTTGGGAAATGCAGAACGAAGAGGGAACCCAGTACGGCAAAGAGCATCTTTGTGAGTTTCTACGCGAAAATGCACATCTGTCTGCAAGCGAAATCAGCCGTCGGCTCTATGAGGTGCTGGATCAGTTTCGCGGCAATGTCAAACAGGACGATGATGTAACCTTTGTGATTATTAAAGTTCAGTAATTTTCTTGCGTTCCAGCCAACGGCCGGATATAAGCGGTAGAGATGGAGGGCTGGTTTTGTAATGTTAAACGCAATTATGGTTTACGCTGCTTTCAATAGAAAAAATGTATGATTGAACCGAAAACACCTTATATCCGATAGACAGTGTGTATGAAAGAGGATGCATTGTTAAAAGAAAAATAGGAGATTTTCAATGCTTAAAGAGCCAGCAATAGGAACTGTTCTTGCGGAAGTGAAAACCCAAAGCAAACGGATCGCTTCGATTGACTGGATGCGCGGGATCGTGATGATTCTGATGGTTATCGACCATGCCTCGATGGCGTTTAACGGGGGGCGTTTCTCAGCGGATTCGGCGGGATTGTATGTACCGGGGACACAACTGGGTGCGGCCGAGTTCATTACCCGGTGGAGCAGCCATCTGTGTGCCCCCACTTTTGTTTTTCTTGCCGGTACGGCTCTGGCTCTCAGCATTGAACGCCGGGTGGCAAAAGGACAGAATCCGTGGAGCATTGACAAGCGGATTTTGATTCGAGGCCTTTTTATCCTATTGCTGGATCTGACGATTATCTCCTTTTTCTCATGGCGGCTGACATTTCAGGTTCTCTATGCGATTGGTCTTTCCATGATGTTGATGACATTGCTCCGCCGACTGTCCACATTTTGGCTGGTAACGGCGGCATTGGGCTGGATTGTACTGGGCGAACTGGTGACCGGCTTGGTATGGAATCCGGCAGAGGACACTGCGAGTATTCCAGCGGCGCTGACAATGGCGATGTATTATACATCGGCATTTCGCATTATGTATCCGGTGCTTCCGTGGCTTTCCATGATGTGTTTGGGCTGGGCGTTCGGACGCTATTTGAACGGCTATCTATCCGGGCCGGGAAAACAGTTGCCGCCGCAGGTTTTCCTGCTGATTATGGGTTTGATCGGGCTGTTGGTATTCGCTGTCGTGCGGTATCTCAACGGCTATGGAAATATGTTTCTGCTTCGGGAAGATAGTTCCTGGATGCAGTATTTGCTGGTGAGTAAGTACCCGCCGTCACTGAGTTTTACGGCAGTGCAGTTGGGGCTTCTCTGTATTATTCTGGCGGGTCTTATTACGATTGAGCCGTTTATTGGCGTTCGTAAAAACGGCCCCTTGCTGGTTTTCGGCCAGACCGCGATGTTTTTCTATCTCATCCACCGAATTGCCTTAGAAGGTTTGGCCCAGTGGGGCGGCCTGCGCGGCCAGTGGGGCCTGCGTGAAACATATATCGCCGCAGGAATTATTCTTGTGATCCTTTATCCGATGTGCCTGTGGTATCGAAGCTACAAAAAAGCCCACCCCGCCGGATGGGCCCAGTTTGTGTGATTTTGTTTATTATAGGAGGATACTATGAAAAAAACTGCATTTCTTGTTTCGTGGAAATTATGTGTCACCCTTTTAGTTTTCGGTCTTTGCGTATCCGTAAATCTTTGCGCTGCCGAGGGACCGACGCTAAAGGATCTGATTGAAGATACTTCCGCGGCGGAAACCGCAGAGGGTTCTTTAAAAGAAGAATCCTCTGCCCCAGCGACGGTTGCCCCGGACTCGCCGCAACCGGTGATACCTGCGGACGATATGAAACGGGGTACGCCGCGAAGCACTCTGTTGGAATTTCAAAAGGTCGCCGAGAAAGGGGATTATGAACGCGCCGCTGAGTATCTTGACCTGCGTTATCTTCCCTATGGGATGACTCCTGAACAAGGACCCGAACTGGCCCGTCAGCTCAAGATCGTGTTGGACCGTGCGTTGTGGGTGGACCCTGAACTGCTGAGTACGAAGCCCGAGGGACACAGTAATGATGGGCTTAATTCTTTCCTGGACAGTTTTGGCACCGTCGAAATAAGAGACCGGAAAGTGAAACTTCTTTTACAGCGTGTTCCACGGGATGACGGTGTTCTGATCTGGAAAATATCGACTGTCACAGTGCATCAGATTCCCGAACTCCATCAGGAATATGGCTATGGGCGAATTGGAGAATACTTATCTAAAATGTTACCCAAAGGTCAATTTCTTAGTTTACAGCTATGGCAGTGGATTATGGCACTTGGGATTTTGGCGGTCGCCTATTGCGTTGTTTATATTCCAACTCGGATTATAGCCACCTTGGTTCGCCGCCGAAAAACTGAACTGAGTGTAAATATCGCTCGCTTTGTTGCTGGCCCCTTGCGTTTTCTCATCACTTTTTTGATTGGCTTGGCCAATGTTGAACTTATTCATCCCACGATGAAGGCCCGCGCTATCATGAAAGGGTACACGGCGATTACGATTATTGGTGTCTGGGCCTGTATTATACTGGTTGGAATCCTGCGGGATGTATGTGTCATCAAGATGAAACAAAAAGGGTCTGAAACGGCGGCTATATTGCTGCGGCCGATTACCCGGGTTGTACAGATTCTGGTTGTTGTCATTGGGATGATGATTTGGTTTGAAAATCTCGGATTTAAGGCGGCAACACTGTTGGCGGGCCTTGGCATTGGTGGGTTGGCGGTGGCGCTGGCAGCTCAAAAATCAATTTCACAGATCGTGAGAAAATTTGGTTTCATCCCAAAATTGCGCTGTCCCGCAAAACTTCCCCGGACCAGATTCGGTATATTCTCGTTGAAATACGAAAGATGCTGTATTCACACCCCGTTGTAGATCCCGTTCCAGCGCGTGTGCGTCTTAAGGAGTTTGGTTCTTCTTCGCTGGATATTGAGATTTATGCGTATATTTTGCGGACCGATTATAGCGGGTACTTAGAGGTGGCCGAGGATTTGAACCTGCGGATTTTGGATATTATCTCGCAGGCGGGTACGGAGTTGGCGGTGCCGGTACAAAATGTGTGGCTTGAGAAAACTCCACCGCCGGAAAAGGAATTGGCGGATGCTGCGGAAAAACAAACCCGGCAATGGCGAGAGAAAAACGAGATGTGCCTGCCCAAATTTCCGAAAGAAAAAATTGACCAGCTTCACAATACGCTGGACTACCCGCCGGAAGGTTCGGCCACAAAAGAAGATAAATAGACAATTGTTATCGAACAATTTCCAGTTCTGTGAGTACTATTCTAAAAACAAGTGGCCGCTGGCGTTTCAGAAAGTTTTATAGCCCCGCGAATCTTTTATTGGCCTTTTATCCATTTTGATATTATAATGGGAACGAGAAAATTTATTCAAGGATAGGAGTCCGGAAATGAGTCGCCACCGTTGCTTTGTTCAAACGAGTCTGTTTATCGCATTTTTTCTTCCTCTGTTGTTTTCCGGCTGCAAAGTGGGGCCGGACTATGAGGTTCCGGAGACTTCGGTTCCGGATCAATGGCACGAAAAGGCCGTCCAAGGGCTGGAAGACGGGTCGGCGGATCTGCAAACCTGGTGGGCGGTCTTTGATGACCCGATTCTGGAAGACCTGATCGGTCGCTCCCGCGCCGAAAATCTGGATCTGCAAATTGCCTATTTTCGCATCATGGAATCACGGGCATTATTAGGAGTCGCTTCCGGCGAGTATTGGCCCAATGTCGATGGGACGGGGTTTTACTCACGAAGTCGGCCTAGTGAAAATGGCTTGATAGCACCTTTTATGGGTGGTTCTGACCAGACTAATCTGCATTCAGTTGGTGTCGATGCCAGTTGGGAAATCGATGTTTTTGGCAGGATTGGCCGGTCGGTGGAGTCGGCTCAGGCCTCAATGCAGGCCTCTGTTGAGGATTATCGCGATGTGCTGGTGAGTTTGTATTCGGATGTTGCCCAGACTTACATCACGCTACGATCCCTTCAAACACGAATTCAATATGCTCAGGGGAACATCAAACTTCAGAGTGACACCCTCGAATTGACTCGAAATCGTCGGGAAGTTGAACTTGCGCCAGAACTGGATGTTCAGCAGGCCGAACTGGTGTTGGCTACAACACAATCGCTACTGCCAAGACTTCGTCAATTGGAGTCACGGTCAGTTCATCGCTTGAGTGTTCTGTTGGGCCAACCCCCGACGGCATTATATGAACAATTATCAGATGCAACCGGTATTCCAAAAGTGCCGGAGCAGGTTGCCGCTGCTCTGCCAGCGGAACTGTTGCGTCAGCGGCCCGATATTCGCCGCGCAGAACGCATTTTGGCGGCACAGACGGCTCAAGTCGGCGTCGCAACCGCCGGACTCTATCCGGTATTTTCACTGTCGGGTACATTCGCACTTCGGTCCCAGCAAATCAGTGATGTGGGCGATTGGGGCAGCCGCGCATGGGGATTTGGGCCAGCGATGCGATGGAATATTTTCGATGGAAATCGCGCCCGAAGCAGTATTAAAGTGGCCGAGGCCCGCACCGAGCAGGCCTTAACTGACTACGAGAAAACCGTACTGTTGGCTCTGGAAGAGGTTGAAAATGCAATGGTGGCCTATGCCCGTGAGCAGGAGCGACTAAAGGCCTTGGAGAAATCTGTTAGAGCGGCCCGAAAATCGGTAGAATTGGTAAAATCATCTTACGAGATTGGGTTAACAGACTTTCAGAATGTACTGGATATGCAGCGATCCCTTGTCGACCAAGAGGACGAGATGGCGACGAGTCGAGGGTTGGTTGCAAAGGC
>NBLM01000104.1 GCA_002084585.1 Planctomycetales bacterium 4572_13 | reverse complement strand
AGCAAACCGGACTGGCTATTGTTACAGAAGTCATCGGCCTCGAACAGGTCGAATCCGTTGCCGCATACAGCGATGTGCTGCAAATCGGCGCCCGCAATATGCAGCATTACCCGTTATTGGAAGCGGTCGGCAAAACCCATAAACCGGTGCTGCTCAAGCGCGGGATGAGTGCGACGCTGGACGAGTTTCTATTGGCCGCCGAATACATCATCAACGCGGGCAATCCGAATGTCATCCTTTGCGAGCGAGGCATCCGTACCTACGAATCTTATGTCCGCAATACGCTTGCACTGGCCATCATCCCCGCCCTGCGGGAGCGAACCCATCTGCCCATCGTGATCGATCCATCGCATGGAACCGGACATGCCTATATGGTCCCGTCGATGTGCCTGGCCGCGGTCGCCGCCGGAGCCGATGGACTGATCATCGAATGCCACCCGGACCCTGAACATGCCGCTTCTGACGGGGCGCAGTCGATCACACCGAAAATGATGGCCGAATTGATAGTGAAGTTAAGTCGCGTCGCTAAGGCCGTGGATCGGAAGCTATATTTCCTTGTTTTTTATGCGTCATTTTTTATCTGTAACGCTGTAATTCTTTATTTAACAAGATGTTATGCAGGGAGTCAGGGAACAGTAACTTTTTTATAAATCCCGTTCATCCTGTTATCCTGTCTAAAAAAATCTATGAAATCGGCGTAATCTGTGGTTTCATTCTTTTTTTGTTGCGGCTCGACCGCCCCAAGAAAATTCGTGTCTATTCGTGGTTCTTTTTTATGCTGTGTTAGGGATCGATGACCTGAATATCCAGCGGGCCGTTGAGGCGGTAGCGGATGTTTCGCCAGGTAATGGTTCGCCCCACCGCCGATGAGAGCATGATCAGCAGAAAAAGAATCGACCAGGCCCAAAAGAAAAAGAGGTCGGCACAGCGGGCCGTCTTCATTTGTTCTTTGTGTTCGGGCAGCAATGTCGAAATGATTTTCTGCCGGAGAATCGCACGGTAAATCTGAAGTCCCCAGAACAAAACGGCCCCCACAGAATAAATCCAGGCATACGGGCAATTCGCCCGAAAGGTCAAAATCGCGACGACAGGAGTTCCCCACAGGGTCAGTACGCCAAGAATCGTGTTGAACAAACCAAACAGCCACATCAGCGGCGAATAAATGCGGGTAATAATGAACTGGCGGCGAGCAAATTCAAAAAAATCCTTCCAAGTGGTCGTCTGGAAAGAAGCGATCATGCAAGCCGGGACAAAGACCATTTTTCGATGACGGCGGCGAACCGCCCTGCTCAGCGAGAGATCGTCGCTGAGGGCTTTTTGCCAAAGCTGTTCAATGCCGAATTCGCGAAAATTTTTCACGCCAATGGCCATCGAGCCGCCCCAGGCGAGATTGAACGGAGTGTTGCCAAGGAGTTGGCACACTTTTGCGTTGAGAGAGGCCAGGGCAATCGAAGCAGTGTTGTTCTTTTGAGGGATAAAGCAGCGGTAGCCGCTTGCGGCGCCGTTTTTGTCCCTGCGGAGCGGATGGACAATATGAGCCAGCCAGTTAAGGCCCGCGCAGGCATCCGAGTCGGCAAAGACCATCACTTCGGTCTCGGTCGGAATCTTGCGATAGGCAAACAGCAGGTTGTGCAGTTTCTGGCTGCATGACTCCGTCGGCCCGGCGATGAGAATCTCCACCGTTTTGGCCTGAGAAATGGATTCGTAACGAGAGGCCAGATCCAGCAGGCGGTCATAGGCGGGGTCCGAGGGGTCCTCGACGACAAAAAAGAGACGATAATCTTCATACGCCTGACGGAAAAAGGACTCGATGTTTTTATCAAACGCCTCGTCCAGTCCCTTGCAGGGGACGATCAGCACGCACCGGGGGCGAAAGCCGTCTCTGTTACAGTCCGATTTTTTGACCGCATAGTGATGGTTGCACACCACCTGAATCGTAAACAGAACCTGCGCAACGAACGCCGCGAACAAACTGTATTCCAAAAAACCCATACAGCCATGATAAACGATCCTCGGAAAAAAACCATCTTATTTTGCAGCTATTGCTGTTAACCATCAGCGTTCAGCTAAAATGGGTTCGTTTGGTAAAACCGCCGTCAAGAGCCGGACATTCGGGTTTTATGCTACACGCTGCATGAGTTCTATTCAATCGGATGCAACTCTAAGCCGCACCCTGACGGAGGAGACCACAGTATTTCAGCTTGGAGCAGGCCTGTTAACACTGATTAAAAAACCAAAGGGCGTGTTGCGAATCAGCTTTTCGATTTGAGATATTTCATATTTGAAGTCGATCGCTCTTTGACAAGTTCAAAACTCTATGTCCTTCACGGTGAAGTTTAGTGCTCATAGGTGGTTAAATAATTCTTCAACATCTCCTGCCAGGTCGGGATTGACCGATCCAACAAGGTTTCGAGCTTTTGACAATCGACGGGAAAGTTGCCATCTGCAATAAATCGAGAATCACTTTTGCAACCTCAACGGTATGGGTCGGCGAACCGACCTGGTCATCGACAACCTTTAACACATCCCGTTTCTTGGCGGCATTCAGCATTTTTGTAATGAAATCGATGCCGTGTTTGCCGTAGGACCACTCTATGCGAAGAATGCAATGACTGCATCCGGATTCAGCCAGCCGGCTTTCATACCGTCAAAGACAAAGTCCGTACTAATATGCAGGACCGGCACACCCGCGTCTTTAGCGATTTCCCCTAAACGCCCCACCGCATAGCCGTTCACCTGATTGGCCAGTTCAATTTCGCTCTCGGCTTTTTCCACATTCGTATAAGCGGCACAGTTGACAATGACTTCACTGCCCGAAACCGCCGCTTCAAGCTGCTTGCCATCTGTTATATCAAATTCCGGCAGATCATAAATACGAACACCCAAGCCGCGTTGTGATGCAACCACCGCCAAGTCCGTCCCCAGCATCCCCTTACCACCCAATATAGTCATCGTCTTAAATGCCATCGCTCAATCAGTCCTTTATTAACAGTGCTTACGATTGAATTTCCCCGTTTATACGCGGGTAAGTAGCTCTGAAGTAGAAAATTATAGCTTAACTCGCGGAAACCTACCACCCTGAAGAGTGTGAACGGGTAAGTTTTCTTTCAGTCGCGGTGCATTTGTATAAAAACAGCGCCGTCTGGCTCAGCACATAAAAACTATGCGCAAACCCGGCGGGAACATGGAACTGTCTATGGTTTTCATCAAATCAAAAGACAGTTCGAATACCCACACGCCATCGATATGGATTTCAATTATCTTTATCGTCGCGGCGGCATTGCGATTGCGGCCAGATACTGACCATAACCATTCTTGCTGAGCGGTTGTGCCAGCCGCAGCAGTGCTTCGGCCTCAATCCATCCGGAGCGATAGGCAATTTCTTCGGGACAGGAGATCATCAGCCCCTGCCGCTGCTGAATCGTCTGGACAAAATTACACGCCCCCAGCATCGAGTCCGGCGTTCCCGTATCCAGCCAGGCCAGCCCGCGGCCCAGCAGTTTGGCTTTTAGTTTTCCCTGCTGCAAGTACGCCAAATTGACATCGGTGATCTCAAACTCTCCACGAGGCGACGGCTTGATACCCATCGCGATATCAACAACCTGCGAATCGTAAAAATACAGCCCCACCGCCGCATAATTGGATTTTGGTTTCGACGGTTTTTCCTCGATGCTGATGACATTTTCGGCATCGTCAAATTCGATCACGCCATAGCGTTCGGGATCACGCACAAAATAACCGAAGATCGTGGCCCCCTCCTCATCAGCCGTCGCTTCCTGAAGCGAGGCAACCAACTCATGCCCGTAAAAGATATTATCGCCCAAAATCAGACACGCCGGACCGCCGTTTAGAAAATCCTTACCGATAATAAACGCTTGGGCCAACCCTTCCGGCCGGGGTTGTTCGGCATACTCAAACGACATCCCCCATTTTTCCCCATCACCCAGCAAATCACGATACAGCGGCAGATCCTGCGGCGTGGAAATAATCAAAATCTCACGAATTCCTGCGAGCATCAAAACACTCAGCGGGTAATAGATCATCGGCTTGTCATACACCGGCAAAAGCTGCTTGCTGACCACTTGGGTAACCGGATGCATCCGCGTCCCGCTGCCGCCTGCTAAAACAATTCCTTTTCGTGTCATTTTAAGTCCCTCTAAAAAAGCCGATTCAGAGCGGATCATAGCTGAAATCATAAAAAAGTCAACTGGCATCAATGAAATTCTGCCAAGTCCAACAAACTGTTCAAGAAATACGAGAAAATTCTCAAACTATTTTTGGGACGAGTCCTTCAGCTAACTCGAGGCCGGCACTGAGCTACAAAAAATGCGGGCGGAACGCCCGCGTTTGGTTAAAAGACCTCTTCTTGCTTCTGGATTTCGATATATGGAGGTTGCAAATTGGGGGTAATCGGGTACACTGCCGTTTCATGCTACCTGGTGGTCCGTTTGGATTAGCTTATAATTTTAGGAGACTGAAATGAAGAATTATATGATTGTGATGCTGCTGTGCGTGCTTTGTCTTTGCGGCTGTTCGCCGTATTACCGCATTACTGACCCTGCTACCGACCATGTTTATTACGCACGAGATGTCAAGAATCTCAGCGGCGGAGCGGTAAAGCTGGAAGACGAACGATCTGGAAAGATCGTTACGCTGCAAAACTCCGAAGTTGAGAAAATCGCCGAAGAGGCCTACAATCAGGGTGTCTATGCCAAATAGCGGCGCAGGGTCTAACAAAAAATGCCTCTTGCCGGGTCGGGTTTGTTCTGCGATACAGTAGAGTTGCAACGATGCTGAAACGACATTTTGCAGTTGTTCATTTTCTGCGGATTTTGCTGGATGTTCTGACGGTCGGAATCCTTTGGAATGCGGTCTATTACTTCCGCTTCTACTCCGGGCTGTTCGAGCATTCAGGAGTCCCCTCCTGTCTGCGGCACTTGCTGCTGACGGTGCCGGTGGTGATTATTGTTACGCTTTGCCGACACTGGGCGGGGATCTATCAATCCCTGCGGACTGAACCGACCTTCAGACAGATCAGAAAGCAAGTTGAATCCATCCTGCTGGGGTATATGTTCATTGTCCTGTTTTTGTATTACTCCAAAGAAACACCGTACACACGCATCCTGCTGATTCTGTTTCTATTTGCACTGCTGGCGGGACTTTTGATATCGCATTCGCTCATGATCCTGGCACTTCACAAAGTCCGCTCCAGGGGGTACAACCAACGACACTACGGTATTATCGGTACGGGTAAAAACGCGATTAAACTGCTGCGGGACATTGAGGCCAGCTCCCATTCCGGCTTAAAGTGCAGCTTTCTCATCGATAACAAGCCCCAACTTGAGGGCAAAACGATCGCCGGCATTGCCGTTTATGGAGCTATCGAAAAGCTCGGCGACCTTGCAAAAGAGACGGGAATCGATGAGATTTATCTGGCCGTTCACGGCCCTGAAGCTGCGTCGATCTATCCCTATCTAAGCGACCTGCAAAATAAAGGTGTTACGGTTCGTATTCTGCCAAACTGGGGGCCGCTGGCTCAGATGAATCGGCCCTCGACCATCATGATCGGCTCCAGTATGCTTTTTACGGCGTCAGAGTCCCCTTTAACCGGGATGAATATCATCCTGAAAGAGATTTTTGATCGATTTATGTCATGCGTCCTGTTAGGCCTGCTTTCGGCACCGATACTGATCATCGCGGCTCTCGTGAAACTATCCGGCAGAGGCCCCATTCTCTATCGGCAAAAACGAATCGGGATGGACAACCGGCCATTTGAGATATTAAAATTCAGAACCATGCGCCCGCAACAGGACGATTCGCCCGGATGGACGGTTAAAAACGACCCTCGGCGAACGATGATCGGAAAAATCCTGCGGCCGATGAGCTTGGACGAACTGCCGCAGCTGATCAATGTCCTCAAGGGGCAGATGAGTTTAGTCGGACCAAGGCCGGAACAGCCGCATTTTGTAAAGAAGTTTTCGGAGGACTACAAAAAATACATGTACCGGCACAAAGTCAAAGCGGGAATGACCGGCTGGGCACAGATCCATGGATTTCGCGGCGACAGCTCGCTGCGGAAACGAACGCAATATGACCTTTACTATGTGAGAAACTGGTCGATTTGGCTGGATTTTCTGATCATACTGCGAACCCCTTTTCATATCCTGAAACGAAAAAATGCCTATTAAAAAGCTCATCCGTCATCCGCTCACTTTTCTGATCGTCCTGTGCCTGGGCATCGGAATCTACAAAATCGCTATGCTGGCGTGTGTGTCAAATGACAGCGTTACTTTCATGCAATTTGCACAGGAATTGAAGACGACACCCGGCAGCAGCATCCGGTCTTTCGATCAGCATCCCGGGTATCCAGCGATCATCTGCGCATCGGAGTGGGTTTTTGGGAAAATGGGGTATGACCGGACGCTGGAGCAGCGCATCATCGCCGCTCAAATTGCGACTTTGATGTGCAGAGCGATTGCGATCTGTTTTCTATACACCATCTTCCGGTTTTTCGGAAATAAAAAGACGGCCCTTGTCGCTGCGACCTTGGTGATGCTAATCCCGGTGTACGCCAATAACGGATCGGAGGTCTTGAGCGACTGGCCAAACCTGATGCTGATGACAATCGCGTTGTTCTTCTGCCTGCGGGGGCTTCGGAGCGTAAACCATCTCTGTTTTCTCGCAGCGGGTCTGGCATCCGGGGCGGCTTATTGGATCCGGCCGGAAGGGGCTGTCTTTGTTGGGGTGATGGGCATTTACGCACTTGTCCACACATTTAGCCGTTCGACAAACAAATTTCAACTGTGGACCTGCTTGGGGACCATGGTCGTTACAGCGGCTCTGATCGCGGGGCCGTATATGCACTACAAGGGCGCCCTGTTTCCCAAAAAAAAGGTGGGGACATTCAGCCGGGTTAACGGAACGCAGGCATCTTGCCTGCGCTTATGCGGCGATGATGGTTTAGGGTGTCCTGCTTGCGATCGATCAACCCCAACCGTTCTCCAGCACGGCTCCGAAGCCTGTGTTCCGTTAAAAAACACATTTTTGCGTGAACGATTACCGATCAAGAATATCAGTCAACATCCCATTCAAGCAGGAATTCCTGGATTTTCCATAGCTGCCAGACCAGTCAAGGCAATCCTGCACTTTGTTGAAAAGTTGTTTAATACGATTTTCGGGTTTTCGATCCCGCTGCTGGGAATCCTCCTCTATAAGATGAAACGATTTAGACGATTTAGACGACTTCGCCGACAGGATCAATTTTTGATTCTGTTTACCGGTCTGTGGCTGGGATTGATGGTCTGGCTGCACTGCAAGACCGGATACATGAGTCATCGGCATATTATGCCGCTGGTGGTACTTGGCTTCGCCTGGATCCTTAAAGGACTGCATGGTCTGGTCCTTGTCTTCGGCACTAAGCGAATGCATCTACATCGGAATACCGCTGTGCTGCTTGGCATCTGTATCGCGATTTTTGTACCCAAACTGATTCGGCCTGCTCATGCGGACAAGGCCGTCTATAAACAGGCCGGTCTGTGGCTGCGAGACAACACGCCCGCTGAGTCAACCTTGGCCGTATTCGATGGCCGGGTGGGATTTTATGCCGAACGGGCTTATCAGCCCTTGAACCGAACAGCCACCTTGAAGCAAGGGTATGTGATCATCAAGGCGGCGGATGAATCGGTTGTGCTGCCTGAAACCGCCCTGCCCATTGCCACAGGCCAGGCCAACATTGACAAGGTCATTCGGATCTACGCCGTTGGCACCGGAAAAGATGAAACCGCAGATTTCACGGATTAACGCAGATTAAAAGGCAGAACAGAAAGAGACGCTATGCACAGGCACCGATGCCTGTGTTCCATTAAATCTAATGGGCCATGATGTTTTGAATAAACCCGATCACCCGAAAAAACGGTACCCAATACTTTTTTGGAAACAGCAGGATTAGCC
>NBLM01000103.1 GCA_002084585.1 Planctomycetales bacterium 4572_13 | reverse complement strand
CCGAATATGTTGCCCAAAGAGTTATGCTGGCAATCAAGGGCGTTGAACCGGCTTTCTGCCTGAAAGCATAAGCGTTTGAAATGGTGGATAATCTTTCAAAGCAGCAGCGTCAGTACTGTATGAAGCAAGTCAAATCTCAGGATACTAAGCCAGAGATAATTGTTCGAAAGTTGATTCACTCCTTGGGATGTCGTTACAGATTACATCAAAAGAATTTGCCCGGTTGTCCTGATCTGGTTTTTGCGAGCCGAAAAAAAGTTGTCTTTGTTAACGGTTGCTATTGGCATCGACACAATTGCAAACACGGGCGTTCTATGCCGGAAGCAAGAAAAAGTTATTGGCAAAATAAGTTTAATCGAACGGTTGAAAGGGACAAAATAAATCGGGTCAAACTCAAAAAATCGGGGTGGAAAGTGCTTACAGTCTGGGAGTGCCAGATCAAAAAAAATACTTTAAAGAAAAGAGTTGCGAACTTTTTGAAAATGTAAACAAGCCACAATGAGTGGGCGACGGGTGGCCGGGGCGATTTGGATTGACGAGTGAAGAATAAATATAATGTGGGTGGCATCGGCGATTAATCGGGGCTTGGTTGTGGGAGATTGGATGGATGGGTGGATTGGTTTCGGGATGATCTTTCGCCCCGTTGGGGCTTTGAGAGACTTGGCTTTTTTCCGGTGGTTGGCACCACCGGCTATTGTATTTTGTCCCGTTTGGACTGTTTTGATTGACGGTTGATTATTGCGGGCGGGACGCCCGCATTGGCAGTGGGATTTGGTGAAGCGTGACAAACTGTTACGGTTTGGAAATGCGGGCGGCCGATGGTTAAAATACCTGTTATTTCGGAGATAGAAAAATGCAAAAAGAAAACTCTATTGTTTTGTTTAATCAAAAACAAGTCCGCCGCCATTGGGACGAGGATAAGGAATTTTGGTATTTTTCTATTGTGGATGTGATTGGGGTTTTAACAGACAGCCAACGACCCAGAAAATACTGGAATGACCTGAAAAAGAAGCTTTATGAGGAAGGGAGTGAGTTGTCCGAGAAAATCGGACAACTGAAAATGTCTGCTCTTAGAAGATAAGAAGAAATGATTGGCGGGGAAAACCCCCTCCCCCCTTCGGGGTACTCCCCCTTAGCAGGGGGAGAGCTTTTTGGAATTGTAGATTATGGCAGATGGTTATCAATATGATATGATTGTGGTTGGGGGGGGTCATGCCGGGGTTGAGGCGGCTTGGGCGGGATCTAAGATGGGGGCGCGGGTGCTGCTGCTCACCATGAGCCGGGAGACCATTGCTAAGATGAGCTGCAACCCGGCCATCGGCGGGCTGGCTAAGGGGCAGATTGTTCGGGAGATCGATGCGCTGGGCGGCTTAATGGGCGAGGCCATCGATGCGACGGGGATTCAGTTTCGTATGCTCAACCTTTCCAAAGGCCCGGCGGTGCAAAGCCCACGCGCCCAGGCGGATAAATATCTGTATAAGGCGTATGTTCGCGGGCGGCTGGAAGAGGCGGATAATTTGGTGATTGAAGAGGGGATTGCTGCCGAGGTGCTTGTGGGTGATGGATCAGCGTGGACACACCTACAACACGGCCAAGCAGAGCTTGACCGTGCCACCCGTGGGGTGGTTTGTACGGACGGGCGGGAGTTTTATGCGCCGTGTGTGGTTTTGACGACAGGGACTTTTCTTAAGGGGGTGATGCATCGGGGCGATGCGCAATGGGAAGGCGGGCGGTTGGATGAACCGGCGAGCAATGAACTGTCCGACAATCTTCGCACGCTGGGCCTGACGGTTGAGCGACTCAAGACCGGAACGCCCGCTCGGCTGGACGGGGCAACGCTGGACTATGACAAGCTGGAATGCCAACCTGGGGATGAACAGCCGCGGCCGTTTTCGTTTTTGAATGACCGCATCGACCGCCCGCACAGGCCGTGCTGGATTACCTGGACGAATGAGAAAATCCATAAATTGCTGCGGGATAATATGGCTGTGGCACCGCTGTATTCGGGGCAGATCGAATCGACCGGGCCACGGTATTGCCCGAGTATTGAAACGAAGATCGTCCGGTTTGCGGACAAGAAGCGGCACCAGGTTTTTTTGGAGCCGGAAGACGAAGATATGACGACGATTTACTGCAACGGCATCAGTACTTCATACCCGAAAGATATTCAGGACGAGATGATCCGGCTGATGGCGGGGACGGAGAATGCGCGGATCGTCGAGTATGCGTATGCGATTGAGTATGACTATTGCCCGGCGCAGCAGCTGCGGCCGAACTTGGAAACGAAAGGTGTGCCGGGGCTGTTTCTGGCCGGACAGATTAACGGGACCAGCGGCTATGAAGAGGCGGCCGGGCAGGGGTTACTGGCGGGGGTGAACGCGGCGAGAAAGTTGAACCACGCCGAGCCGCTGATTCTTGGCAGGGATCAGGCGTATATCGGGGTGCTGGTGGATGATTTGCTGACGCGGGAGATTGATGAGCCGTATCGAATGTTTACTTCACGGGCGGAGTATCGTCTTGCGTTGCGGTCCGATAACGCGGATCGAAGATTGACGCAAATCGGCAGATCGGTCGGGATCGTTGGCGATATTCGCTGGAGTCGCTTTGAGAAAAAGCTTGATGAGATGAAGCGGCTGGAGGTTTTTTTGAAGTCCACCCGCAAAGACGGCAAGCCGCTGTGGCAAACTATTAAGCAGCCGCAGCATCCTTTGTCGCAGGATATTTCTATTGATGCGGATGTTATGGGACTGGGGGTTTCTAAGGAAGTGATGGACGCGGTGAGGATCGAGGCGAAATATGAGGGATACACCGCCCGGCAGGAAAAGCAGATCGGCGCGTTTCGCAAGCTGGAAAATGTCAAGCTTCCTGAGTCGCTGGATTATCATGCTATTCCGCATCTTCGGTTTGAGGCCAGGGAAAAGCTGACGACCTTTCGCCCGTTCACACTGGGGCAGGCGTCGCGGATCGGCGGCGTTACTCCGGCGGATATTACGGTGATCCAGATTTATCTGAAAAAGAATCGACAATAATCGCCCGCCGCCGTATCATTGTAGAAAAGAACTTAACAGGATTTATAAAAAAGTTACTGTTCCTTGGTTCCTTGCATAACATCTTGTTAAATAAAGAATTACAGCGTTACAGCTAAAAAATGATGCATAAAAAACACGGAAATACAAGATTGTATTACGAATCAATCATTATGGAAAACAAAAAAACGAAACGAATCTTTTTGAGTTCGCTGGAACATAGTGCGGAGATGCACTGCGCGAATTTGATTGCGGCGTTAAAAGAAAAAGGAGCCGATGCGACCTATTCCGGCTTTGGCGGGCAGCGGCTGGCGGAGGCGGGATGTGAGATTCTGGATGATACGGTTTCGCGGGCGGCGATGACCTATAATGTGCTGGGGCAGTTGGGGTATTATAAAAAGCTCATCAAGCAGGCGAATGCATTCTTTGAGAAAAATACTGTCGATCTGGTGATTGTGTGCGACTCGCCGGCGTTCAATTTTCATATTGCCAGGGCCGCCAAGAAGCATGGGGTCCCGGTGTTGTTTTATGTGGCACCGCAACTGTGGGCGTGGGCGCCGTGGCGGATTCATAAACTGCGGCGGTGCTGCGATAAGCTGGCGTGTATTTTGCCGTTTGAGGCCGAGTGGTTTGGCAAGCGGGGTATCGATGCGGAGTTTGTTTCGAATCCACTGTTTGATGAAGTAGAGCTTGATTTGACGGCAAACTTTAAACCGTATTCTGATTATGCCCCAAAGTCGCCGAAGATTGTGCTGCTGCCGGGTTCGCGGGATGCGGAGATTGAAACGCTGTGGCCGGCGATGTTGGAGATTGCCGCGGCGTTGAAAGCCAAACATTCCGGTGCGGTGTTTACCGCGTGTGCGCCGGATGACGAGAAGAAAGCGATGCTGGAAGAGGTGGCCAATGATTCGCCATTATCTATTGCGTATGAAACTGACAAACTGATCAATGTGTGCAGGCGGAGTGATTATGCGATTGTCGCCAGTGGCAGTGCGACCTTGCAAGTTGCCGCGGCGGGCTGCCCGATGACGGTGATGTATCAGAGCAACAAATGGATGTGGCATCTGGTGGGACGGTGGCTGGTGCGGCTGCCGCATTTGTCGCTGGTCAATATCCTCTCACACAACGAGCTGGTGCCGGAGTTTATGCCGTACTTTTCGTCGATCCAACCGATCATCCAACGCACGCACGGCCTGCTCAGCACCCCATCACGCATGAGCCAAACCAGCCAGGCACTATTAACACTGGTCGAACCCCTAACCGAACGCCGCGCCAGCGACGCGGTGGCGGAGATTGTATGCGATATGCTATGTTCCAAAACACGGCCAAGCACAGCTTGACCGTGCCACCCTTTGAGGATACAATATCACCCCGGCCAGTCGTCGGTCGTAATGAATTTATGAAATCATCTTAAAGATTAGGTTTATTGATATGGCACAGGTAGAACAGGTTTTGGTGGTTCCGCGGTCGGTGGTGGAGGCGGCGGGGATGTTTCATGGGCTGGTGTTTGATGTGGACAGCTATCTGGAAAAGCTGTTCGCGGCCGATGTGCCGGGGTTTATGTTGCGGCCGGAGGCGGAGAAGGATCCGACGCATAAGCAGCTTATTCCGTATGTACTGATTCGTTGCGGCGATAAGTACCTGACCTATGTACGCGGCAAGCGAGCTGGGGAGACGCGGCTGGTGGGTAATCGCTCGATGGGGATCGGTGGGCATATTAACCCGGTCGATAATGAGGTGCCGCTGTTTGGGGTGGACTATCGTGAGATTTATGAGAACGCCGTGCAGCGCGAAGTGGACGAGGAAATCAATATCGAAGGCAGCCGGAGCGACCGTATTGTTGCTCTGCTCAACGACGACACCAACGAAGTCGGGGCGGTGCATCTGGGGGTTGTTCATATTTTGTCGTTGGACAATGAAAATGTTACCCGCCGCGAGCAGATGATTACACAGCTTGAGTTCATGACGCTGGAGCAGTTGCACGCGGTGCGCGACGAGATGGAAACCTGGTCGCAGTTGTGTTTGGACGGCTTAGAGAAACTGGCCGCGGCAAATTAACCATGAAGGACATGAAGAGCATGAAGTTTTTTTAGAGCTTTGTCCATTTGTTCTGTGCGGTGGGGCCAGAGGTATTGGGGGAGGTTTTGTAGGGTGGGCCATGCCCACGCCGTATCCGTATTTTTTATCAATTGCTCTAACTTTGTAGCAAGCCCCTTTACCGTTCCGTCATAGAGATACGCTTGCTGTTGGTTTTTATCTTCGATGAGCGATTGAATGATGGATGGGTACGACAGGCGATTCGGCAATAGCGGGTAGCATCCGGCGGTGATGGCTTCGAGCATTCCGATGCCGAAGAATTCGTGGTTGGCTGTCGAGACAACGATGTCGGATTCGGTTAACGCTTTTTCATATTCGCCGCGGCTGGGATGGTAGCCCCAGCGGTCGATGTGGTCGGCGAAATAGTCCTTGGCCCAGTCGAACACTTCCGGCTGGTCGCGGAACTGCTCGCCGATGATATTCAGACGGAAATCAAGCCCTTTGTCTTTGAGTATTTTTATCGCCGCAAAGAAGTCTTCTGGATTCTTATCATGCTCCCATCGTGCGGCCCAGAGAATCCGCAACGGACCGGAGCTTTCGCTTCGAATGCTTTTAATCGGATCAACCCCCGGCGGATGAACCGATGACTTTTGCCGTATCTGATCAATGACTTCAAGCGGCTGATAATCCGGCATTCGTTTGAGGAATTTCGCAATCGCGTCAAGAAATTCATCCCGATGGAATGCGCTGTTAAACCAGACCGCATCGGCAGCCATCGCCGTGGTGATGTTGGTCATGCAGTATTGATAGTCCCGCTCAGAGGCAACCCGCACCGGATAGGTCAGTTGGTTTTCGTGAAAGTAAACAACCTTCGGCAATCGCTGTATGGACTCATCAACCAGCCCCAAAAACTCCGCCAGATTCAGCATATCCGAACAGAACAAAACATCCCATTGATCGCCGCGGGCGACCATCTCATTGGCCTGCTGTGCAAACGAAATCGCCGCGTGACGCATCCGCCACTTCCACTTGCTCGGCGGCAAGGTCAGCAGCGAGAACTTATGCTCGCTATGCGCCTGCCAACCATCCAGAAACGCCTTATGCGATCCGCCGTAATAGGATTCGAGTGTTAGTATTCTCATACAGGGACAAAATAGCAGAAAAACCCAAAAGGTCAAACCTTGCTTTATTGAGAATCCTGCTCAACCGGCGATTTGGCTTCTTCGAGGCGTTTAAGTTCACAACTCGAAAGCGGCTTTGGGGGTAATGATTCAAGGATGGATTTGAGTTGGGAGGGAATTTCGTCCCCGGAGATTTCATAATACTTTTGAACCTGCCAGAGTGAGGTATAACGAGAATCATCATCAGGCATCCATTTGTAATAGTGATTATAATACGCCTCTGTCAGCACAGGTATTACCCTGACCTTTCTTTTCAAGACCTCATCTTCTCTGCCTTGGCTTAATTGTTGTGCATCAATCGCAATTTCTAACAGTCCCAGATTATAGTATGGCGACATCGCATATCTCTTCCACATCACCGAAGATAATACGAGACCAAGCACTCCCCCGGCAACGAACACAAAAAGCAGCAGTAATGTGAGTTTTATCTTTCTACCCATAGACACAATTTTCCGAATATATTATTTCTGGTATGCAATCGGCACCAGACACATAAAGCGGGCGCCTTCGGTATCAGAAAGATTTTTGAATTGATGCTTTTCCTCCGGCTGGATCAATATAACATCGCCTTTTTTCAGCGGCCTGTCACCGTCTTCGGTCACCACGGCAATATCGCCATCCAGCAGAACGGCTTCATGCTCGAACGGATGCGTATGAAACGGTGTATGCCCGTTGGGCGCCATCTCAAATACCCGCATCGAAAATGTCGGCACATCATCCGCCGGGCCGAATACCACCCGCACCTTGACATCTTTGGCCCCGTCCATGTTCACATCCTGCAACGGCACTTGGTCGATATTTTTGATAATCATAAATGACTCCTGTTTTCAATATCGTGCGGCTTATCTCTGCGCTTGCGCTTCGGGCTATTGTTATTCCATACGAATTTTGATGACGATTTTTTTGACGGTTTCCGGTACATCTATACTTCGACCCGGCATATGGGCTTCATTTGGCCAAAAGATCGCGAACGACCCCTGTTTCAAAACCAGCTTACTCATGGTGGGTTCATAGCGATAAAATGCCAAATCCGTTTGGCCGTCATAGGGGGTTTCTTCGGTCAGCCCAGCCAGCGGGGTAGTGCCGATACATTCTTCGCCGGAGACGATGTACTGGATGTCCAGATACTTTCGATGAATCTCCAGCCGCCCATCCTCAACGGGTTTGGTTTCGTATTCATCGATAATGTAGAAGATGTCGTCGCCACGGGCCTCATACTTGCCGGGTGCGGCATTGCGAACATTGTCCTCAGTTAGCAGCGCCAGACCAATCGCAATCCGTTCCCCAAGTCCACTATACAGCAATGCATTGTCAAGCTGGCCGAATATCATAAGTCCAGTTTTTCCCGCAGGTACGCCTTGATCTGGTCGATATTGATTCGTGATTGTTCCATGCTGTCTCTTTCGCGGACGGTTACGGTGTTGTCTTCTTTGGTCTGGCCGTCGATGGTCAGGCAGTAGGGTGTTCCGGCTTCGTCCTGGCGGCGGTAGCGGCGGCCGACAGCGCCTTTCTGGTCGTAGAAGCAGGCGAAGTTGCCCTTGAGGTCGTCGTAGAGTTTCGTGGCGATCTCCGGCATCCCGTCCTTTTTGACCAGCGGGAAGATAGCCGCTTTGATCGGGGCCAGATGCGGATGGAATCGCAGAACGCTTCGCGTGGCGCCTTTGACTTCTTCTTCGTCATAGGCATCGACCAAAAATGCCAGTGTGCTTCGGTCCACACCCGCCGACGGCTCGATGACATAGGGAATAAACCGTTCCTTGTTCTGCTCGTCAAAAAAGCTCAAAGGCCCCTTGTGGTAATCTTCGACCTCTTCTTTGAGCGTGATCTTCGACAGGTCGCCTTTGTTCTCGAACCAGCTATTCATTGTTCGCATCCCGCGCTGGTGCTGCCGCAGGTCGTAGTCGGTGCGGTTGGCTACGCCCTCCAGTTCCTGCCAGTCGCCGGAGCCAAACGGGAACTTGTATTCGACATCCACACATGCCTTGGCATAGTGGGCCAGTTCGTCGGGGTCGTGGTCACGGAACCGCAGATTCTCTTTCTTGATGCCAAGATTCAGGTACCAGTTAAACCGCTGCTGTTTCCAGTGTTCGTACCAGTCCTCATCGGTGCCGGGCTTGCAGAAAAACTCCAGTTCGGCCTGTTCAAATTCGCGGGTTCGAAAGATAAATGCCTTGGTCGTTACTTCGTT
>NBLM01000029.1 GCA_002084585.1 Planctomycetales bacterium 4572_13 | reverse complement strand
GGTTCGGTGGCGAAAGTAACCATTACCAGCCGGACAACAGAGGCCATCGAGGCCCATACAATCGAAAATAACTGCGGCGACAAAAGCGAGGTGCGTCCGTGCAGTGGTGATGTTGGCACGACCATCGAGGTCCGCGACATTTTTTACAAACTCCCTGCCCGGCAAAAGTTCCTGAAAACGCCCAAGACAGAGATGACCCATATTACCGAGCATTTCACGCGAATCGCCTTGTCTCACCCCGATCTGGATTTAACACTGCGTCACAACGGCCGTGAGGTCCATCGTCTGCTCAGTGGGCAGGGCGTTAAAGACCGCATACAGGTTCTGTTTGGTCAGTCGCTGGCCGAGGATTTGCTGGAGACCAGCCGGGACGAACGCGGGATGCGGATTCGTGCATTATTGGCCAAACCGGTTGCCGCCCGTGCCAGCAGCAAATATCAATACCTATTTCTCAACCGCCGCTTTATTCGCGACCGCTTCGTTCTGCACGCCGTCAAAGAGGCCTATCGTGGTCTGACCGAGCCGAACAAGTACCCAGTGGTGTTTTTGTTTATGCAGATGCCGCCGGGAGATTATGATGTCAATGTGCATCCGACCAAGACGGAGGTTCGTTTTGATAATGCCAATCTCATTCATTCGCAGGTACTGGCAGTATTGCGGGATAAACTGCTTGCCAGCAACCTCGATGTCCCCGGCACGGCTCCGTCAGCGGAACCGTTTTCAGCGGAGCATTTATCCACATTCGGCTCAGGGCAGCGAAAAGAACGCATCCAGCAGGCAATGTCCGATTTTTTCAGCAAGCCCGCTTCGGCGCAGCATCAGCGAAACTTTTCGTTTTCGAGTACCAAGCGAGGCGAACCGCTACCGCAAGGGCCGCAATCATCCGCCGCGATGGCTTTGCCGGATAGTTCGGCGTTTGAGCAATCCGAAAGCTGGCACTCAAAGCAGTTTCTTCAGGTTCATAACAGCTATATCCTCCTGCAGAGCGAGGACGGCTTTGTGGTGGTTGACCAGCACGCTTTGCATGAGCGGATTCTATACGAACAGATGTGTCGGCGGCTTAGAGAGGGGAATTTGCCCTCGCAGCGATTGCTGATGCCGCACAGCTTTGAAGTAACAAATGCTCAATTGGAGGCGTATGAATCGCAAAAAGATTTATTCGTTAAATTGGGCATAGAAGTTGAACCGTTCGGCCCAAACACCCTGGCGATACAGACATTTCCCGCATTGCTCGATAAGGCCGACCCCGTCGAATTTGCCAAAGAAACGCTGGATAAACTGGTTGAGGAAGGGGTCGATGCCGACTCTGAACGGCTCGTACATGAAGTGCTGGATATGGCCGCCTGCAAAGCCGCTATCAAAGCTGGCCAATCCCTCAGCGAAGAGGAAATGAACCAACTACTCAAAGATAAAGACATCGTCCAACGAACCAGCCGCTGTCCGCACGGAAGACCGACGACGATTTCCTTTTCCCTAAATGAACTTGAAAAGCAATTTAAGCGAACGGGGTTTTAGTGAGAAATTTCAAAGTTCAAATTTTAAATTTGAGATTTATGGTTGCAGTAGGGTGGGCCGTGCCCACGCTGTTGTTGGTTTTGATGCTCTGTGGTTGCACAAAGAAGTCGGAGCCGGTCGATACATCACAAGCAGAAAATACACAAATGCGGATCATCTCGATGGCGCCGAATTTGACGGAGATTTTATTTGCGTTGGGGCTGGATGATGAAATCGTTGGCATTACGAAAGACAGTACATATCCCGAAAAAGCGAAAACCAAAACCTGTGTCGGCACCTTTTGGCAGCCGGATATTGAGGCGGTGTTGATGTGCAGGCCCACTTTGGTACTTACACTCGGCTTTGAACAACAGGCAACACTGGCCCATCGGCTGGAAAAGATTGGGTGCGAAACACTGTCGCTGAACATTGAAAGCATTGCGGATTTGTACGAGGCCGTATCGATAATTGCTTCTAAGGTTAATAAATCAGAGCAGGCCAAAAAACTGGTGTTGGCCATCCAAAATAAGCAAAAGGAATTGACTGAGCGGTATGCGTCATCTGACAAAATAAAAGTCCTGTGGGTTGTTCAACGGCAGCCGTTGCGTGTGGCCGGAACAAAGACTTTCGCCAACGAACTGATCGAGATTGCCGGTGGGGTCAACGCCATCGGCGAAACGATCAATGTCTATCCCCCGATCGGCAATGAAGAATTCATCGGTTCAATGCCCGACATCATCATCGAGCCAGCGATGGATACCAAACAGATCCAAACACAAAAGGCGACGGCGAAGGAATTTTATCGGCGGTTCTCGATGGTTCCGGCAGTGGCCAACGACAGAATCTACATTATCGACGGTGACCTGGCTTCACGACTGGGGCCGCGTCTGGCAGAGGCGATGCAGAAAGTGGCCGGTTGTTTGTGGCCCGAAGGAGAAGAATGACCTTAACACCACAAAAACTCGTTTTGCGATCGATCCTTGCAGGAGTTGTTCTGCTGGGTGTGATGGCCGCTTGCGTGTGGATCGGTTCGCAGGATGTTTCATTAGCCGATGTACTCAAAGGGCCGGGGGGCGAGGGGTCGCCGAATATCCAGTATATAATTTTTATGCAGGAACGCCTGCCGCGTATCTGTCTGGCGGCGATTGTCGGGGCGGCACTGGCTTGTGCGGGGGTGGTTTTCCAGGCGATCTTGAGAAACCCTCTGGCCGATCCGTATATTCTTGGCGTTTCGAGCGGGGCGGGTCTGGGCAGTATTGTTGCCGTCTTATTCAGCGGCACCGTTATCTATGGCAGGATCGCCGGACACTTTGGCTGGATAGCAGAAGCGACCGGAATGTCATCACTGATGATTATGGCCTTTGTCGGAGCGATGCTGACGGTCTGGTTGGTGTGGGTCATCGGTCGTGTAACCGGCAGAACTCATGTAACCGGCTTGTTGTTGGCAGGTGTTGTGGTGAACGCATTTTTCTCGGCGTTGATTATGTTCCTGTTATCTATCGCAAGGGCCAGACAATTGCAATCGACGATGTTCTGGCTGATGGGACACATGATGCTGCCCGAAAATCCGCTGATGGTGTGGTTTTCAGGTGGTGTGGTGCTGTTGGGGATTTTGTGTTTGTTAATGCTGGGCAATTCCCTGAACATTCTCAGTTTCGGCAGCGATGACGCTCAATCGCTGGGCGTGCCGGTTAAGCGAACCTGTTTTCTCGCGTTCGCCTGTGCGGCGCTCATCACATCGGTGGCAGTTTCATTGAGCGGACTAATCGGGTTTGTCGGACTGATCGTGCCCCATGCGGTTCGTTTGGTGGTCGGGCCGGATCATCGGCTGTTGATTCCGCTTAGTGCCATAGCGGGTGCGGCGTTTTTGGTGGTCGCCGATACCATAGCCCGTGTTGTGATTGCACCGGCGATATTGCCGGTTGGCGTGATTACGGCGTTGGTAGGGGGACCGTTTTTCTTGATACTCCTGATTCGTTATACGAAGAATATTCAGTGGGGGTCCACATGAGATTAATCGAGTTTGACAAGGTGTCGTTTGGCTACGAACAAGTGCCGATTTTGAAGGATTTGACCCTGTCCGTACAGGCGAATTCATTCTGGGCGATTATTGGGCCGAATGGTTCCGGTAAAAGCACTTTTTTGAGTTTATTGTCAGGCCATATTAAGCCGCAACAGGGAACCGTTTGTGTGGATCAGCAAATGATCACGGCGATGAACACCGCACAGCGGGCACAAAAAATTTCGCTTGTCCGGCAGGAATTCATTCCGGTATTTGGTTATTCGGTGTTCCAGACCGTGATGATGGCGCGGTATGCCCGGCAGTCAAAACGGCTTTTTGAAAATGCCGCCGACCGTGAAGCCGTCCGCGCCGCTTTGGAAGCGACGGACACCCTGACCTTTGCCGAACGCCCCCTCGGCCATCTCAGCGGCGGTGAACGGCAGCGGGTTTTCATCGCCCGGGCGCTCGCACAAGAAACACCCATCCTCCTGCTGGATGAGCCGACCAGTCATTTGGATTTGAAACATCAAATCAAGATTTTTGACCTCCTTAAACAGATGCAGACTCAGCAGGGCAAGACGATCCTGCTTGTAACACACGATATTAATCTGGCTGTCCAGTACTGCGACCGCGTACTGCTGTTGGGATCGGATGAGACATTTTTTGAAGGGCCGCCGGAGCAAATTCTCGATTCAGGCCGTATTGAGTCGATATTCGGCGTTCAGGGGTATCAGGGACGGATCCAAAAAGAGAAGTTCTTCGTCCCCTTGGGGAAATTTTCCAAAGATCGCCCTGGATAATAGCCGCATAAACAGCTTTTTTGATGAAACCCGAAATTTTATTGTGAAAATGCCGATAACTTGTGTATTATGGCGCATTCATTTTTGCGTTTTTAGTTGTAAAAAGCATCGAAAAGCGAGGGCTATAAGAAAGGTAAGTTCTGGTGACAAAAAAGGTTAAGAAAAAAACAAAAAAAACGGCTCACAAGAAAGCGGTAAAGAAGAAAGTGACCAAAAAGGCCGCTAAGAAAAGCGTCGCGAAGAAGAAAACGGTTTCTAAGAAGAAAACAGGTCCTGAAAAGAAACCAAGAAAAAAAGTATCCAGAAAGAGAAAAAGCGAGCTTACGGCCAAAGAATTGATATTTTTCCGTGAATTGTTGATCGAAAAACTGAAAGAAATCATTGGCGATGTCAATCATATCGAATCAGGTGCCCTGAAAAGCTCGCGGCAGGATTCCGCCGGTGATTTATCCAGTATGCCGATTCACATGGCTGATATTGGCAGCGACAATTATGAACAGGAGTTTTCCCTGGGTCTGATGGACGGTGAACGAAAAATTGTCATGGAAATTTACGCCGCCCTGAAGCGAATTGAGGATGGAACTTATGGTATCTGTGAAGGAACCGGAGGCCCCATCCCCAAGATGCGGCTCAAAGGGATACCGTGGGCGCGATATTGTGTGAATTTTGCCGAATTGGTGGAAAAGGGTTTAGCGACGGAACCGGATCACGCCTTTATGGATGAGTCCGAGTTGGACGACGACGAAGATACCGATGATAAGCAGGAAGATTCTGATGACTCGACTGTTTTCTTTTACGGTTATGATGACGACGATGACGATGATGAAGACGATCTGCATGAGATTGAATAGATAGATGGATTTTAAGTGTCCAATCTGTGAAAAAGTGATTCCTTCTGTATCCTCGACGGACGATGGGAAATGTCGCATCAATGCAGCTTATTTTCCCTTTTGCAGCGAACGATGCAGGTTGATTGATCTGGGTGCATGGCTGGATGGTAACTATCGGGTGTCTTCCGTGATTCTGGAATCCAGTGAGGAATCTTGAAATAAAGGACCATAGCATACTAAAAACAGACCGAGCAAGGAGAGTTTTGTGACAGAACGATATTCGCTCAGGGTTATTTGGGATGATCTGGCCCTGCCGGAGATGGCATGCAGTTTTAAGTTAGCGATCGCCCCGACCAAGATGCTCCTGGCGTTTTGTGGTGTTTTTGCGGTTTGTACGCTGGGGTATGTAATGGACTGCTGCAGTAACAGCGTTGTCGTCAGTCAGGATCAAACTCTTTCTTCAGCGGCTCCCAAAACGGAGTTAGCCGCATATATCAGAGGTGGCTCCGAGCAGGATGGCGGTTCCGAAGCAGTTAAAAAGTTTCTCGATAAAGCCGAAACCCGTTCGGACACACGACGACAGGGTGTTTTTTCGACCTTATGGGTATTTGCTTCCGGTCATTTCCACGAAGCTACGACGCAGTTGCTTAATCTAAGCGATGCTAATATTTATTCAAATATTAAATACGCCATCGGCAAGGTCTGGCTTTGTCTGCGGGCGGCCGGGTGGGCGTTTCGTTTCCATCCGATTTACAGCGTAATCTACTTTGCTGCCTCATTTTTGATATTTGTGTTTGTCGGTGGCGCCATCAGCCGTTGCGCTGCTTTGGAATTTGCCAAAGCCGAACGCCCCGGTCTTTTTGAGGCCGCCGGCTATGCCGCACGAAACTATCGCTCTTTTCTAACGGCTCCGTTATTACCTTTGGGACTGGTGGGGTTGTTTGCGTTCGTGGTGATTCTTTTAGGAATGGTTGCGGCCATCCCGCGTGTCGGCGAGTTGTTGATGGTACTGTTGTTTGGACTTGTACTGTTTTTTGGCTTTCTGGTGTCGTTAATGGTTTTGGGGACATTCGCCGGGGGTCTGTTGCTGTTTCCGTCGATTGCCTATGAGAAAACCACTGGCCCCGATTCGATTGGGCGGGCCTTTAATTATGTCCTGCATTGCCCGATACGAATGGTTTATTATGTTCTGGTTTCAGGGGTATTCGGGACATTCTTTTATCTGGTGTTGCGATTGTTGATTTTTTTGGCCCTTCGTTTAACATATAGTTTGCTGTTAGCGGGTATGACGATCGTCAAGCAAGCCCCGAAACTTGATCGACTTTGGCCGGAGCCGACCCTGCTAAGCTTTCTAAATACATCCTCTGCCCCGGCGGTTTGGACTGAGTCCGCCTCTTCAGTTGTGATTTATCTGTTTATGTTGGGAATCGTGGGAATTTTACTGTCTTATATTGTCAGCTATTTCTTCAGTTCAGCGGCGGTTATTTATGCGTTGATGCGAAAGAAAGTCGATAAAATAGAAACTGAGCGGATTTTCGTCCACCTTGAATGCACCGCGGACACCGATTAAATTTTGGAACTTTGTTAATGGCAATACAATCAGACCCTAAATCAAATGATGAAACTCTGACAATGGGAACCGAGAGCAGTACCCCCAAAGGGATACTTCGCTACCGTAAAACGCTCATTATTTTAGCGCATCTCGGCTGCTTTTGCGGTGCCTTGCTGTTGGCGTTTCTGTTTGCTTTTGATATGCAGCTTTTGCGTAAATGGGCGATTTATCAATTCCCTATCATTCTCGCTATTGCCGTTCCGGTTAAGTTGATTATATTTGCCCGGTTCAAACAGTATCATGGCTGGTGGCGGTATGTCGGCCTCGGTGATTTGTTGAACATCGCCAAGGCGTCTCTTGTCAGCACGATCATTCTGGTTACTTTATGGTACTGTTATGGAATCTATGGGAAACAGTTCGTTCCGGAATCTGCAATTCACAAACTCAACCAAACAATGGAGCAGATTCAAACTGACGCCCAAGAGGCGTTGATCCGCAATGAAGAATTGCGGCTGGGTCGCAAGCACGAAAATCTCAAGGGGCTTCGAGATGTCATCGAGGTTAGCCGGATCAGGGATCTTTCAAAGGAGGCCGAACGACTGCCGATTAACAGTTCGGATCGAAAGGAACTGGGAGCAAGGGTGGCTGAGTTGCGACAGGTCCAGCGTCACATTGAAGGTGTGCTGATGCTGGATTTGTTTACGACCGTTGTGTTTCTATCCGCATTGCGGATGCTGATTCGGCTCTATCATGAAGAATTTTTCTCCGAATCGCACGGTACGGCCCGCCGATTCCTGATTGTTGGGGCGGGTAACGCCGGTGAGGCACTGCTGCGGGAGATGCTTCGCCGCAGGGACGCCAACTATGAGGTTGTCGGTTTTGTGGATGACGACCCGGCTAAGCAGGGTATGAGTATCCACGGCATCACGGTACTGGGCAATGTTGAACAGTTGTCGCAGATTTGCAAAAAGAACTCGATTGATGAAATTGCCATCGCGATTCCCAGTGCGACACGAAAGCAACTACGGCATGTAGTTCAGGTCTGTCAGGGGACGGCATTGCGTTTCAGTACGGTTCCTTCACTGACCGATATTGCTTCGGGAAAATTCAGCGTTTCTCAAATGCGGCATGTGGATATCAATGACCTGCTGGGGCGTGAGGTTGTTCATTTGGATATGCAGCAGCTCGAAAAGTTCCTGAAAGACAAGGTTATTTTGGTAACCGGGGCCGGTGGGTCTATCGGTTCGGAAATGTGCCGACAGGTTTGTGCGTTTGGGCCAAAGCTGCTGTTGCTGGTTGAACAGGCCGAAAACCCTTTGTTCTTTATTGAAGGGGAATTGCGAAAGAATTTCCCGGATGTTCAGATGAAAGCGGTCATTTGTGATATCGCCGAAACGGCCCGCGTGAACCAGGTTTACGAAAAATATCATCCCCAGGTGGTGGTTCATGCCGCCGCCCATAAACACGTACCCCTGATGGAGGGCAATCCCGGCGAGGCAATTAAGAACAATGTCGTCGGTACGCGAAATATGGCGGATGCGGCGGACGCATTTGGCACGGATGATTTCGTGATGATCAGCACCGACAAAGCGGTGAATCCCACCAGCATTATGGGTTCGTCCAAGCGGATCGCCGAGATGTATATTCAGGATCTCAACAGCACCAGCAAGACCCATTTTATGACCGTTCGATTTGGTAATGTACTGGGATCCAACGGCTCGGTCATTCCGATATTTAACAAGCAAATTGTCGATGGCGGGCCGGTAACGGTAACGCATCCGGAGATGACTCGCTACTTTATGACGATCCCTGAGGCCAGCCAGTTGGTGCTTCAAGCCGCGACAATGGGGTCCGGCGGAGAAATCTTCCTGCTGGATATGGGCGAACCGGTCAAAATTGTCGATCTGGCCCGCGAACTGATTACACTCAGCGGTTTTCGTCCCGGCGAAGACATCGAAATCGAATTTTCCGGCCTGCGGCCGGGTGAGAAGTTGTTCGAGGAGTTGTCCATCGAAGGTGAGGATATGATCCCCACCAAGCACCCGAAGATCGCGATATGGAAAACAATCTCCAAGAATCGGCAGACGCTGAGAGACAGTATCGAAAAAATAATCGACATCGCCCACACCCAGGACCGCTCCCGGATCGTGGCGACCATCAAAGAATTGGTTCCCGAATTTACCGGCCAGGATTAGAGCCGGATACAAAAAATGTTTCCACAAAAAAAAGCCCGCATGAGAGCGGACTTTTTGTTTTGGTGCGATTGGCAATACCTCTATGGTTGTTCTTGCTGCTGTTCCATTGGGTGGGCATCTTTGTACTGCTCGTTCATATGACTCGTCGTGATGTGTGTGTATATCTGGGTGGTCGATAGCGACTGGTGGCCGAGGAGTTCCTGTACGCTTCGCAGGTCGGCTCCGTTGTTGAGCATATGGGTTGCGAAACTGTGCCGCAGCGTGTGCGGGCTGATGGATGGATCCAGGCCGGATTCGATGAGGTACTTATCCATTTTGCGGCGGACGCTTCGGGTGCTGAGTCGCTGGCCGTGTTTATTGGCAAACAGAACCTTTGCATCGAAGTTTGCGTTATTTGCCATCCGGCGGTTGCGGAACTCGATATAATTCTGGATCGCCTGCAACGCACTGGCGCCGACAGGGCAGATGCGTTCTTTTTTACCCTTGCCGCGGACATGAATGACCTCACTGAGAAAATCCACATCATCCATATTCAGAGCGACCAGTTCGCTGACCCGCATTCCGGTATTGTAGAGGACTTCGAGGATGGCTCGATCCCGCGCTCCGAGGCAAGTATTGGCCGGCGGGGTGTTCAAAAGGCGAACCACCTCTTCGTATTCGAGGAATTTCGGCAGCTTCTTATCCTGTTTTGGGGTCTTGATGGAAACGACCGGATTGCCGCTGATGCGATCCCGTTTGACGAGAAATTTGTAGAAACTGCGAAGGGTTGCCAGTTTTCGTGCCGTAGTGGATTTGGAATAATGATGTTGTCCGAGATTGGCCATATAGCGGCGGATTGTATTGACATCGGCGGCGATGATCGCCGCATCAATATCAACCGCTGTTTGAGTTTGTGTCGCAGTGGCTGCGGCGGAAGTATTTTCCCACGGATTCGCGGACGGAGCGACTTCATCGCGCCCGTCAGGTTTATGATCCGCCAGAAAGGCCGTAAACTGTATCAAATCCGCCCGATAGCACTTGGCAGTGTGTTCTGAAAAGTGTTTCTCGAATTTGAGATAACTGATAAAATCCTGTACTGTTGCTGAATTATCCATAACGCGTATCCCTTCAAGTCAAAAGCGTCTGCTTTCGTATCGTTTGACATCTCATGGAGTTATCAAAACAGTGTATTTAAGAACCCTGGTGGTAGGTATTGACAGGGTCGTTCAAGTCTTTGTATAGAATGTCGTCCGCTTCACCGATGAGCGATTGCGTCAGTTTGAAACTCAGGACCGCAGCATCAAACCAGTCAAAATCCGTTTGCGGATCGGTCGCCGATACCACAAAGGCATCCAGCAGTTGCCCTTCATTTCCTTCTTCATAACGGAAGATGAACTTCTCGGTGCCTTTGCTCAACACAAGCTGTTTTCTAACATGATTCATTATTATGCCCGCTGTTAAATTAAGGTTCCTGTTAAGTGGTTTTCTGCGTCCATTGCGAACCCTTAACAGGGCCAATTGACTCCTGTATTATCGGCCGATGATAGAAAGTTCTTAAATAAAATCTCGAATAACAGGCGCAAGCGGGGATAAAGTTATCAAGTCCTATAACAAAACCAAAGCATGCAGTGGAAAAGCCGCAGGAGTCGGAAAAAAATTAAATAGCTTTGTAATAAATTTTTTGATCGATTGCCTCGCCGGTAATTTTTGACAGGGCATCGAGCTTGACGAGGGCCGGCTGGAGTTGTTTTTTTGACAATCCCAGTCCATCGCACAGGTCATCGAGCGTGCAGGGTCTTCGTTGCAGCGTTTCGAGGATGACTTGCAGGTCGGCCTGTTTGCCGGTGGCGGCCGTATGCTTGGAAAAGTCCGTGATGACCTCTACCGAATCGCCCAGGCATGTAGCGATTTCATTGAGCCGTTGTTCGCTGACACGAGCGGCTTCGGCATGGACGATGGGGCGGACGGAGGTGTTGATTTGGACCTTATCAGGGTTGATACGACGGATTTGCTCGGCGATGTTTTGCACGGAAGCGTTATCGGTATTGATGCCTTCGCAAAAAAAGACCTCTATCCAGAGCTTACCGGTGTATTCGGTGCGGAACTGAATAATGCCGCTCACGAATTGTTCAAAATCCAGAGCGGGGTGCGGGCGGTTCATTTTTTTGAAGGCCTCTGCGTCGCCGGCATCAAGGGATGGCAGTATCACATCCGCCTTGCAGCAATCTCGTCGGACCGCCAGGTCAGATAGCAGGGTGCTGTTGGTAATCACGGCGATGGGGATATCAGTCAGTTTACGGATGCCGTCGATTAGTTCGCCGAGTTGTGAATGCAGGGTTGGCTCGCCGGAACCGCTGAGGGTGATATAGTCCGCTTGCAGCCCAGTGGCGATTTTTTGTTCCAGTTCGCTCAGAACAGCTTCGATTGACACATAAGCTTTTCGCTCAAGGGTTTGCGGAGCGTCTTTTCCCAGTTGGCAGTAGATGCAGTTTTGTGTGCAGGTTTTCAGAGGAATAATATCCACACCCAAACTGCGTCCCAACCTGCGGGAGGGAACTGGACCGAACAGGTAGTTGTATTTTTTCGTTGTCATGAGGCGTTAACAATATCAAAAATGCGGTTACAATTTTTTACGAGCGATTCGATCTGGGTCAACGGGAGCATACAGGCCGCGTCGCACAAGGCCTTGGGCGGATCGGGGTGAATTTCCATGAAGAGGGCGTTGGCTCCGGCGGCAACCGCTGACTGGGCCAGTGTTGCGGCCAGTTCCGGCACGCCGCCGCTGGCATTGCCGAGTCCGCCGGGGCGCTGGGTGCTGTGGGTTACATCGAACACAACCGGACAGCCGAGGTCTTTCATGGCCGGAATTGAGGTCATGTCGTTGACCAGCCGGTTATAGCCGAAGAATGTGCCGCGTTCGCAGAGCAGGATTTGCTCATTGTCTGTCGAACGGACTTTATTAACGCAGTTTTTCATCTCTTCGGGGCTGACAAACTGGCCCTTTTTGATGTTGACCGGTTTGCCGGTGTTGCCGCAGGCGACCAGTAAATCCGTCTGTCGGCACAGAAATGCCGGAATTTGTATCGCATCCACAACTTCGCCGACTGCGGCGGCCTGATTGGCCTCATGCACATCTGTCAAGACTGGCAAGCCCGTCTTGTCTCGGATATCGGCGAGAATCTGAAGGCCTTTTTTCAGTCCAGGTCCGCGAAAACTGTCGATACTGGTGCGATTGGCTTTGTCAAAGCTGGCCTTGAACACGCACTTGACACCGCTGGATTCCTGCAACTTGACAAGAAACTCCGCAATCTCAAGGCAAACGACCTCGCTCTCAATCACACACGGTCCGGCGATAACGAAAAAATCACCATCGACACCCACTTTGATATTTCCGATATTGAATTGTCTATTCATTTGGTCCTCTAAGTTTTGGTTTGTTGATTATCCGATCATTCGTTTTAGGCGTGTTCGGAGGCCGGCGGGTTTGGCTCCGGGCGGGATCAGGATTTGGATGGCTTGGGGAATGACTTTGATGTCCGCCGGAAGTTCCGGTCCCGGGTCGCCGTCGATTTGGCAATAAACGGTGTTTTCCGCCGGAGTGATCTGGATGGATTTTGCCTGCGTGTAGATGGCGTTTTTGGATTTCGTATGCCGCTTGAGGATGACCCGGAGCGCATGGGCGATCAGGTGGGCCTGGTCATGACAACGGAAGATGCACACATCCAGCAGGCCGTCGCCGAAATCGGCCTCCTTACAGATATTTAACCCAATGGCATAGCGGGAGATATTGCCGACAAAGACCATGCCGCGGTCGTTGAAAATCTCTTGGCCATCTACGATCACCTTGATGCGGGGGAAATCATGCTCCCAGAAAGTTCGCCAGATGGGCCAGAAATAGGACAGGTGGCTGATGTGGCCGGTTCGGATTTTGCTGATGCGGTCGATGACCGCCCCGTCAAATCCAAAGCCGGCAATCGAAGTAAAGCATTGGCCGTTGATGACGCCCAAGTCGAGCGGTTTAATGCTGTCGCCTTCAAACGCGTTGATCAGCGTTTGCAGATGCAGGTCGAAGCCCAGTTCGTTAGCCAGCAGGTTTTCGGTGCCGCTGGGGATGGGCATGAATAATTTATTTGTGCCTTCCAACCCGTGCAGGATTTCCCGAAGCGTGCCATCGCCGCCGGCGCCGATGACTAAGGCGCATTGATAATCAACCGCTCCGGCGGTCGCCAACCCACAGGCGTGTTCCAGTGACTCGGTCAGCTTTACACGCACCTCAAAACCCCGTTCGGTCAGATAATCCTTAAATTCACGAACCAAGTCGTTGTTGCTGCTGGCCCCGGATTTGGGGTTGACGATATATTGAATGTATCCGTCTTGCGGTTTCATATCTTATTCCTGTTTTAGCTTGCGGGACATCATTGCTGCGTAGCCGTGTGAAATATGCGGCTCATTATGCAGACCCAGTTTTTTAAGAACACCGGAAATAATATCCTCATCCGGTCCTTCGATCTCGACAAAACAGCCCAATTCGGGTAGTTCATCCAGGCAGACCTCACAGCCGTCCAACAGCCACATCGTGCGTTTTTTCTCGATCACAATTGTTTTATGATATCCCAGCGATTCGAAGATTTTCATGCCGATTTCCGCGTCCGCGATGGCAGTTTCATATTCGGCTCGGTTCTTGAATTTTCCATCTGCCTGTGGGCCTTTAAAAGTTATCAAAGCTGAGAATTCATTGCCGATGATCTCTCGGCGAATTCGCAAGTCGCAATCATTTTCTCGCAACAGTTTGTTTGTGTCCATAAAATAGGTATCGGTCTGCAAAACATCATGCAGAAATTTGGCCTCAAACTGTTTGAGTTTCTCCGCAACCGGGTCTAACGCGACGATCTTGATTTTTGCTTCGATCTCGTGATTCATTTTTCAGCGTGAGTACAGCCCACCCTACATTTAAACAACGATATTTACCAGCCGCGATTTAATGACGATAATTTTTTTCGGTTCTTTACCTGCCAGTGCGGCCTGTACTTTTTCACTGGCAAGGGCCATTTCTTGGATGGCTTCTTCGGTCGCGCCGGCGGCGATGGTGATTTTGTCTTTGATCTTGCCTCTGATTTGTACGGCCAGTTCGATTTCTTTTTCTTTGGTTTTGTCGATATCAAAACTTGGCCATTCGGCATATGCCAGCGAGTCCGTATGGCCCAGCCGCTGCCAGAGTTCCTCGCACAAGTGTGGGGCCAGCGGCGACAGGATTAGCACAAACTGCTCCATGGCCGCTTTCGGGCGGGTTTTCAGTTTGCTCATATGATTGATAAAAATCATCATCTGGCTGATCGCGGTATTGAACGAAAAGCCGTCGATGTCCTCGGTTACTTTCTTAATCGTCTGGTGCAGGATGCGTTCGGTTGGCTCGTCGGCTGGCGTTTCCTGAATGCACTCAAGCAATTCGCCAGTTTCCGGGTCAATGATTGCCCGCCAGGCGCGTTGCAGGAAGCGGTGTACACCTTCGACACCGTTCATCGACCACGGCTTAGTGGCCTCCAGCGGCCCCATGAACATTTCATATAGCCGCATTGAGTCGGCCCCGTATTGGGTGACGACATCGTCGGGGTTGATGACATTGCCTCGTGACTTGCTCATCTTTTGGCCATCGGCGCCGAGGATCATCCCCTGATTGATGAGCTTTTGGTACGGCTCCTGCGTGCTGACATATCCCAGATCGTGCAGCAGTTTATGCCAGAATCGCGAATACAGCAGATGCAATACGGCGTGTTCGGCTCCGCCGATGTACAGGTCAATCGGCAGCCAGTATTTTTGCTTGTCGAAATCGACCGCCGCGACATCGTTTTTCGGATCCATATACCGCAGATAGTACCAGCAGCTTCCGGCCCATTGCGGCATCGTATTGGTTTCTCGCCGGGCCTTCGTGCCGTCGGGGAGCGTAACATTGACCCAGTCCGTCGCCTTGGCCAGCGGCGGCTCACCGGACTCAGACGGCTTGTAATCCTCCAATGCAGGCAGTTCCAGCGGCAACTCGCTCTCATCCAGTGCGATCACACGACCATCTTCAGTATGCAGGATTGGGAACGGCTCGCCCCAGTACCGCTGACGGCTAAACAGCCAATCGCGAAGTTTGTAATTGATGGCCTTTTCGCCTAAGTTCTTTTCCGCAAGCCATGCGGCAATTTTTTTCTTGAACTCTGGTGTTTTCAAACCGGTAAACTTACCTGAATTGATGGCTGTTCCGTTACCGGAAAAGCAGAGTTTTTTGCGAATTCAAAGTCGCGTTCATCGTGTGCGGGGACGGCCATGATCGCACCGGTTCCATAGCTGATCAGAACATAGTCACTGATCCAGATGGGAATCTTTTCGCTGTTGACCGGATTGATCGCAAACGCCCCGGTAAACTGGCCGGTTTTGTCCTTGGCCAGATCGGTCCGGTCCAGATCGCTCTTCTTCGAAGCGGTTTCCTTGTATGCTTCGACGGTGGCTTTATGCTCATCGGTTGTGATGGTATCCACCAGCGGATGCTCCGGCGACATGACCATATAGGTCGCCCCGAAGAGCGTGTCTGGCCGCGTTGTAAACACGCGGATTTTTTCATCGCATCCATCCAGCTTGAAATCGACTTCGGCACCGGTGCTTTTGCCGATCCAGTCGGATTGGAGTTTCTTGATTGAGTCCGACCAGTCCAGTTCGTCCAGCCCGTCCAGCAGCCGTTCGGCGAATTGGGTGATCCGCAGCATCCATTGCCGCATCGGTTTTCGGACGACGGGATGCCCGCCGCGTTCGCTCACGCCGCCGATGACTTCCTCATTGGCCAACACCGTCCCCAAAGCCGGGCACCAGTTCACCGGTGCTTCGTGTTCGTAGGCAAGCCGGTGGTTATTAATATATGTTTCCTTTTCGGCATCGTTCAATCCGTCCGGGATGGGCAATTCGTCGATAGGGCGGGCTTTTTGCAGGTCTTCATCAAACCAGCTGTTGAACATTTTCAGGAAGATCCATTGCGTCCATTTGACATAGCCGACATCGGTTGTATTGACCTCACGATCCCAGTCATAAGAAAAACCAAGCGACTGAATCTGCCGCCGCATGTTGTCGATGTTTTTTGTGGTGGTAACGGCAGGGTGGGTGCCCGTCTGGACGGCGTATTGCTCAGCAGGCAGCCCGAACGCATCCCAGCCCATCGGGTGCAGCACATTAAACCCGCGCATCCGTTTGTACCGGCTGACAATATCGCTGGCCGTGTAGCCCTCTGGATGCCCCACATGCAGACCCGCTCCGGACGGGTAGGGGAACATGTCCAGTATGTAGTATTTGGGTTTATCTCCCGATTTATCAGGATCCGGTGCTTTGAAAGTCTTATTATTTAGCCAGTGATCTCGCCACCAGGCCTCAATACGGTTAAAATCGTATTGTCCCTGTTCCGTTAATTCAGTCATGCTGATCTCGTTAAATCGTTAATTTTGTTAATGTTAGGTCTCTAAACCAAACATTATACAGATTCCGACATAAAGGGCAAGGGGGATTTGAGTTGTCGAAATGGTAGTTCAAGCGTCTCTGCTTGAGGGCAAAACAGCGATCCGCCCGTCAGGTGGATTCCGAATTTCATTCCGAAGCACGGAGGTTTCGGCTACATTGCGACTGTGTTTTTTTCATTTTTGTTGACAGGGCGGGTGGGAGCCGGTATTATCCCTCGCTTCTACGGGGTGTAGCTCAGTTTGGCTAGAGCGCCTGGTTTGGGGCCAGGAAGTCGTAGGTTCGAATCCTGTCACCCCGATTTTTGTAAAGTCTTTGTTTGCATAGGGTAATAAAAATATTTTTTTTATCCTATGCGCCGCGGGAACTGTCGTATAACCTTTTGTATAACTCTTGCGAGTCAAACAGACTCAAGACAACAGTGCACAGAAAGGAAAAACGATGGCTCGAAAAAAACGAAATCAAAAACACGCCGCCGATCTGCCCGGAACGATCTACCTCAACAAAAACCGCTACTGGTGGAAGGTCCGTCTGTCCGGAGAAGACAAACCCAAGGCACGGCCGCTCAAACCGGTCGGCTCCCGCTATGCCACCACCGACTATGCCGTGGCTGTCGAATGCGCGAAACAACTGCTCCAAGAACATCTTTTCCAGACCGATGTGCCAGTGGAGGGAGATATAAAGATCATCCCCGATCTGGTGCGGGCGTATATGGCGTTTGCCAGGGAGTACTATGTGGATTCGGAAGGGACAGCTACTTCAGAAGCTGAGTATATCGAATGCACCTTAAAAGTGCTGCTGGAATGTTTCCCGTCCCTGGGCGTGGACGAATTCGGTCCGCTGCGGCTCAAAGAAGTGCGGGAGGTCATGATCGACAAAAAGTGGTGCCGCAACCAGATCAATCATCGTATCAGCACAATTCGCCGCATGTTCAAGTGGGCGGTCTCCGAGCAAATTGTTTCGCCCATGACCCTGCTTGGGCTGCAGGCGGTGGCCGGACTCAAACGCGGACGAACACGGGCCAAAGAGAGCAAACGCATCCTGCCGGTTGATGAACAGCATGTCTATGCAATCCTGCCCTATACGACGCCTATCGTGGCCGCCATGATCGAACTGCAGCTGCTGACGGGGATGCGCCCGACAGAGATGTGCCTGCTTCGGCCGTGCGATCTGGATCGATCGGAAGCTGTCTGGCACTACTACCCGGAAAAACACAAGAACATCTACCGCAATATCGAACGGATCGTGTCCATCGGGCCGCGGGGGCAGCAGCTGCTGACACCGTTTCTATTGCGTCCGGAGGATGCGTACTGTTTTTCACCCGCTGAATCGGAGAAACAGCGGCTTGAAAAGGCGTCCCGAGAGAGAAAAACGCCGCTGTCCTGCGGCAATCGGGTGGGAACTAACCGAAAGGATGCCCCGAAGCGGACGGCTGGAGACAAGTATGATTCTACGAACTACCGCAATGCAGTGCGGTATGCAACCACGGCAGCACGCAAGGTGATACGGAAGGGCGGTGGCGATCCCGACAAGGAACTGCCCTACTGGACACCGTATCAGCTGCGGCATACGGCGGCGACGAAGGTGCGGAAGGAGATGGGCTATGAATGTGCCGGGGCGACGCTGGGGCATACGAATATGAGCGCGACGGCCATCTATGCCGAACGGAACCAGGGGCTGGCCGATGAAGCGGCGAAGCGTTTTGGCTAATGCTGAAGCGAATGTTGAATTGTGAGTTTTGAATTAAAAATCCAAACAACGGGGTCAGTAACAGCCAAAAAATGTCCGGCCCCGTTGACTTTGGAATAGCTTGTATTGATAACACATCACAAACAGATTATTTCAGCCACTTTTCGATCGGGGTGGTGAGGAATTCATCGATTGCGATGCCTTGCCCACCGACTAATAATTGCCGCTTCACCTTGAATGCCTTGCTGAACTCCTCCATCCCTTTCAGGGTATATTCTTTTTTTCCGCTTTTGACTTCGATGGCAACGACTGTTTTACCGAATTCCAGAACAAAATCGACTTCCTGATTTCGATGCAGCCAATAATAGACACGGATCCCCTTGCCCTTTGCATCATTGATCAAATGAGCTCCCACGGCAGATTCCGTCAATCGACCCCAATACTGGCGGTCCGTGGTCGCTTCTTTGTAAGAGATACCGGACAATGCTGACATCAAAGCCGTATTTAAAACAATCAGCTTTGGACTTGACCCTCTTTTCCG
>NBLM01000102.1 GCA_002084585.1 Planctomycetales bacterium 4572_13 | reverse complement strand
TTGCCGGTGAATTCGATTCCGGCGGTCTTGTTGGCAATGGTCACGCTGTCGGTGTTTTTGACGGCGTCGATCAGGTCCGGGATTTCGATTACATCGTTCTGTCCGATCTTGTCATAGTCCGCCGGGTTGTCAAATTCAATCGGCACAATGCAAAAGTTGATGAGGTTGGCCTTATGAATCCGCTCGATGGTTTTGGCGATGACCACTCGCACACCGAGATACATCGGACACAATGCCGCGTGTTCCCGGCTGGAGCCCTGGCCGTAGCTGTCGCCGCCGACAATGACACCCGCTGTGCCCTGTTTCTTCAATGCCAATCCGCGCTGGGCAAAGCTTGGCTTATCGTCTTCATTGAAGCAGTTAAAAACGAATTTGCTGTATTCTGGCACATTGGAGCGGTATTTCAAAAACACACCGGCGGGCATAATATGGTCGGTTGTAATCTTGTCGCCGCACTTAATCACGACCTGTCCTGTCAGCGTCTCCGGTAGCGGTTTTGGGCTTTCCGGCACAACGATCGTCGGCCCGCGCAGGATATGAACCCCGCTTGCCTCCGCGGCGGGAATTGGCACATCGATCATGCTGTCGTCAATCTCAAACTCTTTCGGCATCTTGATCTTCGGATAGCCGATGCCCATCATGTTTTTCATATCGCGTGGGTCGGTAATCTCGCCCATAATGGCCGAGGCCACAGCGGTTTCAGGACTGACCAGATACGCCTGATCGCCCTTGGTGCCGGTGCGTCCGGCGAAGTTGCGATTGAATGTCCGAAGCGTTACCGTCCCATCGGCGGGGGAAAATCCCTGCCCGATGCACGGCCCGCAACTGGATTCGATAATGCGGGCGCCTGCGGCGATCATACCCGCCAGCGCACCATTTTCGGCCAACATCCCCAATACCTGCTTGCTGCCGGGAGCGATCCCCAATTCGACGGCCGAGTCGATCCTGCGTCCCTTGAGTGTTTCGGCGACCATCATCATATCGGTAAAGCTGGAGTTGGTGCAGCTTCCGATGACCACTTGATTGACCTTGCGTCCGGCAATTTCGGAAATCGCGGCGATATTATCCGGCGAAGAGGGACATGCCGCCATCGGCTCTAACTTAGACAGGTCGATCTCGATGATGCGGTCATATGACGCTTCCGGGTCTGCGTGCATTTGCTCATACACATCTTCGCGGTTCTGTGCCGCCAAAAAATCCAGCGTTTTTTCGTCGCTGGGAAATACGCTGGTCGTAACACCCAGTTCGGCACCCATATTCGTGATTGTCGCCCGTTGCGGAACGGTCAACGACTCCACGCTCTTGCCGAAGTATTCGACGATGCAGCCGACATTGCCCTTGGTCGAAAGGATACTCAGCAGTTTCAGGATGACATCCTTGCTGGCGACCCAGTTGGTCAGTTTGCCGGTCAGTTCGACGCCGATCACCTTTGGGCAGGTCATATAGAACAGTCCGCCGCCCATCACTGCCCAGCAGTGTTGCGCCCGGTCGGCCAAAGCGTTCCAAGTGTACTTGGTGGCAGATCCCGTTGCCGGGCCGGGAGTGCAGGGTGCCGCTTTTGGCGGCAATGCTTTGCAGATACAGGTGATCATTATGGTTTTCCGGGCCGAACTGGCTCATGTTGTGGTCCACATAGCTGACCGACAGCTCGGTCTGCACGCGGGCGGTTCCCATCGACTCAAACAGCAAAAACGCCGTCGTGCCGGTCGCGTCCTGGGTCAGCGTCTGGTCAATGCGAATCCCAATCGGTTCGCCGGTCTTGAGTTCGCCCTTAACAAGATGTTTTTGCAGGATTTTATAAGTCAGTGTCTGTGCCATTTTTCCAGTCCTCTGTAGGGTGGGCCATGCCCACGCTGTTTTTTGTGGGGTACTTAAACCATTTCTATTTCGATAGCTCCAAACTCTATCACAAATCCGCTCTAAACACAAGATTTTCTCACAAAACACCCATTCCCGTTTGGTTTGTATGATTGTCTTGACAGATGCCAACGCCGGAATATACTTCTGTAAGATAATGGCCACTACTATCGAGACTCAGATTTTATTGGGAGCGAAGTTGTTATGATAAAGAAAGCGGCAAAATCCAATGTCGTGCTGATCGGGATGCCGGGGTGCGGCAAGAGTACAGTGGGGGTGCTGTTGGCGAAGCGGTTGGGGCGGTATTTTCTGGACACGGATGTATTGATTCAGGCCGTCGAGGGCAAGGCGATCCGCGACATTATTGCTGAAAAGGGCATGGACGGCTTCTGTGATGTCGAGCGAATGCATGTCGAGTGTATCGATATTAAAAACGCGGTCGTCGCCACCGGCGGCAGCGTGGTCTATTATCCGTCTGCGATGCAGGCACTCAAAGCCGATGGCGTCATTGTCTATCTGTCGCTGCCTTTGGCGGCTGGCCGATCTGGGCAAGCGGGGTGTGGTGATTGAGCCGGATCAGACACTGTCAACGCTGTATAAAAAACGCATCCCGCTCTATGAGCAATGGGCCGATGTGTCCATCGATCTTTCCGGTTTGGGGCATGAAGCCGGTGTGGAGGCGATTCTCAAGAAAATACCGGCCTGACGAAGGGAAAACACGGCCATTTTTGCCACCAAACCAATTTCATATTGCCGATAGTTGATTTCATATTACCAATAGTCGACTTCATATTGCCGATAGTTGACTTCATATTACCAATATCAAGAACGCTTTTTTGTATATTAACCAGGATAATGGTGGTTATTCAGTAAAAAGACTGCCGATTGCGGTAAAACGGGCGGCTAATTAGAACTCAGCCGGGTTCGGATGATTTCAGCGCGGAGGGTGTCCCGCTGATCGGCGTCGAGGATTTTGCCGGCCCGCAATTGCAGATGTGCCGGCTGGGTCAGCATAAACAGCTCGTTGACTGTGGCGATGTTGATGTCTTTGACCCGGCCCAGGTTTACCCCCAGCCGAACATTACTCAGCAGAAACAGGGCCTCTTGTGAACTGATCAAATGTGCATTGCGGAGGACACCCAGCGCCCGCTGAATTTTATCATCCAGTGCGTGTGGTTTTTTGCCGAGCAGCGATTTTCGTGCCTCAGTTTCGTAGGCGATAATCTTGGGAACGATGATGGATGAAAAAGTTTCGATAATCTGCTGTTCGCTTGAGCCGAGTGTGATCTGGTTGGACAACTGAAAAAAGTCCCCGATCGCGTCGGTTCCCTCGCCAAAGAGGCCGCGAACGGCCATATCGCAATCGTGTGCGGCGGTGATGAATTTTTCGATCTGGCCGGTCATCTTCAAAGCGGGCAAATGCAACATGACCGAAACGCGGAGTCCTGTACCCAGGTTCGTGGGACAGGCGGTCAGGTAGCCCAATTGCCGGTCAAATGCATAGTCGATTTTCTCCTCTATTAAGTCATCGATCCGGCCAAGTCGGCCCCAGCAGGCGTCCAGATCCAGCCCGGCGGCATACGCCTGCATCCTGAGGTGGTCCTCTTCGTTGATCATCGCGGTAAATGATTCGTCTCCGGCCAGAACAACACTGCGCGGGCCTTTACCTTTGGCGTGGCGTCGGCTGATCAGATGGCGTTCGGTCAGCAGATTCCGCTCGACATCCGAGGCGTGATCAATATCGACACACCAGACCTTTTCGCCAAGGTCAATCGACAGCAGGACCTCTTTGAGACGGTCGTGAAGCTGCTGCTGGCGTTCGACGGATAAACAGGGCAGAAATTCATAGCCGGCGACATTGCGGGCCAGCCGGATGCGCGAGGAGATAACAATATCGGAAACGGCATTTGAGCCGCCGCTGAACCACGAACTGGGATAATTGCATAAGTCTGCGGGTCTCATGTAAGCGCCTGGATTTGATCTCTCAGCTTCGCCGCGGCCTCGTAATCTTCGTTTTTGACAGCCCGATCCAATTGCCGGCGGAGTGTGTTCCGCTGAATTTCGTTGCGGTCGTACTCACAGGTGCGTGTGGGAACCTTGCCGCGGTGATGACTTTTCCCGTTGTGGCTTTGCTTGATCAGCGGCAGCAGTTCAGACTGAAACTCCGTATAATCATGTGCACAGCCCAGCAGGGGGGTTTTGGCAAATCGCTCAAGGGTCATGCCGCAATTCGGGCAGGCGTGGTCAGAAGCGGCCGCGATGGATGGTTTGTCCTGCTGCGATGCCTTTTCCTGTTGTGAACTCAGCAGCGTATTCATCAATTCGTCCAGCGGGACCTGGGATTTTATCGACAGTCCCTGTTGTCGGGCGCACTGCTGACACAAGTGGCTTTCGGATCGTTGACCGTTGTCGATTTCGGTCAGATGGATCGTCGCGGATCGTTCTTTACATACCTGACAAAGCATTATTGGTTCCTTAAATTATAAATACAAGTGTATTATACCACGGCGGGCTGATTATATCAACATCGACAAAAAACAGGGGGTACTGTAGCGGGTTTTAGGGTCAGGGCGCATAACGAGCACGGCAGCCCGGGGCTTCTGTGATTTCGACAAAGTCGAGCCGGACGGGATGGGGCAGTTCGGGTGCGAGTTGGTCATACAGGGTGTGGGCCACTATTTCGGCGGAAACATTACGATTTTCAAAAATCGGCAGCAATTCGAGTTTTTGTCCCTGAAAATCCTGCAACATGCTTTCAGTAATACACTTAAGCTCTTCAAAATCCATCACCCATTCGTCTTTGTCCAACTGCTCCGATGAGACTGCCACACACACTTTCCAATCGTGTTCATGCAGCGGTTCCTGAGTAGCGTCCTCAAAAGAAAGCTGGTGCTGCGCTTTGAAATTCGTCTCAACAAATAATGTGTACATGGGCACTGTTTCACTTAATCAATATATTTGACCCTATTCCGGAACATCGGGGATGATGTCTTTGTGGTTTTTGTGGATATTCTGGCGGAGCCGTTTATAGACCGAATTAGGGATCAGCTTGGAGACATCACCGCCAAGCAGCGCCAGTTGACGCACCATCGTGGAGTTGACATAGCCGTACTCTTCGCTGGTCATCACAAAGACCGTTTCAATCCCAGCGACCGTTCGGTTAGTCATCGCAAGCTGGAATTCATATTGAACATCCGACAAGTTCCTCATGCCACGGAGCATAACCTGGGCCTTTTTATGTTCGGCAAATTTTACCGTCAGGCAGTCGTAGCTTTCAACTGTGACCCGCGGCAGATCAGTGACCAGCTCCCGGATCATTTCGACCCGTTCGTCCTTGGAAAAGAACTCATCTTTGCCCGGATTTTGTCCGACAGCAATGACCAAATTGTCAAACAGTTTATTGCCCCGGCGAATCACATCGAGGTGGCCGTTGGTGATCGGGTCAAACGAGCCTGGAAAAATGGCTGTGATCGGTCTATGTTCCATGAATGCTCCCAATTGTCAGAGACATTTGTGTTATTTTCTCTTCGGTATTTTGGCTAATCGTTCTTCCAGGTCGCCAGCGGTGTTTTCCGTCGCGAGCTGGTTCATAAATCGTTCTGTGGCGGCAAATCGCTTTTTGGCGATTGTACGCACAGCGGCAAACCGAAAGCTTTCTTTCAGGCGGGCCTGCCAATAGCCGTATTCAATTTTGCGTTTCCAGCTTTCCAACACATCCGAAACACCTTTGCCGTCCATAAGTTGCCTGCGAAACTCGCCAAGCAGACCGGCGACTCCCAGATCTTCCAACCCCCGTCCGTCGGAAAGGATCTTCGCTTCGGTAACATCGGTGAACCGATTGAAAGACTCGGTGATAATCCTGTTGATCTTATCGATCCGCGTATCGGTGATGACATCCGCCAGATTGTCCGAAACGGTTTGCGTCGAAATATTGCACAGGTCGGCATTCGTTACATCTGTCGGCATCGTCGCCTTTTGAGTCCTTTCAAAATACGCCAGGCCGAAATCGGCAAAATAAGCCGCCGCAACCAGACAGAAGCGGTCAATGGAAATCGCCTGCTCTGCCAGTTCCGGCAGGCGACAAATGTACTCGATATTCCGAATGATACGGAGTGTGCGGTCCCATAACCAGTCGTCGCGGTCTCCTGATGGGGCCGGAACGGTTAGCGTTTTTTTGGCGATTTGATGGATTGTATCTATTTTAGACATGTCAAACCCTGAATCAAGAGAAGATACCGTCAATATTGTACCACTATCGCTATAATCATCACAAGTGTAACGATTTTTTTTAAAAAAGCGAGATCAATTCCAAACTTCTGCCAAATCAGACCGATTTAAGTGCCGATTTGTTTTGTAGGTTTTAACATAAGGATAAAAAAATATTAAAATCTCTACATAAATCCAATGCAAACGACCGAAATAAAGAGTATAGTCAGCCGTGCGGGTGAGCAACGATTGCTCACAGGGCTTCAACGGATTGAAAATTGTTATTCAGGGACGAATATGGCATCTCGAAATCGTAGCGTTACGGTTTTGTTCTCACTCATTGCATCCATGACAATCGGTGCGTTTGTTTTGATGGCGATGGATGATCATCGCCCCATCACCGGGGCATATAGCTTGTCTAGTTATCTTCGGCTGGATCCTGCAGAGGATGCGGTCAAGAATACGATCACTCAAACAGCGGCCCATTGGGATCAGGTCCAAATCTATTACAGCCGTACCGCCGGCGGTAATGCTGACGAGTTGGCGCTTTTAACCGATCTGGCCAACGGCATCAAGGCCCAGTTCCATTTTGTGGTTGCCAACGGCAACGGGGCCGAAGACGGCGTGATCCAGGCCGGTGAGTTCTGGAAACGCCAGCGCCTTTGTCAAGGCCGTAACGGTGTGATCCGGGTGTGCGTGATTTCCGATGGACGCGCCAAATCGGTAACGGACTGTCAACTCAAGCGAACCAATGCTTTGGCTGAAAGTTTGATTCGAATATTTGATATTTCGCCTCGAAACATCCACTATCCAATCAACTGGCAGATGTAGCAGGTCAGTTGGGTCATTTCAGTGCTTTTTAACGGTTCTCTGTTGGAATCTGTCTTGGATTTTGGTTGACGAAGTACTCCCTTTGTCATATAAGCATAAGCGATTCCTGCGGTCGAGTAGAACCGCCTAACAAAGTCCCCGTAGCTCAATTGGATAGAGTGTTGGCCTCCGAAGCCGAAGGTTACAGGTTCGACTCCTGTCGGGGATAGTGGGTAAGAAGTTGTAGGTAAACGATTTACAACATTTTTTCAAGTTCATTTTACAGGGTCAAAAGCCATTGTAACTTGAATTGTAACTTTTAGGACCGCCGGTTCTAAGTGAAATTAAATTTTCAGTTACAAGGAGAGTCAAAAATGGCCAAGAAACGACCCAAACACTCATCTGCAAATCTGCCCGGATCACTCTATCAGCGAAACCGGCGCTGGTGGTGGAAAGTCCAATTGCCCGGAGAAGAAAAACCAAAGGCACGGCCGCTCAAGCCCGTTGGCTCACGCTTTGCCACAACCGACTATGCCGTGGCCGTCGAGTGTGCCAAGCAACTGCTCCAAGAGCAGCTTTTCCAGAAGGATGTGCCGCTTCAAGGAGAGGTTCGCATCATCCCCGATCTGGTGCGGGCGTATACGGCGTTTGCCGATACCTACTATGTGGACCCCCTTGGCAAGTCCACAAAAGAGCCACAGGATATCCGGTACACGATGAAAGTGCTGCTGGAATGTTTCCCCTCTCTGGGTGTCGATGAGTTTGGCCCCTTGCGGCTCAAAGAGGTGCGGGAGGTCATGATCGACAAAAAGTGGTGCCGGAATCTGATCAATCAGCGCATTGGAATCATCCGGCGGATGTTCAAGTGGGCGGTTTCTGAACAAATCGTCTCATCCGTCATCCTGCACGGCCTGCAGGCAGTGGCGGGTCTGAAACGGGGGCGGACACTCGCCAAGGAAAGCAAGC
>NBLM01000028.1 GCA_002084585.1 Planctomycetales bacterium 4572_13 | reverse complement strand
AAGGGGTTTGGCTGACAGAGCCATAACCACCACCAGCGCTGCAATAATAATCAGCATCTCGGTTAAGGCATAGGCGCGGTGTTTAGTCGTCATGGGTCGCTCCTTTATCGCTGGGCAGATAACGGGTCATTTGAACCTGAACCGTTTTTTTCTTTGCTCTTTCGGATAACGAAAGCCGTACTTGTGTCAATCCCTGCCACTGGCCCGTGCCTTCGGTGGTTTCGATCTGGCAGGTTACGGTCGGCCACAGCGAGTTGAATTTCGCCGGATCAATCGGCTCCCCCGTGGCGGCGATGCAGTCCATCTGTGCCTGTCCGGCGGCGTAGCAGGTATGTTGCGCCCAAAGCGTGGAGTTCAATTTTCCAAACGAGTTTCCGAGTGCTGCCAGTACAGCGATAATCGTTGCCATTACACCGATGGCGACCACCATTTCGATACTCAATAAACCTTTATGTTTCGTCATTTTCACCATTTTCTTATTGGGGTATCGTAGATTGCAGGGTAACGGTTGTTATGCTGATGATAGCGATAAACATCGCGTAAACTATATATCCGACCAGAAGCCCCAAGCACAAAATAACCAGTGGCCAGCTTACGGCGTTTAGGACATTTTTTCGATAGTTGTATTGGTGGCGATAGACCTCTTCAAGCCCCTCAAGAATTTGCGGGGTGTTGCCTTTATTGATCTTTTCGTCAAAGGCCCAGCTAAGCGTTTTATCCAGTCCGCAGGATTTTGCGGATTGAGCGATAGTGTCGCCGGCCTCGATTTTATCCAGCCATTTTTTCAGTCGTTTTTGATAGCATCGGTTTACATCCAGCCCCAGCGTGTTTCGCAATACGACATTGACCGGATACCCCGCGATCAGACCGACGCGAAGCGATTGCGCCATTTGCAGATTGGCGAATGTTTTTTCAAACCAGTGCCAGACGGGAGTATGCCATTTAATCCGGTCGCCCAGACGGGATAGTAGGCGTGGACTTTCAGGATTTCGTCTGCGAAATCGAATATACATCGCAAAAGAAATGATGCAAAGCCCCGACAAAATGATAAAAAAGGCATTGAGTCCTTTTCTTCCCAGCATCCACGAGGAAATGTTAAGCAGTGTTTGTGTCGCATGCGGCAGACGGGCCTGGTCGTCGCTCATGTCCGAAAGAACTTCTGCAAATGTGGGGACAATAAAGACCATCAATCCCATCGTCATCGTAACAGCCATGGTTAATACAACAAAAGGATACCACGGGTGAACAGGTTTCACGATCTTATAATCGTTGACTTTTTCAGTAAGGTCTGCCTGCAATGATTCGATGGCCTTGGGCAGTTGGTTCATTTTTTCGGCGGCGGTGATCGAAGCAAGGATATTGGATGGACACCTTGAATACCCGCGCCGCAGGGCCTCCGACAGCGGCCAACCCTGCGTGAGCCAGTGGGCGATTTTGTTGAAGATACGGGCCTCTCTTTTCTTTTGACCGTGTGCGGCACTCGTCAGGGCCATCGGCAGCGGCAGGGACTGCCGCATACTCATTCCAATGGCCGAGACAATATCCATCGCCAGTCCATATTTTTGTGCCTGTTTGAACTGAACAATGCCGACAAGAAAGATCATAAAGAAAATCGGGCCGAGAAACTGGAATACACCACAGAACACCGCGAGGATCAGGATATATTTAACGAGCGTTAATATCACACGGGTAACGGCTTTATACCAAGGCATTTCCAGTTGACTCGATGAAGGCCCCCAATGAATAATACAGATTGCTGTTGGCAGCAGAATGACCGAAAGCAAGTACATTATAATGGCCTCATCAGGGATTCCGCTTCCGTAAAATTCAAGAAGACCGGAAAGGAATATCCATGCAGCGGTGGGCAGTAACAAAACCAGCGCAAGGCCGGGTTTTTTCCATGCCAGAAACAAAAAAACAATAAAAACAGCGATATTTATCGAATAGAGTGTCCACATTTTACATTAACACCGTTATCATTTTGACCATTGGAAGAAACATTGCTAAAACGATAGTTCCTACGATCCCGCCGAGTAAAATAATCAACAGCGGCATCAGGATCGCCTGCATCTGCGATTGCAGGGAAAAGGTCTTGCTGGCGTACATCCGCGCCAAACTGTTGAGGTTTTTCCTTTAGCTCATTCCGCTGAGAACCGAGTTGAACCGAATACAAAAAAAGCCGCGGGATCGTCTTACAGTTCATTCCCGCTTCGAGGAAGTTTGTTCCCTGTTGGAGTTGCGCGGCCAGCATGGCGCAATCCTGTTTGAGCAGTTCACTGCTGGACGACTGGCCGGAAAGCTCGACTGCCGCATCTAAAGTGCATCCGGCGTTGACCAGAACGGACATACACTCGGAAAATCGTGCCAGCAGACCATTCTTAAAGACGCGGCCGACCAGCGGAAGCCCCCTGAAGAAGCGTTCTTTGGCTCGCCTGCCTCCGACACTCGTTGAAAGAGACATCCAGAAGACCAATGTCACGCCTATGACAACCCCAATCCACAGCCATATTTTCCACACATGTTTGGACAGCCCCAGAATGAAATTTGTTAGAGCGGGCAGTGCCGCTCTGCCGCTTGACATATCGGAAAGCACTTCTGAGAATGTCGGAATGGTTGTTACAAGAAGAAATGTGATAATCAGGGCCGCAAGGACGATAACAACCGCCGGATAGGTCAGCGATTCAATGATGATCCGTTTTGTACGCAGTTCGACCTGCAAATGGCGGTTCAAGTTGGTGAGCATTTCGCTCAAACGGCCGGTTTCCACGCCGGACTTGAGAATCAACCCATACAGCGGCGGAAAGTCCTTCTGTCGTTTTCCGATGGCTTTCTCGATGGGAAGCCCCTGTTCCAGATCATTGGCGACATCGTTAATGAGCGACCGCATTTTGGAAGAACCGGCGTCATGAGCCAGTTCCCGCAATCCCTGCTCTAAGGGAATACCCGCCTTGGTCAGCGAGGCAAGCTGCTCATTGAACAGAATAAACTCATTGTGTCCGATGCCTTTGGGTGCGGCCGGTTCTTTTGTTTTTTCCAGCTCTGTAACCTGCAGATTCAAGTCATCCAAAGAGGTCTTGGCCTGCTCGATGTCGGTGGCTTCAATCGTGCCGGTCATCAATCTTCCGCCGGTGGTTACAGATCGATATTCAAATAATGCCATTGTTTCTGTCCTCTGTAGGGTGGGCCATGCCCACGCTGTTTTTTATACTCCGCAAACTCGTTGTATTTCGTCGTTTGTTGTAATGCCGCCACTGACGAGTCGTCTGCCGTCCTGTATCAGTCTCATATGCCCACGAGATTCAAGGGTCGCTTCGAGGGTCTCCATATCACTTCGCTTGAGGATTGTTTGACGAAGTTGGCCGTCCAGTTCGACCATTTCCGCCAGCAGGACGCGGCCATGAAAGCCGGTATGGTGACATTTTTCGCAGCCTTGGGGTTCATAGTCGCCGCCCGGCGTTTTTTCCTTGCAGTGTTCGCACAGTTTTCGCACGAGCCGCTGGTTCAATACCGCCGAGACGCCGGATGTTACCTGATAGGGTTCAATGTTCATTTCCAGCAGTCGCAGCAGGGCGCCGCTGCAATTTCCGCTGTGCATCGTACTCATCAGCAGGTGGCCGGTCAGTCCGGCTTCAATGGCGATTTTAGCGGTCTCGGCATCCCGAATTTCACCGATCATCAAAACCTGCGGGTCCTGCCGCAACAGCGAACGCAGTGCGACGGGAAAGGTCATTTCGCCACGGGGTTCGATCTGGACCTGTGTCACACCGCCGATGGCCCGTTCGACCGGGTCTTCGAGTGCGACGATGCTCTTGCCGGGAAATTGTTGAAGAATATGCCGCATCATCGCGGCCAGTGTGGTGCTTTTGCCGCTTCCGGCCGGGCCGGTCAGCAGCAGAATACCCTGATTTTTGCGAGCAAAATCCATCAGTGCCGATTCAATCGTCGGGTTAAAGCCCAATTTATCCAGTTCGGTGAGCGTGTCATTTTCATAGAAAATGCGAACCACAGCCCGCTGGCCGTGAATCGTCGGAAAAACCGCCAGCCGCTTGTCAATGACCTTACCGGATTCGGAGATGACGGGCTGCCCCCGTTTCCCTTCGATGCGGCCTTCCTGCGGGATGTCGTTGCGGTAGGTCAGCAGATTGCCCACTGATGGCGGCGGGTAGTGTTTCGACGGTTTTTAGTGATCCATCCATCCGATATCTGACCTGCAAATCATCGCTGGTCGGCTCAAAGTGGATGTCGCTGGCCCCAAATTTAATGGCTTCAGCGAGTATGGTGTCCACCAGTTCGGCTACATTGGGTCGTGCGGAATGTTTCATAAGTTATTTTCAATCATAGAGATAAATTATTCAGCTTTCGATGGCTTCCTTGTTTAAGACGCTTTCGATGGGGAAGTGTTACCAAGAAAATAAAAAAAGTTTTATTTTTTGTGTTTTTCAGGTAACATAATGGTTGCTTGTGCGTCTTAAATACCAGAAGCATCGATAAAAGGGGAATTATGGCCATTACCTCGACGAGTTTGGGATTGACATTTGATCTGACGCGGGCCGAATCGGTTCAGAAGAGCCAGCGGTGGGTGTTGGTATCGATGCAGGAATACGGCCCGGCGATGGTCACGATGCTCTGGCGGATTTTGGGTAACAAAGAAGATGTCTGTGATGCCTATCAGGATACTTTTCTTCGCTTGACACATTTGCCGGAGAAGAAAAAGCCCGCCAATGTTCGCGGGTATTTGTTCCGGACGGCCTCGAATATCGCCATCTCTATGTTGCGAAAAAAACAGTTGCAGCGAAAACACCAGCAAGCACTTTCAAAGCAATACCCAACAAGTCAAAACGATCAAACGAACGATCTGGACTCAGCGAAATTACAGCAACGGCTTCGTTCGGCGATCTCAAGACTGCCGGACCATCTTGGGGATGTGGTCGTTCTTAGGGATCTGGCCCAGATGCCCTATGCTCAGGTGGCAACCATCTTGGGCATTCGCGTTGCGGCCGCCAGAGTCTATCGCCATAAGGCGATCAAACGGTTGGCCTTTTGGATGTCAACATCAGAAAGCCGGGATGAATAATGAAACACGATAAAAACCAATGCCGTTCAGCGAGAAATGCCCGATGCGGATTGTTCGGTTCGTTCAAACTGCGACTGCTTCAGCAGTTGGATGACCATGTAGCCGAGTGTCCAAAATGCCAGAGGCGGCTTGTTATGACGAACCGTGTGGAACTGGCCCTGATGCTGACAAAATCACAGCCGTATGAGATGGGGTTGCTGGCTCGCGCGAACAATAAGGCGCTGGATGTCCTGACGCATTCGCTTCGCTTTGCGCCTAAGTCAACGCTTCTGCGACAGGCAAAATCGGATGTCAACCGTGTCGAAAAGGCGCGTCCCGTCATCGAAAGGGTGCTGAATGTGGCGGCGTGTCTGTTTGTTGTCATTATGATTAAAACGGGCGTGTCCAATTCGCTGCAGGACTGCAAACAGCAGGGCGAGGCCGTCATCCACAACTACTACGCCCGCAATCTGGATGAGCAGTTGTTCAACGAAATCTTCCCGGAAGACTCTCCTTCGATTGGATAAACAGCCACTCCCCAGTGCGAATATTTTGGAGAGTTATGGGCTGTCCCAAGCGGCCCAATAGGGTTCCCAGGCAGACAGGCCTTTTGTGAGAAGTTCGATTCGTTCCGGTGAAATTTTTAAGAGTTTTTCCAGAAACGCTTCGTCGATTGTTTCAATTCTTCCGCTTTTGATCAGCGTATAAATAAAATCATCCATCCAGTCGTTCGCATTATCGGCATTCAGATCACGCCACCATACATTGTCAATCTGCCGATCCGGGCCAACGGACCAGGCCACTGCGAATTGCTGTTTGGCAGAACCATCGATGGGTTGATCTTCATTGAATCGGACGCGAATGGCATAGGCGGCATAATCAGGGTTGCAGGTGAAATAAATGTGCTCGACATTGTCATTGACGCTGTCACTGTAATCCAGTAGCATTTGTTTTTCCGGATTGTTCGGATCAATCCCCCACAATTCGAGGCGTAAATCGGTATCCTCTTCCAGTAAATGCTTAAACGGATACTCTGACTGATAAACTCGGTTCCAGCATAGTGTCGCGGTCATTATTTGATTGGGCTCGGAAACTTCAAAGGCATATTCATAGCCCCAATCCTCGCCTTGCAGGATGCGATTGTCCCACCCCATCGCTTTGACCGACCCCGGTTTTTCCATTCCGGCGGTTAGCTGCTGCTGTGCCGCAAGCCCATCCAAAAGCCCCGCACCCTGAATGAAATCCAGCGGCGTTTCGCGGTCATCGTTCGGATCGATTTGTCCTTTGTGCCAGAAGGGGAGTTTTCTGGCCGAATTCATCAGCACCGCTTTAAGCACCAAACTTTTACCAGGTCGATTGAAATCATCTTTCAGTGCGTCATCAGTCATCGCCTTTTGCTCCAGCAGGGCGGCGCTTCCGGCGACGAGGGGGGTTGCCAACGAGGACCAGTTATTTTTCAGTTTGTAGCCGTTTTCACCGTTGGCCGAGGGGACTAAAGCTGTTCCCGGTGCAACGATATCCGGCTTGCAGCGATGATCTTCTGTTGGGCCGGTGCTTGAATGAATCGCTTTGGCTGTGGAAAAATTCCGCAAACTGATATGGCCGTCGGTATTCGTTACCGCATCGACAACGCCCACACCCAGCACATTGGATCCTGCACCCGGATAGAGCGGCTTCGGGGTGTAGGCATTGGTTCCATTGCCGATACTCGCGACAACCAGAAAATCATTCTCGGCGGCGGCCTGTTCCAAGGCCCGCGTCCACCAATCCTCAAAGATGTCGCCCAAACTCAGCAGGATAATATCTTCTTTGATGGGTCGTTTTCCCAGTAAGTGAAGGATCGAAAACTGCTCAAACTCATAGACATTAACCGCCGCATCCGGACAGGCGCCTCGATAGTCGAATGTTCCGATATCCGGGTGTGTTGCGTTTTCATCCAATCCCAGCAAAACGCCTGCGATTGAAGTGGCGTGTTCAGAAATTCCAAATTGTCCGTCTGTTCCATCGGCAAACAACACATCCGCATCATATAGACAGGTGTGATCCATATTGAAACGGTAGTCATTTTGCGGTTGGTTGTTGACATAGGTTATGCTCCGGCAGATAGCGCCAATAAGGATGCCCTTACCGGTCAGATTTGGATCCACTTTCCAGAGCGAGCGAGTATTCGTAAAGTCCAATGCCGCCGGTTCCATGGGGACCGCATTGTCAGCAGACGCACCAGCGGCAACACACACAAAAGCGACAACACACACAAAAGCGATGTTTTTTGCATAGGGTAGTTTGGAATAAGTTTTTTTTAATACAGGAATCAATCGATCTCCAATGTCATATCAAACCCGCTTGCCAGTATATCATAAAACCGTAGAAAATTTCAAACAAATCATTCGTATTGTTGTCTCAAAACGACAATTTGACGAACATGATAATCCTTGCTTTTTCTATCCGATCTTGATACACTCCCGCAACACTCAATATTTCGGCCAAATAAGGGCTTAAAAGAACTTGAAAAGCTATAGTGGCAATAAGAGATAGAATTCCATGAAAACCCTGCTGAATACTGAACAACTCAATAAGGCGATTCGGAAAATTGTCGAACAAATCAAGTCCGATATTCCCTCAAATACAGATATCGCGGTGATCGGCATCCGAAGTCGTGGTGAAATACTGGCTCAACGCCTGAAAAACGCCCTTGGAAGTCATTTTTCCGGCCGGTTGCTTAGCGGCACACTGGATATTACGCTGTATCGGGACGATCTCAACGAACCGAAAGAAACCCAGCCAACCGTTCGCAGTACCGAAATAGATTTTGACATTACGGATAAGTTGATCCTGCTGGTAGATGATGTGCTGCACACCGGCCGGAGTGTTCGTGCCGCGATGGATGCGTTGACTGATTTTGGGCGGCCGCGATTAATGCGATTGGCGGTGCTGGTAGACCGCGGCTGTCATGAATACCCTATTTGTGCGGATTATGTCGGAATGAAGACGGAAGTGGATCGATCACAGTCGGTTTTCGTACACTTTGCCGAAACGGACACCGAAGATGGAGTAACCATAGAGTAATGCGTAAAAATAGAAAATTCCAGTGGTCGCGAAAACACCTCATCGGGTTAAGTGATTTGAGTCGGAAAGAAATAGAGTTTATTCTTGATACGGCACAGGGCTTTGAGAAGTTCAGCAGGCGGTCGATTAAAAAAGCACCAACCTTGCGGGGAAAAGTTGTCGTCAATATGTTTTTTGAGGACAGCACTCGTACGCGGAACAGTTTTACACTGGCGGCCAGTCGGCTCAGTGCCGATGTCATTGAGTTCAGTAAAAAAGCCAGCGCTGTCAGCAAGGGCGAAACGCTGATCGATACCGCGCGCAATCTGGAGGCGATGGGCGTGGATATTGTTGTGATTCGCCACGGGGCCGGAGGCGCTCCGAAACTACTGTCCCGCTCGATCAATGCCTGTGTGGTCAATGCGGGTGACGGGTTCCATGAGCACCCGACACAGGCACTGCTGGATGTGTACACAATCCGCCGCCAGCGTGGTTCGCTTGACGGCCTCAAGATCGGCATCGTTGGCGACATTGCGCATTCTCGTGTGGCCCGCAGTGATATTTACGCCATGACCAAACTGGGCGCCAAAGTAACGCTGATTGGTCCGCCGACACTGCTGCCCGGTGGTGTTGAAAATCTTCCGGTCAGGGTTTCCTACAATCTCGATGAGGTGATCGAAGACCTCGATGTCATCAATATGCTGCGAATTCAGTTTGAGCGAATGGGGGGCAATCCTTTCCCGTCTGTCCGTGAATACTCACACTATTTTGGTTTGACAGCCGATCGGATGAAACGCGCCAAGCCGGATATTACCGTAATGCACCCGGGCCCGATCAATCGCGGCCTGGAGATAGAATCAGAAGTAGCCGATGGTCCTAATAGTGTTATTCTCAAGCAGGTGGCCAACGGATTGGCTGTTCGAATGGCGGTTCTCTTTCTGGTCAACCAGGCCGCCACTCAACAGGGGAAAGACAAATAAATGGTGAAACAGATTTCTAAAAAAACACTGATTAAAAACGGTCGATTGATTGATCCAAAAAACAAGATCGATCAGGTAACAGATTTACTTGTTGACGATTTCAAAGTGGCGAAAATTGGAAGCCATCTTACTGATTCGGCGGTTCACATAATCGACGCGGCCGGCAAGATCGTCGCTCCGGGCCTGATTGATATCCATGTCCATTTTCGCGAACCGGGCGATGACGAAGAAGAAACCATCGCCTCCGGTTCTGCGGCGGCGGTCGCAGGCGGCTATACCTCTGTGGTATGCATGCCCAACACCCATCCGCCTGTTGACGAAGCCACGGCCGTTGAATATGTCCACCGTATGGGTCGTCAGGCCCGCAAGACTTTCGTCTATGTGATGGGGGCCATTACAAAGGACCGGGCCGGTCAGGAATTGGCCGAAATGGGACTGATGGCCGAGGCGGGAGCGGTAGGGTTTACTGATGACGGTTGCGGCTTACAGGATGCGGCTATGATGCTGCTCGCGATGAAGTATGCTTCAATGTTTGATTTGGTTATTTCTCAGCACTGCGAGGACCATTCGCTGGCAAAAAATGGTGTGATGAACGCCGGTTACAAGGCGACGGTTTTGGGCTTACCCGGAGTGGATCCCTTGGCAGAGGAAATGATGCTCTGGAGAGATATTCAACTCGTCAGGAAAACCAAGGCCCGCTACCATGCCCAGCATATATCCACTGCCGGCTCAGTTAAGATCATCCGCGAGGCCAAGCAACAGGGGCTTCCCGTAACCTGCGAGGCAACACCGCACCATCTACTGTTGACTGAGGAGGCCGTTGCCGATTACGATACAAATTTCAAAGTGAATCCGCCGCTGCGAACACAAAAGGATGTCGAATCACTCCGGCATGCCGTTGCCGACGGTGTGATTGATGCATTGGCAACGGATCACGCCCCGCACCTCCAAAGTGAAAAGGAGCTGGAATTCCTTTCTGCTCCCTGCGGAATGGTTGGAATCGAGTGTGCGCTGCCGCTTTACCGCAAGGCACTGATTGATACCGGCGTTTGCGACTGGTCGGCAATGCTGGCGATGCTGACATGGCGGCCCGCCGAGATCATCAAGGTCCAAAAGGGCAGTTTGGCGGTCGGCGACCGTGCCGATATTGTTGTGATTGATCCCGATGCACAATGGTCGATTGACGCAAGCCAATTCTATTCCAAGAGCCGCAATTGTCCGTATCAGGGATGGCAGGCCAAGGGGAAAGTGCTTTATACGCTGGTAGCCGGTGAAGTTCGATTTGAAGCGAAGGGTTAAGTGATGCCGTACCTGATCGATGGCTACAATCTGCTCCGGGCCGTTCAGAAAACAGAGGAGTTTGCCGCACTGACGGATGTTCAGATGTGCCGGGCCGTTTCGGATTATCTCAATGCTGTACGCGACCACGGGCATATCGTCTTTGACGGTGTTGGGCCGCCCGACAAAGCCGCTTTTGGAGGGATTCCCGGTGTCGAAGTTTATTTTTCAGGCCCGTCCCGTGAAGCGGATGATCTCATCGAGGATAAAATTGCCGACAATACCGCCCCTAAGAGCTTGGTGGTGGTCAGTTCGGACCGCCGCATTCGCACCGCCGCCGCCAAACGAAAAGCCGTTGATGCGCCCGCCGATTTATTTTGGCAAACATTGTTGGCTCGGCTTGAAAAACAAGCCAATCGACCGGCTCCGGAACCGACAGAAAAACGCCATGGCTTAACCGAACGGGAGGCCGATTTGTGGCTGGATGTCTTTGATCTCGACTCATAGGTTGCGAGGGGGCATTAAAAAAGATATTTGAGGATGTTGCACAACCCCGTTTTTGAAGCAAAAACAGGGTTTTTTTGCTGCGTTTTGGGTATTATGCAATAGGGTCATTTATTGGCTATTTTCAGGTTTGCCCATTTTACATGTAACCATATGGATGGGGTAGCGCAATTACAATATAGGAGATTTTCTTGTGGAGGTGGTGTGCGCTTGTTGTTGCCTAAGTGAAGGCCAAAAAACGCCGATTAGAAGTATAAATGTATGATAAAGAATTTCCTTAAAAGAAGTAATTGTTTAGTGAGATTTTTTGAAATTGGAAAAGAAAAGGAAAATCGGTTCTTTATTGTTGTTAATGGCGGTTCTCATGCTTTTGAGTGGTTGCAGGACGCAGCAAGAGTATAAAGAGCAGGCCGACGAAGAGACATACACAATCCTTGATCAGAAATGGCAGCCAAAACATGGCGTCAAGGTCAATTACCGGATATCTGATGTCGCTCCCGATCCGAACAGCATTATTCTGGATCCCAACTGGGTTCCATCCGGCCAGATTACTCTGGAAGAAGCGGTCGCTATTGCCACGGTTCGAAGCAGAGACTATCAGGCACGCAAAGAATCGCTTTATAACACAACGCTTGACCTGACACTCCAGCGGCACAACTTCGTGGCCCAATGGTTTGGAACTATTGACGGGGGATATGGCCGTGATGAATCGGATGAGACGGTTCGTGCCGGCGGCGATCTTGGATTTGATCAACTGCTGGCCGATGGTACGCAGATCAGCGCTGCCGTTGCAACGGACTGGTTGCGGTATTTAACCGGTGACCCTGACACCTCACTGGTGTCGGTACTGAGTGCGAGCGTTTCGAAGCCCCTGCTGCGGGGCAGTATCAAAGAGGTGGTTCAAGAAAATCTGACACAGGCAGAGCGAAATGTTCTGTATGCGATTCGATCATTTAGCCGCTTTCGCAAGGAATTTGTTGTTTCGATTGTGAATGATTACCTGCGAACACTGCAATCACTGGATCAGGTGGAAAATGCTCAAAGTAATTATGTCTCGCTTCAGGCGGCAGACGAAGAGGCGACACTAAAAGCCCGGGCAGGAAAACTGTCTCGGTTTGAGGCCGACGAAACGAAACAGCGAATGCTGCAGGCACGCGATAACCTGGCGCAATCGCAGCGACGGTATCAGCAGATTCTGGATGCGTTTAAGTTGACATTGGCGTTGCCGGTTGACGCGAACATCGTATTGGACTCTTTGATACTTGAAGAGATTGCCTTAATGGATATATCTGAGCCCAATTTTCTTGTTTCAGGTGCAGTGGATATGGCCTTGAAAACGCGTCTGGATTTGGCGACCTCTTATGACAAAGTTGATGACGCCCAGCGAAAGGTAGCTGTAACCGAAGACGCCCTGCGAGCCCGTCTCGATCTGGTGGCCAGCGCCCGTGTCGATTCTACGGAAGAAACGGATTGGGCCCGTCTCCGGTTTCATGATGGAATCTATGATGTTGGAATGGTTCTGGATCTTCCTCTGGACAAACTCAGTGAACGGAACAGCTACCGCCGATCGCTGATATCGTACCTCCAGACCAAGCGGGATTACGCCTTAGCCGTCGATGAGGTGAAACTGGATGTACGAAATGCCTACCGTGGACTGATTGAGACGGCGCAACGCCATCACATCCAGAAAATGGGCCTTGAGTTGGCACAGGAACGGGTCAATAATACAACGCTGTTGCTGCAGGCGGGCCGCGTCGAGGCGCGTGTGATGCTGGATTCGCAAGACGACCTGCTGGCGGCTCAAAATGACACGACGACAACACTCGTCAATTATATGTTGGCAAAGCTGGGTTTTTATCGTGATGTGGGAATCTTAACTGTTAAACCGGATGGATCATGGCAATCACTGGAAAAAATAGACGAAAAATTATTTTAGCTGCGATCATAGCGGGAATTATACTCACCGGATCGGCGATCTATCGTTGGACCCATCAAGACCGTAGTTCGACGGCATCGAGTTTCTCCAGTTCGTTTGTCGTCAGACGCGGGGATCTTACGATGAGTGTGACCGAGAGCGGTACAATCAAAGCGCGTAACGCCGTCGAAATCAAGTCTCAGGTCGAGCGTGAGGCGACCATTGTAAGCTTGGCTCCTGAGGGAAGCTATGTCACGGCGGAAGATGTGGCCAATGGTAAGATTCTTGTTGAGCTGGACTCATCGGGGTTGAGGGATAATATAAACCAACAGAAGATTACATTCAACTCTGCTGAAGCGGATTACACGGACGCCAAAGAGTCACTGATTATCCAGAAAAATCAGAATGATTCCGATATTCAGTTAGGGTTGATGAATGTCAAGTTTGCCGGGATGGACCTGCAGAAGTATCTGGGTGAAGAAACAGCCGATGCGATGGTGGGCAGGTACAAGACGGATCCGAATCAACGATCTGATATTACCGCGTTATTGGATGATCCGAACCAATTAGGTGGCGAGTCTTTGCAGAGATACCGTGAGCTAACTTCCAATATCGATTTAGCGAAAGAGGAGCTGGAACGCACCGAAGAGGACCTTTTCTGGACACAGAAGCTTTATGATAAAGATTATGTTGCAGAGTCTGAACTTAAGACAGCCGAGCTGAAGGCCAAACGAATGAAGATTCAATGGGCCCGGGCCAAGACTTCGCTGACTCTGTTTATACGATATGAATTTGCAAAGGAAGCAGAAAAACGCTTTAGTGATTACTTAGAAGCCGAACGCCAACTGGAGAGGGTTTATGCCCAAACTCGTTCGAGATTAGCACAGGCCACTTCACGCCGAAGCAGTTCAGAGGCGAGGTATCTGCTCAATAAAGAGCAACTGGAGCGAATTGAAAAACAGATCGAAGCATGCACGATGAGGGCGACAGAGCCCGGCTTGGTTATTTATGCATCCAGCGGCAGCCGGCGGTTTAGCAGCTCACGAACGAATATTGAAGTCGGAGTGCAGGTTTATGAACGACAGCAGATTATGACGATCACCGATGAGAATGAAATGGATGTCGATGTGAAGGTTCATGAGACGAATGTTGATAAAGTTCGTGTGGGCCAATCGGTCAAGATTGTTATCGATGCGCAACCCGATAAGGTTTTTGCGGGTGAGGTTTTTAAGATCGCACCGCTTCCGGATCCTCAAGCTTTCTTTGGGAATCCTGACCTAAAGGTATATACAACCGATGTGACTCTGGAGGGGGCAAACAAGTCCATTAAGCCCGGAATGAGCGCACGGGTGGAAATTCTGATTGCGCAATTGGCCGATGTCCTGAGCATTCCGATTCAGTGTGTAGCGAATCGAGCGGGGCGGAAAGTTTGTTATCTTGTAACCAACAATGGCCCCAAAGAACAGGTCATTCAAACAGGTGTCTTTAATGACCGCTTTGTTCAGATTCTCGAAGGGCTGCAAGAGGGACAACAAGTTCTTTTAAGTCCTCCCCGGCTGATGAGGGCTGCCGACAAGAGCCCAAAGGGCAAGGCCGATACCACCGAGTCAAAGAGGGGTTCCAAAAAAAAACGCAAGAGTGATTCACCGCCGAGCACCAGCGCCCCAGACGGTTCGAAGGAACCTGTCCAAAAAGCTGAAGAAAATGCGACTCCCGGCGGTGGTATGCCGGATCCCATGAAGCGGATGGATGCAAACGGTGACGGCAAAATCAGCATGGCGGACGAAGTTCCCGAACAGGCCCGCCAGTTCATGGTCCCCCTTGACACCAACAAGGACGGGTTTCTTGACAAAAAAGAAATGGCGGCTGCGGCCAAGACTTTTGGCGGCGGGTCGGGTCGTCCACAAGGGAATCAGGGGCGTCCGCAATGACATCACCGGACGCCAAAGACAGTGATCGTCAGGGCAAAACCGTCGTAACGATCGAAGACCTGTACAAGTCCTATATGCTGGGACGCATGGAACTGCCGGTTCTCAGGGGGTTGAATCTGTCATTTTATGGAGGTGAATATGTGTCCATTATGGGCCCCAGCGGTTCGGGTAAATCGACACTGCTGAATATTCTCGGATGCCTGGATAAACCCACGGGCGGGCGTTATCTGCTGGGCGCCGAGGATATTTCGACACTCGACGATAATCAGCTTTCGGCGATTCGGGGCAAACGGATTGGTTTTATCTTCCAGTCATTCAACCTGATTCGCCAACTCAACATCATCGAGAATATCGAGGTGGCGATGTATTACCAGCATGTACCCAAGCATCAGCGTCGCCGGCGGGCAATAATGCTGGCCGAGCGGGTCGGACTGGCCGACCGAATTAAGCATCGTCCCTTTGAACTGTCCGGCGGTCAGCAGCAGCGGGTGGCCATTGCCCGGGCACTGGCCAATGACCCGTTGATTATTCTCGCCGATGAGCCAACGGGCAATCTGGATTCTCAGAGCGGGGCAGAGATACTGGAGATTCTAAATGAGCTGAACGCTCAGGGCAAGACGATCATTGTGGTAACGCACGATGAACAGATTGCCTCCCAGACACATCGGTCGATCCATTTGCTGGACGGGCAAATTGATCGGATACAATCGAATGGAACGGGAGAATAATGCTCTCACGGATTATAGGCATTTTGTTAATTAGTTTACGCAGTTTATGGATGCATCGCCTGCGGTCCGGGTTGACGACACTGGGCATTGTATTTGGCGTGGCCAGTGTGATCTCCATGCTGGCCATTGGCGAGGGAGCCAGCCAGCAGGCACAGCAGCAGATCGCGCACTTGGGCAGCACCAATATTATTTTGAGAACGGTTAAGCCGCCGGATCAAGAGGTCGCGGATGCCAGTCAGCAAACGATTCAGGAATATGGCCTCCGTTATGCCGATACCGAACGCTTTCGGGAAACAATTCCTGATGCACAGGTGGTGGTGCCGGTCCGGCGAAAACCGAAGCAGATTTTTTATCAAAGCCGTCGGATAACCGCCGAAATTGTGGGAACGGTCCCGTGGTACACGGAATTGGTGCCGATTGAAGTGTTATTAGGCCGTTTTCTGACTCCAATGGATATGCATTACAGTCAGGCAATCTGTGTGGTTGATGAGACGGTGTTGGATCATCTGTTTAAATTTGACGATCCCATTGGACGGGATGTCAAGATTTCCGGTGAGTATTACCGCGTGGTCGGCGTTGTTCGGGATATTTCAGCGGTTTCGGGAGCGCAAGACGATACATCGCTGCAATCCTCAGCGCAAAGTAACGGCGTAAGCGGGGCGGTCTATATTGCACTGGCCACTATGAAGAACCGCTTTGGAGAGACAGAGATACAGTTCGGGGGATCGACGGGAATGAGCGGGGAGAAAGTCGAACTCAGTGAGATTACGATCAAAGTTCCGTCGATGGAACTCGTTTTGCCAACCCGCGTCGTGCTGGCAGACTTGTTGGAGCGGCATCACAAAAAGAAAGACTATCAGATTATCGTACCGCTGGAACTTCTGCGTCAGGCGGCGCGAACCAAGCGGCTTTTCAGCATCGTATTGGGTTCGATTGCGGCGATCTCGTTGTTAGTTGGTGGTATCGGTATCATGAATATAATGCTGGCGACGGTCAGCGAGCGCACGCGGGAGATTGGCATTCGCCGTGCGCTCGGAGCCCGCAAAGCCGACATCATTGTCCAGTTTCTTTCTGAAACCGTGCTGCTGACACTGGTTGGCGGACTGCTCGGAATGATTTTGGGGGCCTGCATTCCCATTCTGGTAACTGTTTTCGGCAAGATGCCCACGGTGATTACGCCGGGGGCGATGATTTTGTCGTTTGGCATTTCCGCCGGAATCGGTTTGACCTTTGGTCTGTATCCCGCCTATCAGGCCGCCAACATGGACCCCATCGAATCGCTCCGTCACGAATACCCCCCCCCCCGCAATTCACCGCAAGATATTGTAAATGCTGACACTTACAACAATCTACCTAATGATGACGCGAAATCTCCGAAGGTGCAGGATCGGGTGCATGATAATGAATTCCCATTTGGAGTTGCAAGAAATTTTTGAACGATGGGATATGTTGTCAGAGCATATAAAAGCGGCGATCAGATTAAACATTTTTTCTGTAATTTTAGAAGACAGTGTGGCAAGAACCAAAAGGCAAGTCCGCGATACAACCCTTAGCGAATACAAAAATGCAATGAAGGGCTTGATGAAATCCGCTGGAAACATTGATTTCCAAAAGGTGTCTCACCGCCATGGCGAGCAATTTATTCAGTTCTGCCTTGATAACGGCAACAGCCCCGCGACCGCTAAGAAGAAGTTGAAAAGCCTTAAAAGGCTATTCCAGATGGCGGTTGAAAGAGGGCAGCTTGAGACAAATCCTTTGCGGTATGTTCGTTGTCCAAAGGTTCCCCCCAATAATGTCAGGGTTTACAGTGAAGCCGAATACACTTCCATGCTCCGGGTTGCTTCAAAGTATCGGAGCGGTATTGCGACACCCTGGTATGCTTTGATTGCTACGGCTCTGTGTACCGCAATGCGGCGTGGAGAACTGCTCAATGCCACCTGGATGGATGTTGACTTTGAAGCCCAAACGATTAATGTTTCGCCCAAAAAAAATACTGAGCATACTTGGGAATGGCACATTAAGGATAATGAGCGGCGTACCTTGGCATTGACTGACGATGTTGCCAATATGCTGGTGTCCATTCAGGCGACACAACCGGAAGGGTGTCCGTATATCTTTGTGCCCAAAGACCGGTATGACCGTATCCAGCAAAGACGGCACAAGGGAACCTGGACTGTTACCGACGGTAAATCTCCGTTAAATAACTTCAATAGACATTTCAATGCCATCCTCAAAAAAGCTGGCATTGATAATGGCGAATTTCATGACCTCCGTCGAACCAGTATCACAGGATGGCTGCGGAACGGATTGAAAGAGTATGAAGTTATGCAAATGGCCGGTCACTCTGACTTCAACACCACTCGACGCTTCTATTTGGCTGTAAGCGAAGACCTTGTTAAGCGGGCGCGTGACATTACCCAAGAGTGCCTGAAGTTGAATTTTGGCACACATTTGGCACGCACCCTAAAAACAGGGGCGCGATAAAAAGGGCTGGTAGCCATAACTGCTTACCAACCCTGGAGTTGCAAATTACGCCTGAGAGGACTCGAACCCCCAACCCTCGGTTCCGAAGGGGATCCAGTCTCGATTTTAAGTCTTTACCATAAAATAGGTTATGCGTATAACTTTTTAGAGAACAACTCGTTACGAGTCCAAATGTGTCTAAAGCTATTATATTCTCTCTGAACTTTTTTGTCAAAAGTTATACGCAAAGTTATACGATGTTTTTTTTTACTGTGATTTGACCTCGGCTTTGCCTGAGGGTTCGAATCAAATAATACATTTTATACAACTCTAACCCTTTCCTCATCAGATTCTAACAAACATGATATACAAGACATCCGGAAGATTCAAATTTGAAAGGAAATGAAATGAATGACACGCTTGACTTTAATGTAGCATTAGAAAATGAAAACATTCATACTCTGATGCTGATCTCAGCCTTTGGGGAACCCCCTTTCCGGCATCAGGCACGGAAAGAGCTAAAGAACAGATTGGTTTACTGTGATGAGCAGTTCGGAGACGACTTTGAAACAAATCTGGATTTAATTTTCTAAGCAATCCAAACTGTGTAACATTCATTCCTGTGCTCTGCTGAGGAATGTTTCACTTCGATTTGACCTCGGCCTTGATCTCATCGACGCCCTTGATGATGTACTCGATCTTCGTCTCCATCCGCACAATCGCTTTTTCGCTTTCGCTCGTCTGATCCGCCACAGTGGCCATCTTTTCTTTCAGCGTTCCGATCTCCGCACGGTTCGCATGAATCCGCGCACTCTGATTCGCCCAGGTCATCCCCCAGCCAACCAGCAGGGCGGCCGCGGCTAAAAATATCAGTCCTGTTTTCCAATATCCGTTCATCGCTTGCTCCTCCTATATATCGCAGTACGCCACCACCGCCGCATCCTCATTCGCACCCAGGTTCCCGATCAGCTTGGCGATTTCATCCTCATACGCCCGCGCGTGCAGCTTGGCCTGCGGGAACTGCTCATAGAATTTGAATTTCAGTGTCTCATCGCCATCAAAGCTCTGCTCGGCCAGTTTCAACTGCCGCTTGAACTGTCCTTCGTACAGCGCCTTCAGCACCCCGTGATAAATCGCCTCATTGAATTCGGCCCCGAACAAAATATCTGTAAACACCGCCGGATGATACTTTGCAAAGTCCACCGTCAGATCATACACCGCATCCGGTTCTGGCCACAGCACCAGCTTATTATGGCGCAATGCAAACTTTGACGGCACATCCGCAGGCCAATCCGTCCCCACCGTCAGCGTGAAATACCGGTCCTGCGACATTCTTTCCAGCACACCCTCACCATCAATGTACACCTCATCGATGCTCTTGGCGTCCTCCGGCAGGTCATATTCCGCTTGCTCCGCAACGGTCTCAATCACAGCAGCATCGGTCAAAAAATCAGCCCGACCCGATATATCTTTCAATACACCGGCCAATTCGGCATCGATATTCAGCACACCAACCCCGCCCTCGATCCGATTCTTGACCACACTCAACACATCATCCGCATTCATCATCAATCTCCAGAAAAAGCAGAAGCGGACCGGAGGTCCGCCTCCACTATTCTTCATTATTCATTCAAC
>NBLM01000027.1 GCA_002084585.1 Planctomycetales bacterium 4572_13 | reverse complement strand
AGGAATAAAAGACCCGTATTTATACAGGGAAAAGTTTATTGACAAAGCCCCCCGTTTCGGGTATCATTCGCAGTGGAGAGTTTTAGCTGGAAGAGGCGCGGAAAGGTCGTTTCGATTATCCCCCCCATTCAGGAAAGATAATTTTATTAAGTGTTCGGATGTTTCCGAGCAGATTGGAGACGGGAAAGATGAAAAAATTGGTTATGGTTTGTATAGTATTGTCTTTTTGTTCGGGATTGATGGCTGCGACATTGCCCATTTCGGTCGGCGACACGGTCAACGCCAAGCTTAATACTACTGATTGGGTGATGGTTAACCCTAAGGTGGGCGGTATAGAAGTCAATCTCAACGGAACAACAATTGGCTACGACACACCAGGTCTTGAAGATGATGCCGTTTGGGCAGGATGTTACCTGCTTGATGTTGAGAATATGGTTACGGCTTATAAATCTTTCTGCATGGATGTTGCTTTAGATCCAGCCACAAGCTATTCATCGCACACAGCATACGCAGTAAGCTCCGCTATGGAACAAATGTGGGGAACCTATTATGACGGTGTGGTTAATGACGCACCTAAGGCCGCTGCATTTCAATTGGCTTTGTGGGAAATGGTTCACGAAACAGGTGCCTATGACCTCGGGGCTGGAAACTTCTATTTAGAAGCTCTTAACACTAACAGCCCCAACAACAACGGGGCAACGCTGACCGGACTTATCGGCCAAGCCGAGACCTATCTTGACAGTTCACTTTGGACGGCTCAGGCAGATTTGGTATTATTGGATGATGGTACCCATCAGCCCTTTATAGCAGAAATTCCCGAACCGGCGACGCTGGTGTTGTTGGGACTGGGCAGTTTGACGCTGTTGCGGCGGCGCAGGGCTTAGTACGACACAATAAAACCTCTTGGAGGAGGTTGGAAATAATGAGAGAGGCCTTTTCTTTTGGGAAGGCCTTTTTTTTGGAGGAGTTCACGGGGTTAATGGAACGCAGGCATCTTGCCCGCACTGAAAACACCCATTATCAGCCCAAAAACCGAAAATTACGAAACGAACCCATTTGGTAAAATAGGTAAATAGAGCCGCAACAGTAATGCAGCGGTCATTAAAGTTGCGTTTAACCGTTAAAAACACGAAATTACCAAACGAACCCATTTCTGTCTCACGGGGTGGACAGACACAACCACACATCCGAAAACAAGCTATAGCTCGAACTCCCGCGGCGGCACGCACACAATGCTTCATCCCTGCGCTTGCGCTTCGGGCTGCTGTTGCGCCGCCGCGCTTTTGTTAGAAGTTGTAGGGGTCGTAGAAGTAGGGGTCCAAGGGCATGGACTCGATCTCGTCGAGTGCTTCGGGATAGCTGAACGCGAAGACCGCCGGGTTGGCCAGCCGCTTGTACTCGCTCATGGACATCCAGACGGCCCGGTCGTGGCTGCCGGCCTGGAAGACGATCCGCTTGTCTTTGGCCAGTTTCTTATCCATCAGCGTGGGCAGGTCGTAGAGATTGCCCAGCGGGGGTTCTGCGCCAAGCTCACTGTCGCCAAAGAGGGATTCCATCTCATGCTCGCTTGCTAAGCGGACATTTTTGGCTTGCAGATGTTTTTGGACGGCGTACAGGTCGATCTTGCGGTCCGCCGGCAGTACGCACAGATAGTACTTTCCATCGGCCCGGACGGCCACCGGCTTGGCGACCTTTCGCGCCGGGACATGCTCGACCGTGGCCAACTGTCCGGCGGTGTAAATCGGTTTGTGTTCGGTTACACTGTAATGGCAGTGTTTTTCATCGAGATATTCCAATATAGTCATCGCTCGTGTCCTCCAAATGAGGTTGTCAGTATCGCTCCACAAAAGCACCAGTAGCGCAAGCTACCGGATATAGCGTCAACACACCGGGTGACCTCATCGGGCGGCTCGCGCCGCCGCGCTTTTGCGCAGGCAAGATGCCTGCGTTCCATTATCCGTTATGGCATATAGGGGCTCATCGGGTAGATGGGCGTCGAGGGCGCCGGGCCGCCGGAACCGGCCAGGATTACCGCCAGAGCCATCAGCCCAAACAGAACCGCCAGTGCAAGAACTGCCCAGAAACGCGGATCGTGAGCCAGATGGCCGAGGTGAACTCCCAAGGTGTGCCAATCGGGCGTATGCGGGTGCATCCCGCCAAATGTGTGTATATGCATTCGACGCATTGTACAGCCCTCCCTTCATAGGGTTAATCAGACATAGTTTATACGCTGGAACTCCGGCGAAGGTTGGATGGAAAGTGCGGTTTTTTAGAGATTTTGACGAAACCTATATCGGACAGCGTTTATCGAGATGGACAGGGTTGGATTTCTTTGGTGATGGCGGCGATGTAGTCGGGGATTTTGGCCGTGATCGCGTCGTTGAGATGCGTTTGTGGCTGAATTTTGACCGGTTCGATGCCGAAAATGATGATTTCTTCAGGACATTGGCCGATTTTCTTAGCCAGCTCGATGACCTTGAGAATATCGACCTCGTGCAGAGACAAATGGGCCATCTGCTTGACGGATTTGACATCGTCGGGCGTGAAGCGTTTGATGGTGCCGGGTTCAGTGTTCATCAGGCAGCAGTCCAGAAGAATGACTTTTTTGCGTTCAGCGATCGAGTGCAGCAGATACATCCCGCCGCAGCCGCCGTCGAGATATTCGACTGTGTCGGCGGGCAGCTTTCCTGCGGCGGCAAGTTTGCCAAGCGCTTCAATGAGCGCGACGCCGACGCCCTCATCGGCCATGATGGGGTTGCCCAGGCCGATTATAATTGTAGATTTCAGATTGTCGATTTTCTATTTCCTCTTTTATTGTAGCCGAAGCGTCCCTGCTTCGGAATTTATTAGAAATCCGCCAAAGCGGATATCTGTTTCACACTCAAGCAGGGACGCTTGAGCTACATCATTGCCAGATTATAGGATAAATGAAGTGAGAATGGAAATTAAAAAAACCGAATTCGCCCGCAAGCGAATCCGGCTGATAGGTTTCTTATTGTGTTGACTCGATCCCGTCTAAATTATCTTCCAAACTGCGTCAGGAATCCGCCCATCCCCAGAAGAAGCAGTGTTGCCGGTTCGGGGATAAAGCCGAAATTGTCGATATTTATTTTTCCATTGCCGCGGGCAAACTCGGTGCCGAAAAAGACGCCCACTTCGTCCGGTATCTCAGTAACGAAGCCCAATAATTCGTTGCCGCCGCTGGGCCAGAGGGTAAAGTCGGCTGTATTAAACTGGTGCGTTGTCCAGTCGATGTCCAGGGCGATGTTCCATGCGCTGCTGACATAGTAGGTATTCTCGCGTCCGATGTATAATTGTGCTGCCCCCGTAACATCGACACCTTTTATCTTGGTGTCCACTGTCATTGTTGCGCCGGTGATGCCGCCGTAAGATTCCGTGTCATGAGTCCACATCTTATAAAGGTTGTTTGATGAACCGCTGAGGTGCGCCCCGGGATTTCCGCCGCCGTTACGCCACAATTTATTTCCAGAGGTGGTGCTTAGCCCATACCCGTAGTTCCAGCCCTCGCTGCCGCCGTCGAATGTTTCTACTCCGGCACAAGCCAAACTCATTAATCCGCACAGCATCGTCAATAGGACCAATTTTTTCATTTTCTTTTATCTCCAAAAAGACAAATCCATTTCCTCGTGGGTCGTCAAAGAGTGGTAATCCGCACCTCTCCTGTCCCCTGTCTTTGGGTTTTTCGGGAAGTTGAGTGTGTGGCTTAATTTGAAAACATGGCTTTTTTAGAAAATGCTGCCAAAGGGAATAAAAAAAGCCCCGGTTTTTGACCGGGGCTTGGGGTGTTATCATTTGGGCGGCTTTGGCATATCTCACACGGCCAAGCAGAGCTTGACCGTGCCACCCGTTGGGTTGTTAAGGTTATTTGACGAACTCGACATTGAGCATATGGGTCGAGCAGGAGATGCAGGGGTCGTAGGCCCGTACGAGCATTTCCATTTTCTGCCGGAGTGCGTCTTCGCCTTCGTGCATGAATTCTGGTACCAGTTTGTCGAAATCCTTTTGGATGTTCGCGTGGTTCTGGTTGGTCGGGATGCAGCAGTTGCCCCAGACGCATTCGCCGTTCTTGTCAAATTCATACGAATGAAACAGGATGCCGCGCGGGGCTTCGACGGCGGCGTGGCCGCGACCGGCCTTGGGCGAGACCTTGACCTTTTCGGGCTTGATGCCTTTCGTCAGCAGCTTGTCGATGATCTCGATACTGGCTTCGACGACATGGGCACATTCAACCAACTGGGCGACATTGTTCATAAACGGTCCCGGTGCGCCTTTTTTGAGGCCGAACATATCGGCGACCGTCTTGGCCAGCGGGCTGAGGAACTCGGCTTGATTATTGAACCGTGCCAGAGCGCCGGAGGCATAGGCATCGCGATGCCATTTGCACCACTTGGCGGTGGACTGTGCGACGACATATTCGTTGGCGACGCTTTCCCACTTGCTGACCGGCATATCGCCGTCACCATTGACATCGGTGCTGGTGATGTCGCCGTGGTAGAACGAGTATTCGCTCAGTGTGCCTTTGTACAGCGGATTCGTCTGCTTCAGTGAGACATACTCGGTGTCCCGCTCGAACGGAGGAAGCTGGTCGGCCACGCTGAGAACGACCTTTACGACCTCGACCAGATCCGGCACGCAATCGGCCAGCATGGCTTTGAGGTCCAGCAGTTCTTGCTCGGTCGGCATCTTGGTTAGGCCGCCGGGGGTCAGTGTGATCGGGTGCGTGATGCGACCGGCGATCAACTTCGACATCTGGTTGGCGACACGGTGACACTTGACGATCTTTAAGACCGCATCGGTGGCTGAGGTCGTCAGCGGGACGACGGATTTGACACCGAACAAGTCCGGTGCGACGAGGTAGCCGACATGCAGCACATGGCTCTGCAATTGTTCGGAGTAGTGCATCAGGTGCCGCACGAGGTCGGCTTGTTCGGACACTTCCAGGTCCAGTGCGTCTTCGACGGCCTTGGTGGCGACCAGCGAGTGGCTGATCGAGCAGATGCCGCAGATACGGGAGACGATGGTCTGGATGTCGTCATAGCGGCGGCCCCGTACCATGGCCTCGAAGAAACGGGGCGCCTCGGGAACCTGCCATTCGCATTTTTCAACGGTCCCGTCTTTGATGTTGACCACGATGTTTCCGTGACCCTCAACGCGGGTTAAATGATGTACATTAATGTTAATATCTTTACTCATTTTTGGCCTCTGTTATTTACTATTGAATAGTACCAGTTTCTGTTTCAGATCATCGACAGTCAAGTTGTACTTGTCCATAACCTCCTGAGCGGCTTCGACATTGGGATTGTCCACAAGGCCGCGGCAACCGAAGCATTCACGACCCGCCGCCGGACACGGCGCGTTGCAACCGGCTCGAATAATGGGGCCGAGGCAGACTTCGTCGTACTCATAGCGGCAGATGTTTTCGTTGGCCTTGCACTCGACGCAAACCGGATAGTCCGGTACGAACGGTGTTTTGCCGACGAGCAGGGACCGGATGATCTGTGCGAATTCCGCCGCATCGATGGGACAGCCGTGAATCTTGAAATCGACTTCGACAACCTCGTCGCACGCCTTGGTCTTAAAGGTGTTCAGGTGCGGCATCTGGCCGTCTTTGCCATAGACGCACTCGCGAACCTCGTTCAGGTCATCGAAATTGTTCTTGAGTTTGTTCAGGCCGCCCATTGTGGCACAGGCACCCAGTGCGATGAGGATTTTGGCCCGGCTGCGGATGACTTCAAGCCGCTTGGCATCCTCTTCGCGGGTGATGGACCCTTCGATGATGGCGATGTCATATTCATGGCTTTGTTCGCTCATCGCTTCACGCCATTCGACCACATCGACGACATCGATCAGGTTCAGAATTTCTTCTTCGAGGTTGACAATCTGCAATTGACAGCCCTCGCAGCATGCAAAATCAAAAATCGCTACTCTTGGTTTACTCATTAGATTGCCTCCGGTACACTGGCTAAGTCGCTGTAACGAAATACCGGTCCGTCCTGACAGACATACAATTCATTGATCTGACAGTGGCCGCATTTCCCAACGCCGCATTTCATTCTTCGTTCTAAGTTTACAAAAATATTCTCTTCCGGTACCTTCGCTTCGGCCAGTGCCATCAGTACGAATTTGTACATAATGGGCGGGCCGCAGACGAGTATCTGACTATTGGGCAGATGGCTTTCGACCTTGGGGATCAGCGTTGTGACCACGCCGACATTGCCGTTCCAGCAGTCGTGGCCCTCGTCGATGGTTTCTAAAACGGTCATATCCTTGCGTTCGTCCCACATCGCGAGTTCTTCACGGAACAGCCGCATATCGTGGCACTTGGTTCCGATCAGGACGGTGATGTCGCCGTAATCCGCACGGTGGTCCAGTGCGTAGCGGATAAACGACCGCTGGGGAACCAGGCCGATGCCGCCGCAGACGAAGACAAGATCCTTGCCTTTGGCCGATTCGATCGGATAGGTCGAACCGTAGGGGCCGCGGATGCCAAGTTTGTCGCCGACTTCCATTCCGTGGATGACTTTGGTCAGTGCGCCAACATTGCGGATGACCAGTTCCATTCCCTTTTGGGTGGGTGAGGACGAGATCGAGATCGGGGCCTCGCCGATACCTGCGACTGAAACTTCCACGAATTGGCCGGGGATATAATCAAAATCGCCGCCGCCATCCTTTTCGAGGTGTACGAATAGCTCGGTGCCGTTCAGCATCCGGCGTTTGGTGATGGTCCACAGTTCGGGCAGGTAAATATCTTTTTTACCGTTACAACATTCACACATTTTGTGTTTCTCCTTATATCTTCAAGCGAATTGTTTTCGGTTATGCCTTTTCCATCAGTGTATTGTAGATTTCCACCGGATTGGCAATCTTGGATGTGCAGGCACTGATGCAGCGGCCGCAGCCGACACAGGCGATCTGGCCGTCGATTTTACCCGGTACATACTTGCCCTTGCGGTAGAGGCGATGGCGGAAACGATCCGCTCGATTTTCACGGAAGTTATGGTTGCCAGCGACGGTGGCGAAGTTCGACAGCAGACAGCCGTCCCAGCTTCGGCATCGCGAGCCGGTTTTCAGGTCCCAATTGACCTCGTCCTGAACATCGAAGCAGTAGCAGGTCGGACAGACCTGATTGCACGAGCCGCAGGAGTAACACAGCTTTGCCTTTTCTTCCCAGACCGGATGATCATACGCTTTTTCCAGCAGGTCAGGCAGGTCGGACGGTTTGCATTCGAGGGTATGCTTGTTCAGCGATGCGATATTCTTTTCCTGCACGGCTTTGCGTTTGTCGGTGTCCGCGGCGGCCGCTTCTTTGGCACCATTGATAGTTTTGACAAGTGCTTCGCCCTTTTCGGTGGCCGCTTCGACGACGAAACGGTCGCCGATGTCGGTTAGCAGGATGTCGTAGCCGCTATCGCAGGTGGCGGTGTTCATCGAGCTGGCGAAGACATTTTCGCTGGGGGTAACGACATCGCAGACGATGATCGTGATGTTATCCCTCCGGTTCATATAGTGGGTGTCGTATTCACCCTGACTGAATAGTTCGTCCATCTGGTTGATAGCGACCATGTCATAGGGGTGTACGCCGAGCAGCACCATTTTTTCATCGGGACAGACGGTCTTGGCGGCGCCGGCGACCTCGAAGTTCATCAGCGTCTCTTTCTGCGGCAGCACATACTTCTTTGGCGGCAGAATGGTTACATCATAGTCCAGGCGAAGGGCATCGGCATCGGTTAGTTCGCCGAACGCAAACTTGTCGTCTTTGGCCTGAACACCCACCACTTTCTGGTCCGAATTGACCAGCGCGGCAACAAACGACTTGAATTGTTCTTTTGTTACTGTACTTACACTCATGGTTTCGGTTTCCTGTTAAACATATTCTTGTTTACTTTGTCCGTTTTTATTATTTTTGCAAACAAAATTGCACGGGTGCAAGTTCACTGAATACAATGCCAGCGTTTCCCGCAACCCTATCGGGCGGCTCGCGCCGCTCCGCTTTTGCTACATCATATAGTACGGCAGTGTACCCAGTTCCATCGCCAGGTCGATGGTTACAACCTTAATGGACTTTGGCACAGCCAGATAGCACGCCGACAGATTCAGTATCCCTTTAATATGGCAGTCGGCCAATCCATCGACGACCGACTGAGCGGTGTCGGCGGGTACAGCGAGAATCGCCAAATGAATATCGCAGGCCTTGATTGTATCGATTTTTTCAATATCTTCTACGATATTTGTGCCGATTTTTGTACCAATCTTGCTTGGGTCATTATCAAAGATCGCCGCAATATTGAGGTCGAACAACGCGAACCCCGGATATTCGGCGATGGCCGCCCCCAATCGACCCGCACCCACTAAAACGGCCTTTTGGGGTACATCCAGCTTCAGGATTCCGCGAATCTGATCGGCGGTCGAAGCGACTGGATAACCGACACCCCGTGTGCCGAATGCCCCGAAATAGGACAAATCCTTGCGAATCTGCGGCGGATTCAGGTGCAGTCGCTCAGCAAGCTGGCTGCTCGATATAGTGTCCTGATTCTCGGTTTTCAGTATCGAAAACGCCCTCAGGTACATCGGCATTCGCTTTATTGTCTCATCCGGTATCTTCTGGTAATTCATTGCCGGGGCGTTTTTCTCAAATCGTCAGAGTTGCTTCGTGCTTGCGTTCACATTCACAAGCACGAGCAATGATACACATTTAAGCGGTTAGGGTCAAGGGAAAATACAGAATATTTCCTAATCAATTTGACCGGCGGTAAACTCCAGTCAAAATCACCCCGCTGTGATGTCTTCAAAGCAATGGGGGGCTTTTGGGGAAAGAATTTCCAGAATTTTCTCACAGACCCCCCGGATTTCCCATTGGGCCTTTGGAGAAAGGCGTGTTTTCAAGATATGCCGCCATTCACGGAAGTTGGCGGAGACGACGATCTCACTGGTGCAGGCGTTTGGCAGTACATAGCGGGCATCTTCTTTTCGCAGACCGCGCTGCCGCCACTTATCGTACATTTCCTGGATCCGCCGCATATCGTTATGGTAATCGTCCAGATCACCCTCGGAAATGGTCGGCGGGGTAACATGCTCAAACTGATCTTCGTTGACATAGCGCTGCGATTGCTGCGAAACAGCCATGAGCCGGTGTCGCACCAACTGATGGGTCATCGCGCGGGAGCAATGTTGAATGCGGAAAGTCGCGTAGGCATGTTCGAGCGGGGACTCGTGACCCAACTGAATAAGTCGCTTGATAAAGGTATGCGCCGAATCGGCGCCGATCTTGTCAAAGCTCAGATAACAGGTTCTTCCGGCCTCTTCGATCACCTTTTCCGGTTCCGGGGTAATGGCCAGAAGATGTACATCATCGGCTATTTTTGGGGATATGCTCACACCAAGACTCCCATTTGTCGCAATTGTTGAGTTTTTTTCTCAGAGCATACTTCACATCGGAATTTCGGAATTGCTCTTGTTTTATCATAGTTTTTGGTTTTCACCAGCCGGTAGCCGCGGGCGCTGACTCCGCAATCGCAGCACAAGACAGTATCCTGGATTTCCCAATGTGCCTGTAATGCCGGTGAGGTGAATATAAAACGATCGATCCAGAAAAAAAACAGCCCCCCAATGACATTTGCGACCACTGTGGCGAATAATTTGCTGGTGGAGCCAAGCCAAATCAGGACGATTGCCAAGATAGGTGTACTCAACTGCCACCTTAACAGGTAGAGGCCGTATTGTTTTAGATTGATTTTCATAATCATTTCGCTGAAAAGTACCTTTTGGGTCAATTGAAAGAGGATGTTAGCAAGATAGTATTAAATATCAACAGAATAATGGCAATTTTATTATTTTTATCGCAAAGAATAAGGGCAATCGGGCTTTTGTCCGGTGCGAGGGAAATTTCTCGTAAATAGTTTGACATATCGAGAACTCTCGATATATTGATGCGTATAGCTGAGCGAAAGCCCTATGGCTTCGGAGAATAGGTGATGCCCTGTAACGGGCTGAAAATCCCGGCGATGAATTGTAACCTGCGGCTTCTGCGATACTTAGCCGAACAATCGTGGGGATTTTCAAATATGAACGGTGAAAAAGATGAGATTGACAACGGGGAAATTGGATTTGTTGCCGGATGAGGCGTTTGAAAGCGCCGCCGAGTGTCTGAAAGTGATGGCGCATCCGGTGCGGCTGAAGATGGTTAATATCCTGATGCAGGGTGAGTTTGCGGTGCATGAAATCGCCGAGGCGTGCCAAACAAACCCGAATCAGGCCTGTGAGCATCTGCGGCTGTTGAAAGGACATGGTTTGCTCAACAGTGAGCGAAGGGGCAGGACGGTTTATTACCGGGTCGCCTCGCCGCAACTGCCGGGGTTGATTCAGTGTATTCAGAAAAACTGTGAGATGTAAGCGTTCACACTTTAGTGTGTAAACGAAAGCGCGAGGGCGCAAGCCCTCCGATGGGGCTGCGAAAAATTCCAGCGTTATTGGCGACCCCATCGGGCGGCATCCTTGCTGGCTGAAATTAAAAACACAAGAAATTATTGGAGAATTTGATGGCATCTAAAAAGCGGGTTTTGATTGTTGGCGGTGTTGCCGGCGGGGCGTCGGCTGCGGCGCGGTTGCGTCGGCTGGATGAAAATGCAGAAATCGTTATGTTCGAACGCGGCGAGTATATCTCGTTCGCTAACTGCGGACTGCCCTATCATATTGGTAATGTGATTACCGAGCGGGACCGTTTGCTGGTGCAGACGCCGGAGAAGATGCACGAGCGGTTTGGCATCGATGTACGCACGCAAACCGAGGTCGTGAGCATCGACCGACAGGCCAAAACGGTCCAGGTTCGTAATCTGCGAACCGGTGAGGATGCGACGGAGTCCTATGATTCGCTTGTCCTGACTCCCGGAGCCGAGCCGATTTGTCCGCCGATACCGGGTGCGGATTCGGCCGGTGTTTTTACGCTGCGGAACATTCCCGATATGGATGCGATCAAAAAAGGCGTCGATGACGGAAGCGTTAAGCGTGCGGTGGTTATCGGCGGCGGATACATTGGTCTGGAAATGGCCGAGGCCCTGATCGAACGGGGCGTAAAGGTTTCGCTGGTGGAGTTGGCTCCGCAGGTGATGGGGACGGTGGACCCGGAAATGGCGGCGCCGCTGCATCAGGAGTTGGAACTGCACGGTGTGGATTTGCGACTGAATAATAGTGTTACGAAAATTGCCAAAACCGACGACGGTTTGATGGTTTATCTTAGCGATGGGCATCCCCTTTCTGTCGGCATGGTGATTATGGCCATTGGCGTTCGTCCCGAAGTGCATCTGGCCAAAGAGGCCGGGCTGACACTCGGCGAGCGCGGCGGGATTGCTGTTAATGAACGGATGCTGACCAGTGACGAATCAATTTACGCCGCGGGTGATGCGGTGGAAGTAACTGATTTTGTCGGCGGGTTTGGGGCGTTGATCCCGCTGGCGGGGCCGGCGAATCGGCAGGGTCGCATCATTGCCGACAACATCTGCGGACGAAACAGTGCCTATCACAGCACGCAGGGGACGGCGATCTGCAAGGTGTTCAATCTCGCCGTCGCTACGACCGGAATGAACGAAAAGGGCCTAAAACGGGCCAAGATTTCATACGAGAAGATATTTGTCCATCCCGCTAACCATGCCGGTTATTATCCCGGTGCGGTGCAGATGAGTTTGAAGCTGCTGTTTGACCCGGAAACCGCCAAGATACTCGGTGCCCAAGCCGTGGGTACCGAGGGCGTCGATAAGCGCATCGACATCCTCGCGGTGGCGATGCGATCCGGGCTGACGGTGTATGATCTGCAGGAGATGGAGTTGTGTTATGCGCCGCCGTTTGGTTCGGCCAAGGATCCGGTTAATTACGCCGGTTTTGTCGCGGTCAATATGCTCAACGGCGATGCGGCGATCTGCCATGTCGAAGATGTCCTGAACCCGGCCGGCAACCAGAAATTGCTGGATGTGCGAACACCGGCTGAGGTCGAGGTCGGAACGATTCCGGGGGCGATCAATATCCCCGTTGACGATTTGCGCAGCCGGTTGGATGAACTGTCAAAGGACAAAGAGATTCTGGTCTTTTGTCAGGTGGGCTTGCGGGGCTATCTCGCGTGCCGGATTCTTACGCAGAATGGTTTTACCTGCCGCAATCTGACCGGCGGTTATAAAACTTATTGCGCCGCCGGCGGTGTTTGCGATGAAAAAGAAGCATTCCAGAAAGAGATGACCAACGACACCGGGCAGGTGGAATCTGTGCCGCAGGAAGCGGTTGCGGTGGAAATTATAACCGAAGTCAATGCCTGCGGTCTGCAATGTCCGGGGCCGGTGCTGCGGCTCAAAGAGGCCGTCGATGCGATCCAAGCGGGGCAGGCGGTGCGGATTTCGACGACTGATTCAGGGTTTGCCGCCGATGTTAAGGGTTGGTGCGACAGTACCGGTAACCGGTTGCAGGAGTTGACGGCTTCCGGCGGAAAGTATTCTGCGATGATCGTTAAGGGGTCCGGTGCGGCGGCAATCGCTCACGGCGGCGATACCAAAAAGAAAACCATCGTTGTTTTCAGCGGTGATTTTGATAAGGCGATGGCGGCATTTATTATCGCCAACGGGGCCGTGGCGATGGGCAGTGAGGTAACGCTGTTCTTCACCTTCTGGGGGTTGAACTTACTGCGCAGGCCGGAGTCGATCCCGGTGCAGAAAAACATGGTCGAAAAGATGTTCGGTTTTATGATGCCGCGCGGGGCGGGCCGGACCAAACTGTCGAAGATGAACATGGCCGGGATGGGTACGATGATGATGCAGGGCGTTATGAAAAAGAAAAATGTCGCATCATTGTCGGAGTTGATCGAGACGGCTCAAGGAGGCGGTGTTAAGATGGTGGCCTGTGCGATGTCGATGGACCTGATGGGCATTAAAAAAGAAGAACTCATCGACGGCGTCGAAGAAGGCGGCGTGGCGGCCTATCTGAACCACGCCGAAGCAGCGGGCGTGAATCTGTTTATTTAGGTAGGGTGGGCCATGCCCACGCAGAATAGATTTAATAATGCCACCATTGTATTCTTTTTGGCAATCGCATATCATATCAAGCATGTCGAATTATCGCCGAGTAAAAATTGAGGGAGCATGGTATTTCTTTACGGTTGTAACCTATAAGCGTCGGGCTTTTTTGACGGATGATTCGGTCCGTCCCATTTTGAAAAAAGCGTTGCGGCAGGTTAAGACCGACCGATTTTTCGAGACACCCGCATTCTGTCTGATGCCGAACCATTTGCATTGTATCTGGCAGATGCCACCGGACGATTGTGATTATTCAACACGATGGTCAATCATCAAACGCTTGTTTTCAAAAACCTATATCGCTGCGGGCGGCAGGCCGCTGCCCCAAACCGATTCGCGTCGAAAAAAGCGGGAGTTAGGAGTTTGGCAGCGGCGGTTTTGGGAACACCGAATTCGGGATGAGGCCGATTACTGGAATCATGTGCATTACATCCATTATAATCCCGTCAAACACGGACTGGTCGAACGGATTGCCGATTGGCCGTATTCGACCTATTATCGATTTTGTTAACAGGGCGTATATGACGATTTTGATTGGGCTTTGTTCCAAACCGAAAATTGGGGTGAGCAGATGGAATTCATTGAATAAAAATCAGCGTGGGCATGGCCCACCCTACTATTCGGCGCGGTATTCCCATGCTTGGTAGAGGGTGTTCAGGGTTTGTTTTTCGTTGTCGAAGTCGGCCTGAAGCTGGGTTAGCCGTTGGTGGTTCTGATAGACTGTTTCATCGCCGAAGCTGCGCTGCATCTGTTCGAGGGTCAGCTCCTGGGTGTGGATCATCTCCTCGATCTGTTTGATGGAGTACTTATTGAACGGCCGCAGGTGGTCGGGGGTTTTGTTCTTTGGCGCATTCGCGCTGCCGATTTTTTGGTTCTTTCTGCTTGCGGCGATCTTTTGCTTTTCGGCGGCGGCGCGTTGGGCCTGAATTTTTAGAATATAGGTGCTGAAGATGCCGTCGGTATCGGTTCGGGCCGCGCCGATGGTATCGACCGCACCGAATTGCTGTTTGCCCTGGCCATCGGCGCCAATAATGAGCAAACGATCCATCACCCGGTCGAGAAAATAGCGATCGTGGCTGACGGCGATGACCGTGCCGTTGTAGTCAATCAGCGCGGCTTCGAGCATCTCGCGGCTGGCGATATCCAGATGGTTGGTGGGTTCATCCAAAATCAACACATCCGGCTCAGATAGGACGAGCTTGCACAGCATCAGCCGGTTCTGTTGTCCGCCGGACAGGTCGCCGACGGTCTTGAAGACATCGTCGCCACTAAACAGAAACGCGCCAAGCTTACCGCGGATGACCTCCGGCGAGAGATCGGCCCGGACTGTGCGGGCTTCTTCGAGGACGGTATTGTCGGGGTTCAGTGTCATGGCCTGCTGGTCGAGGTAGCCGATGTTCAAACTCGCACCCAGCCGGATCGTTCCCGCGTCGGGGGTCAGTTGGTTCATCGCCAGCCGCAGCAGGGTGGTCTTGCCGGTTCCGTTGGGGCCGGTGATACCCAGCCGGTCGCCGGAAGTAACATCAAATGACAGATTTTCAAACAGCACAAGCTCCCCAAATGCCTTTCTGAGGTTTTCGCTGCGCAAAATCAGGTCGCTTTTGGCATCGGTATCGGCAAAGCTGAAATGGATGGTCTTAGCGGCGGCCCCCTTTTCAAGGTAGTCAGGGTTTTCTTTGAGCAAGCGTTCGAGGCGGGTCTTTCGGCCCATGGCGGTTTTTCGCATACCCTCCTGATTTTTGTTGCGGGCGATAAAGTCCAGCGTTTTCTTAACGGCTTCGACGCGTTTTTCGTGTTGTCGCTGTTCAGCCAGGCCGACGGTTTGCCGGGTTTGGAGGTATTGGCTGTAATTGCCTTTCCAGACGCGGGCGTCGCGGCGGTGCAGTTCGACGATCTTTTCGGCAACCCTGTCCAGCAGGTAGCGGTCGTGGCTGATGAGGATGACCGAGCCGTTGTAGCTCCGCAGAAACGACTCCAGCCATCCGGTGGCCTGCAGATCCAGATGGTTGGTCGGCTCGTCCAGCAGGAGCAGGTTTGTTTCGGCGACCAGTACCTTGGCCAGTCCCAGCCGCGAGAGCTGGCCGCCGCTGAGTGTTGATGTCTTTGCGTCGTAATGTTCGCTGCCGATACCCAGCCCGGCGAGGATGCTTTTGATCCGCGCCTCGCAGGCATAGCCGCCGCCAGTCTCGAATTGATGGCAGAGCCGGTCGTAGGCGTTCATTGCGTCGGTAAGCTCTTTCCCTGCAAGATGTTCCATTTTTTTTGCCAATGCGTCGATCTGGCGGTTCAGGGTGAATATATCCGCCAGTCCCTCGTGCATTTCTTCGATGACGGTGCGATTGCCCTCAAAGATAGGTTCCTGCGGCAGATAGCCGATTTTGGCGTCTTTGGCACA
>NBLM01000101.1 GCA_002084585.1 Planctomycetales bacterium 4572_13 | reverse complement strand
GTAAATACATTGAAGCCTCTTCTTAGGCAGGCTAAGTTCCATACCCCCGAAGAGGCAAAAGCGGAGCTTGCGGCATTTACCAAGAGCTACAGTACCAGCCATGTCAGTTTAAGAGAGTGGAAGATAAGAGCGACAAGGATCAAAGAGGGCATACTGAAAGGTGCCCAGCTTTGGCCATTGCCGAATAAAACGCCACTTAAATCCATATTCCGCAATAAGCAGGTCTTTGACGGCTACAGTGTCGAAAATGTTGCCTTTGAAAGTTCGCCAGGATTCTTTGTTACCGGCAATCTCTATCGTCCAGTAGGCGTTAAAAGCCCCTATGCCGCCGTGCTTTGTCCGCACGGGCATTTCACTCCTAAATACGGCCCCGGCACAGGAAGAACCCGCCACGAAATGCAGTATAGATGCGCAACGCTTGCCAAAATGGGAGCGGTTGTTTTTGCCTATGATATGGTTGGCTGGGGCGAATCCAGGACTGCAGGCTGGGATCATGATTATCCTAAGGTGCTAAAGCTGCAACTGTTCAACAGTATCCGCTGCGTTGATTTTCTATTGTCTTTAGATGATGTTGACCCCAAACGCATCGCGATAACCGGCGCATCGGGCGGCGGAACACAGACATTTCTAACTGCTGCTGTCGATGAACGAATATATGCATCCGTTCCTTGTGTGCAGGTATCAGCACATTTCTTCGGCGGCTGCACCTGCGAAAGCGCAATGCCTATCCATCAAAGTGAGACTTATGAGACGAACAATGCCGAGATTGCCGCGATGGCAGCACCGAGGCCTCAACTGATTATCTCAGATGGTAAAGACTGGACGCGGTTCACACCGCAGGTTGAGTTCCCCTATATAAAGAACATTTACAAACTGTACGATAAGGAAAAGCTCGTTGAGAATCTCCATCTCGGCAATGAAGGGCACGACTACGGATACAGCAAACGGCTGGGAATGTATCATTTCCTCGCCAAACATTTAAACCTTGAAATCGACAGGGTCAAAAAGCCCAACGGCTCGATTGATGAGGATTTTGTTGTCATTGTGCCGCAAGAGGATTTGTATGTTTTTACCAAAGACGAGCCGATGCCTGATGATGCGGTTAAACCCAACACGATGCCGATCAGGTAATGATAATGGAAACCGATGACTGATTGAACGCTCTTTTTTAGCTCAATAACGGCGATTAGTGCCGCACCTAAGTAAGGGTCGGTGGGCTAATAAGGTTGGGTCGGACCCCTAATAAGGTTAAGTCGGACTCCTAATAAGGTTAGGTCGGCGCCCCAACAAGCAGGGGGAGGATGCCTGACAAGCGGGGGTCGCTGTCGAGATACGGTTAAGCAGGGCGGCTAACTAAGCGGGTTACAGGTCGTAATTAAACTACTTGCGGGTCGTAATTAAGCTTAGTTTTGATGCAAACCGGTGCTTAAAAGGGCAAAAACGGCTTGTTATATGGGTCAAAGGATGATATATTTGGCAGGAATTAGCGATAAGTTATTGTATTAAATGGAGTTATATTAAATGGCAGATAAATGTTCTAAACCAGCTTATCGCCGGCTGATTGTATCAGCGCTATTGGCGGTCGCAGCGTTTTTGGGCGGCTGTGATGAAAAGAATGATGTCGTGGTTCTAAAGCTCGCCCACTCGGTCGATGTCTCACACCCGGTGCATAAGGCGATGGTCTTTATGGGACAACGGCTCGAAGAAATCTCTGATGGCAAAATAACCCTTGAGATATTTCCCAACGAACAGCTTGGCTCAGAGCGCGAGACCATCGAGCAGGTTCAGCTGGGCATTATCGACATTACCAAGACATCGACAGCGCCGCTTGAGAGTTTTATCCCCAAGATGGGCGTGTTCAGTATCCCGTATGTCTTTAGAGGCTATGACCATTTCTGGAATGTCTTAGAGGGGCCGATCGGCGATGAGGTTAAACAAGGTGGCACGGCCGTCAAGCTCTATGGACTGTGCTTCTATGATTCAGGCAGCAGGAGCTTTTATACAACTTCAAACCCCATCAACTCACCGGCAGATTTAAAGGGCTTAAAGGTCAGGGTTCAGCAGAGCAACACTGCCATCGAGATGGTAAAAGCATTGGGCGGCTCACCGACACCGATCTCTTATGGCGAGTTATACACCTCGCTTCAGCAGGGTGTGGTCGATGGAGCAGAGAACAATCCGCCCAGCTTTGAGACTTCGAGGCATTACGAAGTGTGCAAGTATTACAGCTTGGATGAGCATACGATGGTGCCGGATATTATTATCATTAACTCGGATTTCTGGGATGGGCTGACCGATAAGCAGCGGCAAATCATTCAGGAAGCCGCCGATGAGTCTTCAATATACCAGAGGAAGCTCTGGAAAGAAAAGACCCAGGAATCGCTAAGGATCGTTAAAGCCGCAGGCGTTGAGATAATCCATCCCGATAAAACCCCGTTCATCAAGGCGGTTAAGGATATGCACGAATCCTATAAAGGCACCGAGGTAGGCGAGCTGCTTGCCAGAATAAAGGAGGCAAAGTAATGGATGTATTGAAGCTAATTCTAAAGATAAAGCAAGGGATGGTAAAGACCCTTGAGGTGGTTGTGATGATTGTAACAGCCGTTCTTGTGCTGGATGTCATCTGGCAGGTGTTTACAAGATATGTATTAAGAGACCCGAGTATATGGACAGAGGAACTTGCAACGATGCTTTTGATGTGGGTGTCGCTGTTGGGAGCGTGCGTTGCTTTCAATCGAAAAGGGCATCTCGGCGTTGATTACTTTGTAGGAAAGCTAAGCGTAACCAATAAGGTTGCGGTGGAACTGCTCGCTCATTTGATAGTCGCTTTCTTTGCGGTGATACTGATCTACGGTGGCTGTAAGATAGTATCGTTTACGCTGTTGACCAATCAATTGTCGGCGGCACTGGAGATTAAGATGGGCTATGTTTATTTGGTCCTGCCGATAAGCGGATTGTTCATACTTGCTGTCGCGATAGAAACCGCTATCGAAAAAGCCAATACACTGCTAACCTCTAAATAAGGAATAATGATGGATACACCTATAATCGTAATGATAATAACCTTTGTCGTGTTCTTGCTGATGAATGTTCCTATCGCTGTCGCTATCGCTATGGCAACATTTGCCACTGTCCTTTGTGTCTCTGGCTCAACAGGCACCGTCGATAAAGCAATGACGATGATAGCCCAACGAATGGCAACCGGCATAGACAGCTTTTCATTATTGGCGATACCATTCTTCATTCTGTCCGGCATCTTTATGGGCAAAGGCGGCATAGCGAGAAGACTGATTGACTTTGCCGCTTCACTTGTCGGCAGGTTCAGAGGCGGATTGGCCTTTGTCAATATCCTTACCTGTATGTTCTTTGGCGCAATATCCGGCTCTGCGGTCGCTGCTGTATCATCGGTAGGGGGCTTTATGATCCCGGAGATGAACAAGAAGGGCTATGACAATGATTTTAATGTAGCGGTATCAACAACTGCCGCGACCGTAGGTCTTTTAATCCCTCCAAGCAATATTATGATCGTCTATGCCCTTGTCTCTGGCGGTGTGTCTATCGCTGCAATGTTTATGGCCGGTTTTATCCCAGGTATTATAATGGGTATCGCTCTGATGATAGTAGCTGGTTTTATAAGTGGTAAAAGAGGCTACGGAGCGGGCAAAAAATCAACGCTGATGGAAATACTCATCTCTTTCAAGAAAGCTATCCTGAGCCTCCTGCTTATCATCATCATTCTCGGCGGAATCTTGAAGGGGATATTTACCGCCACAGAAGCCGCTGCGATTGCCGTAGTTTACTCATTTATTCTTTCGGTGTTTGTGTACAGAGAAGTGAAATTCAAAGATATCCCACAAATACTTTTGCAGTGTGGCATCACAACTTCGATAGTAATGCTCCTTATAGGGACATCATCAGCAATGAGTTGGATACTGGCTTATGAGAACATCCCGCAAAGCGTATCGACCGCACTTCTTGGCCTTTCAGATAACAGGATAGTTATATTCCTTATCATTAACGCTATATTGCTCTTTGTTGGCACCTTTATGGATATGACCCCAGCGGTTCTTATCTTCACCCCCATCTTTTTACCGATAGCTGTTCAGCTTGGCATCCATCCTGTTCACTTTGGAATTATTATGATAACGAATCTTTGCATAGGTTTATGCACCCCTCCTGTCGGCACAGCATTGTTCGTTGGTTGCGGTGTAGGCAAAACAACGATATCAAAAGTCACAAAGCCGCTGCTGCCATTCTTTTTTGCGATGATAGCATCGCTGCTATTGATAACCTATTTGCCAGCATTGTCGTTATGGATTCCGAGATTACTGAAGTTGATATAATGACATCAAAAAAGAGAGATTTTTACAAGCTATAGTCGATGAAGCAATGTATGATGACAGGTTCAATGAAGCATTAAAATGTAAAGGGAATTGCCAGCCGAAACAACTTCGGTGAATCCCTATATAAAAGCCATTCGCAAAGAATGACTTGGCGACCAACCCACCTTATTGAATGCAGTTCTCTCGCAGTAGCCAGCTTTTTGGTATTTGCCAAAAAAAACAAATGCAGGACTCGCATTTTTTAACATGACCCTGACTTGCAGGCCTCGCGGCATTGGGTACATTTTGCACAAATAGGCCGGGGTAAAAACTGACAAATCATGCTTTGAGTATTTTCCGTGCATTGCGTATGTCAAAGGTTGCCTTTTTGTTATCAAAGGTCTTTATAATCTCTAAAATACGGGATAGGATTATCTCTTTTTCTTTTTTGTTCAGGGTGGTATAGTTGGTATATTGACTGTTTAAGGCTCTTAATTCCAGTATTGGGGTATTATTTTCTTGGGCAATATTTAGGGCGATGTCATAGCTGTTTTTCGCATCCTTTTTGCGGCCAATTTTGAGTTTCAATTCAGCGTTTACCCGGTGGGCCTCTGACAAATAGAATCTTTCTCCGGTGCTGTCGGACGTGTTGAATGCATCGCAGATACACCTGGAGCAGTCCTCATAATCCTCTATTTTGAGATAGGCCTCAGCCAGGAGGGTTTTCCAAAAAGGTTTATAGAGGGTGGTGTGTTTTCTCAGCATTTGTATCGCATCTTCTACTCCGTTCATGTTATTTTCCTGCCCATTGATAATCATTACGAGCGTTAACAGGTGGGCGGCAGTAGCGGTAAAACCGCGTGCGGACATGATCAAATGCCTTGCTTCACTTCTTTCGGCCCGATTGATACAAGAGGCAACTTTGTCTGCATCATAGTCCATGGTATGCAGCAGTATTCTATTCCAGTCAGTAGTAATTTGACCTCTGATATCATTTTGTTTTAAATACGCTTTTTCGGCATTATCCAGCATCATAAGAGCCTGATCGGTGTATCCGCTGAGCCATTGTGCCAGGGCGATATCATCGATGCTTTTTAAAAGGATCCTATTTTTAATATTATTAATTGCCAGGATATCGGAAGCGATCCTGCTTTCGATGATGCTTCCTTGTAAGCGACCCGTCTTAAAATAAATTTTAGCCCTGAGAGCATGGAGCAATTGTTT
>NBLM01000026.1 GCA_002084585.1 Planctomycetales bacterium 4572_13 | reverse complement strand
CGGTGGCGTATGTGTTCCTGGTAATCTTCCTGTTTTTCGCGGGGTATCTTCCCTTTCGGGACGGCTTTTTTGAGATTCGGCAGGCGGATTTGCGGCTGTTCTTTTCGGGCTTGCCGCTGTTGTTTGTGTTTATGGTTCCCTCGGCCGCGATGCGATTGTGGGCCGAAGAACGCAAAAGCGGTTCGATTGAGCTGCTGCTGACATTGCCGATCACCGTGCCGCAGGCCGTATTGGGCAAGTTCTTCGCGGCGTGGGCGTTTTTGGGTATTGCGCTGCTGCTGACTTTTCCATTGCCGGCGGTGGTGGTGTATCTCGGCGACCCTGATATGGGACAGATCATCACCGGTTATATTGGCGCCTTTTTGATGGCGGGTGGGTTTCTGGCGATTGGTATGTTTTTCTCAGCCCTGACCAAGAATCAGGTCATCAGCTTCACGCTCTCCGTCGTGGCGTGTGCGATTCTTGTTTTTGCCGGTAATCCCACGACGCTGGATTACCTCTCAGCGACTTTGCCTTTGACGATGGTGGCCGTGGTGGAAAATCTGAGTTTTCAAACACATTTTGAATCCATTATGCGGGGTGTGGTGGAGTTTAAGGACATCGCGTACTTTGTTATTTTAATCGCGGCATGGATTTACGCCGCTGCGCTGATTCTGGAAGAAAGGAAGGCGAGCTAAATGAACAGGACCACTCGTGCGATTTTTGGGATATTTTTCATTGCGGTTATCGCGGTCGCGGCCATCTCGATTTCTCAGGATTTAGGAAAAAATATCCGGTTAGACATCACCGAGCGAAAATTGTACACGCTTTCGGATGGAACGAAAGAGATTCTGGCCGACCTCAAGCAGCCGATTACAATAAAGCTGTTTTACACAAAGACCGCGGCGATGAAAGCGAACGATCAGATTCGTTATTACAATAACTATTATACTTTTGTCAAAGCATTGCTTCAGGAATACGAAGCCAATGCCGGGGGGAATGTCATTTTAGAAGTGATCGATCCCCGTCCTTACAGTGAGGAGGAACTGGCGGCGATTCGCTACGGTCTGCGGCGATTTAATATCACCGAAGAGGAGAGCTTCTTTTTTGGGATGGTCCTGCAGACACAATTCGGCGTAACCAAGATGATCGAGTTTTTCTCGCCGGACCGACAGCAATCGGTCGAATATGACATCAGCTATTTAATCGATACAGCGGTGACTCGTCAAAAGACGCGGTTGGGGGTTTTGAGTTCGCTGTCACTGATGGGGGATTCGGAGTATATGCTGCGTATGAAACAGATGCAGGGCCAGCAGGGCAAACGCAAGTGGGGCATAATCGCTCATCTGGAAAAACAGTTTGAGGTTTCAGAGATTCCCGCCGACACGGACAAAATCAAGGATATTGATCTGCTGATGCTGGTTCATCCAAAGAAACTGCCGGAAAAGACCCTGTTTGCGATTGATCAGTTTATACTCAAGGGCGGCAGGGCGGTTGTCTGCCTCGATCCGCATTGTATTTCCGATCTGCCGGACCGGCAGCAGCAATTCAGCGGCGTCTCCCATAATGCCAGTTCCAATATGCCCGAACTGTTGAAGGCGTGGGGACTGGAAATGCCGGCGATGACCTTTGCCGGCGACCGTTCGCTGGCGGTAACGGGGGCGGCTAACCCCAATCGACGGCCCGAAAAGATTCTCAGTATCATGAAATTGAATGCGGCGAAGAACTGCTTTAACGCCGAAAACCCGATTACGGCGAACCTGGGCGAGGTGTCAACGGTTTTTGGGGGTGTGTTAAAAACGCTGGAACCGGATGAGAATTCACCCCAACTGGACTTTGTGCCGCTGTTGCTGACCTCTGATGAGGGCAATAGCTGGACAATTGAGAATCCCTACGAATTGATGAATCCGAATTACGGTGCTTTTATGCGGCGATTCCGGGATGGGACCGAACCGGTGGTGATGGCATATCGAGTGACCGGCCATTTCAAGAGCGCTTTTCCGGAGGGAATCGAAGTCCCGGATGATGCGGCGAGCGATGAAGCCGATGAAAACGCGGAGCCAAAGACCAAAACAATCAACGGCCTGACCGAAGCAACCGAATCCGGTGTTGTGGTAGTGGTGGCCGATGTGGATTTCATGGGTGACATGGTGGCCTACCAGAGAACTTTCTTTGGGATGGCGACAGTGGGGGACAACAGTACCTTTGTGCTGAACGCGCTTGAAAATCTGTCCGGTTCAGACCGTCTGATCTCAATTCGTTCTCGCGGAAGCTATGAACGGCCGTTTACCGTTGTCAAAGATATTGAGATGGCGGCTGAAGAGGAAACCCTTGAGGAAACACGGGCCATCGAAGCGCAGGTTAAGGGATTTGAGACGCAGTTGAATGAGAAACTGCAATCGCTGGGTGGCGATAACAAAGGGACGCTGATTAACCAGACTATTCTTGATGAAAAGAAAGAGATTGAGATAGAATTGCGTCATGCGGAAAAACGGTTGCGGGACATTAGGATGAAGAAGCGCCAGCGAGTGCAAAAAGTCAAAGAGTGGACGCGTTTTGTCTGCACGATTGTGGTGCCCGTTTTGGTGCTGATTTTTGCAATCGGGCTGAGTGTTTATCGCAGTGTTAAACGAAAACATTATATCAGCCATGCCAGTGATTCCTGATTCATAGGGCATCGATGAAAAAATAGGAGAAGTCAATGAGTAGTAAAAAATTAGCAGTACTTGGAATGATTGCGGCACTTATGGTCGGTTGGGCGATCCTGCAAAATCGTATCGGTCAGACAGTCAACACCGCCGATTTCAGCAGTTCGGCATTGATCGAGGGGCTTCAGATCGAAGTGGTCGCGGGCATTACGATGACCAGCGAAAAGGGCGAAAAAACAACGACCCTGAATCGGAAAGACGGCGTCTTTGTCGTCGCTGATAAGGATGATTACCCGGCGGATGTCGCCGCAGTCAATGCCCTGTTTAATGGCTGTCTGGATATTCGTACACGGGAAAAAACCACCGATAACCCGAACAACCATGCGGACCTGAAAGTAACCCCGGAGACGGCTCGTTCGGTTGTTTCATTTACCGATGCCGATGGCGGCCAAATTGTGGCTCTGGTGTTGTCGCCGAGTAATGAAAAAGGCGAGGCCTTTGCGCGGCGGCTTTCTGAAACAGCTGTTTATTCGATTCAGCATTCGCCGCAGATCAATACCGATCCGATGGACTTCGTGGATACTCAATTGTTTCAGGTTCCGCAGGATCAATTGTCCAGTGTCGCCGTCAGGACGCCGGAGGGCAGCTACATCCTTACGGTCTCTGACGATGGGGCCGAGATTGAATTGAAGGATATGCCCGCCGGAAAACAGTACAAAGAAACGGTCTATAAATCAGTGTTCGGGGCGCTTAACTCATTGCGATTTGATGATGTTATCCATGCCGGCAATGTTTCGCAGGAGTTTCAGTTTAATTTTCTCTACACCTGTAAATTGAAGGACAAAACCGTCTATAAGCTGATGCTGACAAAGAAGGACGGGGAAATCTATGCGAAGGTTTTGGCGGATTATCTGGATAAGACACCGGTGGAAAAAACGGTCGGCCAGGTTGAATCCGAGGAAGAACTGAAAGCCAAAGAGGCAAAATTGCTGGCGATTGACGCGGTTAAGGCATTTAACAAAAAACACGGCGGCTGGGTTTATCAAATCCCCGTTCCCAACGCCGGTAACCTGATGATGCCGTTGTCAGAATTGCTGGAAGAAGCCCCGGAGCCCGTTTCCGAAATGGACCCCAATGCGGTTCAATAATGTTGAGCTGTATTTCAATGAGATTGGGATCATTGTCGAAGGTAGGTTAGTTGCTTAGGGAGGGAAATGTTGTTCCCAAAGTTATCTTCTCCATAACCATTTTCTACCAGCAGTTCAATATCTTCCAGAACCCGTTTGTCGCCGGTGAAGACGGCCTGAATGTCGGTGCCGATGTCAATTTTTCCCGTGGCCTGCAACTTGGCGATTTCATCCGTTACCTGTTCGATGAGTTTGGCATCCGGCTGTGGGGGTTTTTCTTCGATTTTAAGCGGTTGTTCATAAATGATGATTTTGCCGCGTTCAGCGAGCGTCACAATCACAGCCCGAACAATCATTCGAAGGTCTTTGTCGCCGCCGCCTGAAGCGACCAAATCCAGACAGATGATTTCTTGTGCGAGAGAACGGCGTTTGTGAGCGTTGATTTGCTCATTGGCCCTGAATAATTCCAGCGGAGAGGCGGCATCATAGACCTCCTCGCCAAGCTTCATTTTGACTTCACTGCCATAATGCAGTACCAGCTTGGAAATCAGCGTGGACGGGCGAACATGAAATCCTCGATATTGCGGAACGGAGACCTCGATGGTGCCGATCTCGATATAGCGTTTGAGCATCTCCCGGCAAAGCAGTTCGGCGCGTGTGAGAAACTGGGAAGTAAAACTAATGCAGTAGTCCACCAGTGTCTCCAGCAACGCTTCCGGATTGACAAGTGGTTTTCGTTTGTGGTCGGTCTGCTGATCGACAGGGGTTGCGTGCAGCTCGTGATCATGTCCGGCCTCTTGTGCTGTTATGCTCTCCTGAACGGCGGGGCTGGCATGTCGCTCATAGTAATGGGCGAAGTCGCGGGCGGTTCGCAGCAGATGCAGTACGACACTGATATGGCCGCGAAGTATTGGAAGGTCATTATCGAAGACTTCGGTTTCCGTTGTAGATACATAAGTGTCATACAGTGACTGAAGATTATGGAATCGAAGTTCGAGTGAACGCAGTTTTTCCTCGCTGATCGGACCGGTCAATTCACAAAGCGCCGCCTTTGGCCCTATTTTTTTATCGGGCAGTTCTTTCCGGCTTTCCGTCGCCAGATTCAGGAAGGCCGTCGCCAGCAGAGAGACGGTTTGAGAAACGGCCTCAATTTTTCGCCTTGCCAGATCGTGGGGAAGCCGTCCGTCCGGAAGTTTCTCTGCGAAGAAAGATTCCTGGTCCAAAACTTCAGGAATGGGTAAATGCAGTTTTTTAGCTTCTGTGAGAAGTCCGTTAGCTACTTCGAGCAGAATGGATTCTGTGAAATTAAGTGCTCCCTCGGTGCCTTTTGAGAAATCCTGCTTAACATCCAGAAGACGATAGGCCGCGATAGAATGCTGGATGTGAAAGAGTTCATAGCTGACATTTGAAAACAGTTTGATCGCTGCCGTTAAAGAGCGAAAACGCGCCCAGCGAAAGTTGTTGCGGGCCCCGTAGGAATCCAGAAGCTCCTCAATTTGTGTTGCCTGCGAGAGCAGTTCTCCGAGGAGAGGGCGGGTCAGAAATCGTTTGTTGTTACAATGACTTGCCAGATAGCCGACGGCTCTGAAGTACCGCCCTGATCTGTCGGCGATCAATTTCTCAAAATCATCATAGGGTATAGTGATAGAACCCACAAGCGTGGCCTTTTTTAAGTGTCTGCTTTCGGAGCAGACCATTTTTATGCGAAACATCAAATAATAAATTATTTGGCTGAAAATTCAAGAGGTTCTGTCAAAGTTTTTTTCAGAGCTTAATGTCGGCTGTTAAAAATGTATGATCGCTGGGTTTGTCCCATCCGCGGGGCTCCCTGTCGATCCAGCAGTCAATACATTTATCGGCAAGTTGGTGGGTCATCATAATGTAATCCAGTCGCCAGCCGACATTTCTTCTAAGGCCGTCGGGGGCGCGATAGTCCCAAAAAGTGTACTGTCCCGGTTCCGGGTGTTTTCTTCTGAAGACATCAACAAACCCCCATTCTATAATCTCCTGAAACGCCTTTTGGACCGGTTCGCAGAAACAGACATGGCCCCATAATCGTTTGGGATTATGCACATCAATGGCCTCTTTAGCAACATTTAAATCTCCGACCCACAAAATCGGCTCATCGGGGCTGTGGTGTGTCTTTAGATAGTCCTGAAGCCACCGATACCAGTTGAGCTTGTATTGAAATTTATCCGAATCAATCGCCGCCCCCTGAGGGATATAGGTGTTGATCAGGATAACATTGCCGATTCGTGCTTTGAGAAAGCGGGCCTGATTTGTTGTGTCCTGCGGAAGTGTCGAGATAACCTCCGTGGGTTTGTCTTTGCTGAAAATAGCGACTCCGTTGTACTTTTTTTGCCCACGGAAAATAATCTCGTATCCTGTTTTGGCAAAATCAGATATCGGAAAATCTATATCCTGAACCTTCGTTTCCTGTATGGCCAAAATATCGGGCTGATGGATGTCCAGCCATTTGACGAGTACATTAAACCGGCTTCGGATCGAATTTGCATTGAAAGTGGCAATTCTCATGGAGGGATTATTCTTTATTTTTTACTTTCCCCCTTTGTCACGGTTTCGGATTCAATTTGGCGTTTCGGGCTATAGCTTTCGACCGAGCATAGCAGGGCCAGTAGAAAGCTAAGAAGACTTTCAGCGCCCTGATTTAAGTTGACGCCGTTTTTCTCTAACCCGTCCTGACATCCTTTCGTGCGGAAATCATAGAGTGGGATCGAAAGATCGTTGTCCCCAAGAAACCAGTCGAAGGCCTTTTTTTGCATTTTAAGATAATTCGGATTGCCTGTCGCTTTGTACGCCCCATAAAGCATCATCGCCGTGCTGGCCGCCTCAAGGGCCTGCTGGTCAAATTGAGCTTTTTTGCCTCCTTTCCGATACCAGCCATTACAGCCGACAAAACTGAAATGGTCGCCGGCGAGCGTCACCTCAAGCAGAAAATCGCTCGTTCGCGTAGCAATGTCCAAATAGCTCTCATTTCCCGTGGCGATATAGGTCTCAAACAAGGCGTGGGGCAGGACGGCATTATCATAACTTAGGATGTTTTCAAACCAGAGCCACTTTTCATTGGAGGCCCGTTCAAACGAATCAGCCAGATGCTCTGCGGCGGTATGCAGATAGCGTTTTATATCACTGGCGCCGGGGAACTGTTTGAGATAGCTTCGCATTCCAAATATCGCATAGGCCTTGCCGCGAAGAGACAGATTCGGAATGTGCGGGGCGGATCGATCAAAGAAGTCTTTAATAATGGGAATCCACTCCGGAAGCGGCGGTTGCTCAATGACAGAGCCAAAGGCCCACAAAGCCCGGCCAAGCCCGTCATGTGCCGGTTCGGGGTCGATCCACTGGCGGTCATAGCTCATGAAATTACGGAAAGTCCCCTCTTCCCGCTGCGCATGGCAGATAAACGAAAGGTAGGTATTAAACAGTTTCAGCGACTCCGGGTCAGAGTACTGGGCGTGATATTTGACCATCGCGACAACGGCCCGCGTATTATCATCTGTACAATAGCCGTGATTTCGGTCCGGCAGCATAAACTTAGCGTGCTGGATCAGCCCGGTGTCATCGGTCATCGTACGAAGATGATCCAAAGACGGTTCCGGAACTTCCAAAAGCGAAATACTGTCCGCTTTATGCGCAAATGTTTTCGTCAGGGTTTTTCCTGGAAACTTTGTTTTAGAAAAAAGGTCCCAGTATTGCTTGCCGACTTCCGGCCAGGTTCGTGTTCGGCCATAGTCATAAGCACGGCATCTTAAAGTGTTTAGAAGTGATTCATCTGAAAGGATTTCGATGATTGCGTCCGAGAGACCCCTGGGATCATTAAAGGGAATCATTTTACCCCGTCCGTCATCCAGCAACTCTTCAGCGGCCCAGTAGGGTGTGGAAACCACCGCTTTTCCTGAACCGACCGCGAATGCGAGCGTTCCGCTGGTCAACTGCTCCTTGTGCTGATAGGGGGTTACATAGATGTCGGTGGCGCAAAGAAAACGACCCAACCGCTCATCGCTGACAAACTGGTTATAAAACATTACATTATCCCCAAGCCCGAGTTCCTCAACAATTCGCTGTAATTCAAAGCGGTATTCCTCCCCGTCGTGCCGCAGTACATCGGGATGCGTTGCGCCGAGGATGATGTAAAGGATGTCCGGTTCTGTTTCGACGATGGCCGGCAGTGCCTTCAGCATATGCTCAATGCCTTTATTCCGGCTCAGCAGACCGAATGTCAAAATGGTCTTGCGGCCTTCAATGCCAAATTTGTGTTTATAATAACTGCTGTCAACAAATGGCAGATCCGGGATGCCGTGCGGGATTAAAAGAATTTTTTCGGGGTTCACTCCAAAAATATCCGTGAGCATGGACACGCCGCGAGTATTCATAACAATAATTTTGTCTGACAGTTCACACACATCGACGGTTGATTGGTGGTATTCTGGCGTCGGTTCGTTTAATACGGTATGCAGCGTGGTAATGATGGGCGCATCGACTCGCTTGAGAAGGAGGTTCAGATAGGCCCCCGCACTGCCGCCATACAGACCGAATTCGTGCTGGACCGAGACTAAATCGACATGGCTGAAATTTAGATAATCCGCGGCGCAGAGATAGTCATTTTTAACATTTTTTCGAATCTCAAACTTCACCGGAGGGCTGTATTGATGTTCACGACCGACAGTCATCGCAACCATCAGCGGGTCGAACGCATCGGCGGCGCAGGCGGAAATGTTTTGAGTCAGGTCGTTGCAGAATGTCGCGATTCCGCATCGTCTCGGAAGACATGAAGAAACAAACGCAACTTTTCGTGAAGCTCCATTGGGCATTGCCTTAGGCCTCCAAAATCAAGATGTCAACACCATTAAAGAAGACGGCCTAATTATAGAATCAGGTTCAAAACTGTCAATTAAAATACACTGAAAACGAGAATAAATACCCCGTGTTATTGGTGTAACTCTTTGCAAAAAAAGAGGATAAGGCAATTATTGCGAATTGTGTAAAAAGAGATTATTTTTATTGCACATTTCTGTAGGAATATAGTAGTATAAGATAAGTAAGTAAAATAGTAGGATATTAGGAGAATTGCTGTGAAATTATCGTCAAGAACAAGATATGGGATGAGAGCGATCCTTGAGCTGGCTTTAGAGTACGGCAAAGCACCTTTGCAGATTAAAACAATTGCTCAGCGAGAGGATATTTCCAATAAATACCTTGAGCAATTAATTGCGATGCTCAAGGCCTCCGGGCTTGTTCGCAGTCTGCGCGGACCCAAAGGCGGATACCTGTTGGCCAGGCCGCCGGCAGAGATACAGCTTAAGGATGTATTTTTGACACTTGAGGGGCCAATGGTTCCGGCCGAATGTTTAGAACACCCGGAGTATTGTTCCCGATGTACCGATTGTGCAACGCGTCAAATTTGGCAGGAACTTCAAGAGGCCGTTTTTGGCGTCCTCGAATCGGTAACGCTTGCCGATCTGGTTGAGCGAACGATGCGCCTAAAAAAGACAAGTAACTACCACATTTAACCTTTGACCCAAAGGAGAGGCGAGCAATGGGAAAAATCTATGAAGACATTACTGAGACAGTAGGAAAAACACCTCTGGTTAAGCTGAATCGTATGGTCGGTTCCAATGCCACCGTGCTGGCAAAGATGGAATCGTTTAATCCGTGTGGTTCCGTGAAAGACAGGATCGCGATTTCGATGATTGCACAGGCGGAGCAATCCGGCCAGATCAACGCCGAAACGATTCTGATTGAGCCGACAAGCGGCAATACAGGGATTGGTCTGGCTTTTGTCTGCGCGGCCCGTGGGTATAAACTTATTTTGACGATGCCGGAGTCAATGAGCGTCGAACGAAGAAAGTTATTGAAAATGCTGGGGGCGGAAATCGTTTTGACGCCGGCGGCAAAGGGCATGAAGGGCGCCGTTGAAGAAGCGGAGAACCTCAAGAAAGAAACGCCGAATTCATTGATCCCGCAGCAATTCCAAAACCCTGCCAATCCGGACATTCATCGCAAAACAACGGCGGTTGAAATTTGGGAAGACACCGACGGTAAGGTTGATATTCTGGTTTCAGGCGTAGGGACAGGCGGAACGGTTACAGGGTGCGGAGAGTACTTAAAAGAGAAAAACCCCGCAATTGAAATTATCGCAGTCGAACCGTCGGATTCGCCGGTTCTTTCCGGCGGAAATCCAGGCCCCCATAAAATACAGGGCATCGGGGCGGGTTTTATCCCTTGTGTTTTGGATATAAAGATTTATGATCGTATCGTTACGGTTACAAATGAGCAGGCGATAGAGGCGGCGCGTGATTTGGCCGGCATCGAGGGAATTTTGGCCGGGATTAGTGCCGGAGCGGCCTGCCATGTGGCGGTCGAACTTTCCAGGCAGCCGGAAAATGCGGGCAAGACAATTGTTTTTATTATGTGTGATACCGGCGAGCGGTACCTTTCTACGGATTTGTATGCTCATCTGGCCCAATAACACCTTTCAAGGTTGATTGAAAATGAGCAAAAGATATCCAATGCACATGGACTTTGAGTCCATGACAGATCAAATCGTTTCTACCTATCAGGACGATTCCGGCATCAATTTTATTGATGTTCGAAATCTCCCGGAACGCGAAAAGATCGTTCATATTCTTAATCTGTTGTTGGAACTTCTTTTTCCCGGCTACCGGGGCCATCGCAAAATTACGCGCGAAAATGTGCGTTCGATTATCCATGAATTGCTGGTGATTCTCCGCAGGGACCTGAAAGAGCAGATTGAACTGGCGTTGCGTCACGAATGCAAACTCAAAGAATGCCCAACGGGTGATTGCTCGAATCTGGCGGGTATTCATGCAAATGAACTGCTCAAACGCATCCCGGCAATCCGTCAGGTTTTGAAAACAGATGTTGCCGCGGCCTATGACGGCGATCCGGCGGCAAAGTCGTTCGAAGAGATTGTGGTTAGTTACCCCTTTATTTTGGCCATTGCCATACACCGCGTCGCACACGAACTCTATCAAATGGAAATCCCTTTGATATCCCGGATTATGTCCGAATATGCCCATTCGCAGACGGGGATTGATATCCATCCGGGTGCGAGGATCGGTACTTATTTCTTTATTGATCACGGCACGGGAGTTGTGATCGGTGAAACAGCCGTTATCGGTAGCCGCGTAAAAATCTATCAGGGTGTTACGCTCGGGGCCTTGAGTTTTCCAAAGGATGAACGCGGCCGGATTATCAAAGGCCACAAGCGGCACCCGACGCTTGAAGATAATGTAACGGTGTATGCCGAGGCCACCATTCTTGGAGATATTACGATCGGAAAAAACGCGGTTGTCGGTGGCAATGTCTGGATTCGTGAGTCGATACCGCCTGGGGTTGTGGCGGCCATTACAAAACCGGAGGCGCTGTATAAGAAAAAGGGCCCCGGCTTTGATGACCAACTGGAGTACTATTTATGAGTGCAGCATTGCTCGAAAAAATACAAACCCTGAAAAAACAGCGAAACGCCGTGATTCTGGCCCATAACTATCAGCCCGGTGAGATTCAGGATATGGCTGATTATACAGGCGACTCGTTGGGATTAAGTGTGCAGGCCGCGCAAACTGACGCTGATGTAATCGTCTTTTGCGGCGTGCTTTTTATGGCCGAAACCGCCGCGATTTTGTCGCCGGAAAAAACAGTATTGTTGCCGGAAAAACACGCCGGCTGCCCGATGGCGGATATGATAAACGCTCAGCAGTTGCAGGAACTGAAGGGCCAGCACCCCGATGCATTGGTGGTTTGCTATGTCAATTCGACTGCGGAAGTGAAGGCACTCAGCGATTATTGCTGTACCAGTGGAAATGCTCTTAAACTGACGCAGACATTGCCCGATGACAGGGGAATTATTTTTGTTCCCGACAAAAATCTCGGCAGTTTTATTATTGAACGGACCGGCCGTGAGATGATTCTCTGGCCGGGATACTGCCCAACGCATACATGGATCCTTCCGGAACATGTCGCGGCTGCTCGAAAAGAACATCCTGAAGCAAAAGTACTGGCACATCCTGAATGTAACCCGGATGTGCGGGCCGTTTCTGATGAACTGCTGAGTACCGGTCAGATGCTGAAATTCGCTGAGACGAGCAATGTTAACGAGTTTATTATTGCAACGGAAAACGGGATTATCCACACGCTTCAAAAACAGAATCCGGATAAGCTTTTTTTTCCGGCAACAGAAAAAGCCATTTGCCCGAATATGAAGAAAATATCACTGGAAAAGGTGGCCTGGGCGATGGAGGATATGCAGTATCGGGTAACGGTTCCTGAACCGATTTGCACTGATGCGAAACGCTCGCTGGATCGGATGTTACAGGTTATCCCAAAATAAGTGAAATGTAAATCAGCAGATAAAAGGATACATGATGGAAGAGAAAAAATACAAATTGGAAACGCTGGCCCTGCACGCGGGTCAGGAAGTTGACCCTGCGACACTGAGTCGCGCGGTACCGATCTACCAGACGACGAGCTATGTCTTTAATGATGCTCAACATGCGGCGAATCTATTTGCCCTGAAGGAATTTGGCAATATCTATACCCGGCTGATGAATCCGACGACGGATGTACTCGAAAAACGCATCGCGGCGATGGAAGGCGGCGTTGGAGCATGTGCATTCAGCTCCGGGATGGCCGCGATTACAGCCGCTGTTCAGAATATCGCTCCGGTCGGTTCACACATTGTTTCTTCGAATTCGTTGTATGGCGGCACATGTACGCTGTTTTCACATACACTGCCGAAGATGGGCGTTGAAGTATCGTTGGTCGATCCGAATGATCCGCAGAATTTTGCCGATGCGATTAAGGAAAATACACGCCTGGTTTATTTTGAAACGATCGGCAATCCCAAAAATGACATCCTTCAATACGAGGCAATCGCCAAGATCGCACACGACAACGGCCTGCCCGTGATTTGCGATAATACTGTTGCTTCGCCGTACTTGTTTAGGCCCATTGAACACGGCGTTGATATTGTGGTGCATTCCTGCACAAAGATCATCGGCGGCCACGGAACCAGTGTGGGCGGCGTTGTGGTTGATTCCGGCAATTTCAAGTGGGACAACGGCAAGTTTCCCGAATTGACAGAGCCGGACCCGAGTTACCACGGTCTGAAATACTACGAAGCCCTCGGTGAATTGGCCTATATCATTAAGATTCGGACAAATATCCTGCGGGATACCGGTGGGTGTCTGTCGCCGTTTAATGCGTTCCAGTTGTTGCAGGGAGTAGAAACGCTGCACCTGCGTGCGCCGCGGCATTGTGAAAATGCGTTGGCACTGGCAACATACCTTGAAAAACACCCTGCGGTTACCTGGGTGAACTATCCGGGTCTGGCTTCGCACCCGAACTATGAATTGGCAAAAAAGTATCTTCCCGATGGACAAGGTGCGATTCTCGGCTTTGGTGTCAAGGGTGGCACAGAGGCGGGTGTGAAATTTATCGACTCTGTTAAGCTCGCCAGCCACTTGGCCAATGTTCTGGACAGCAAAACGCTTGTCATTCATCCGGCCAGCACGACCCATCAGCAGTTGACTGTTGATGAGCAGGCCGCTGCCGGAGTCACCCCGGATTATGTTCGTGTTTCAGTGGGAACCGAACATATTGATGATATTATTGAAGATTTTGATCAGGCCCTAAAGGCCAGTTAAGGTTAGACGTCTCTTGAGAGGTTTTTTTGATGTGGGATTATACAGACAAAGTGATGGATCAGTTTCACCGTCCTCATAATGTGGGTAAGATTGACGATCCGGATGGCGTCGGCGAAGTGGGCTCGCTGGCGTGCGGCGATGCGCTGACGCTGATGTTCAAACTGGACGGCCAAGGCCGTATTGACGATGTGAAATTTCAGACCTTCGGCTGTGCCAGTGCGATTGCCTCGTCCTCTGTTCTGACCGAGATGATCAAGGGCATGACGCTTGAAGAAGCGGCCAAGGTAACGAATAAGGACATTGTCGAAAAATTGGGCGGCCTGCCGGACCAGAAGATGCATTGCTCGGTGATGGGGCAGGAGGCGCTTGAGGCGGCGATTGCCGATTACTACACCCGAAAGGGTGGTACGGCTCCGATGACACAGACAGGTCAGATTGTTTGTACCTGTTTTGGTGTAACCGATGTGGAGATTCGCAAAGTGGTTCACGAAAACGACCTGACGACAGTTGAAGGGGTAACCAATTTCTGCAAGGCAGGCGGCGGCTGCGGCGGCTGCAAAGAACGCATCGGTGAGTTGATTGAAGAGGTGCAGGGAGAAAAGGCGCATGTTGAGTACAAAGCCAGAGCAACCAAGCCGGAAAAGCTGACAAATATTCGAAAGATACAACTCATCCAGGAAACGATAAACGAGCAAATTCGACCGACCCTGCAGGCCGATGGAGGCGATATTGAACTGTTGGATATCGAAGGTAACAAAGTGTTGGTAGCATTTCGTGGGATGTGTGCCCAGTGCAAGATGGCCGAATATACAATGAAAGATGTTGTTGCAGCCCGGCTCAAAGAGTTTGTCAGCGACGACCTGTTTGTTGAGGAAGTAAAAGACTAAGTTTTGGCGAAAGCGATTGGCGATGAAAAATGTAATTTATATGGATAACAATGCCACGACCCAGGTGGCCGAAGAAGTGATTGAAGCGATGCTGCCGTATCTTCGGGACAAATACGGCAATCCGTCGAGCATGCATACATTCGGCGGACAGGTCGGCAAACAGGTCAAGCAGGCCCGCCAGCAAGTGGCGGCGTTGCTGGGCTCTGAGCCGGACGAGATTATGTTTACCAGTTGCGGCACAGAAAGCGACAATACGGCGATTAAAGGAGTTTTGTCGTCGTATCCCAACCGCCGCAAGGTGGTAACAACCCGTGTTGAGCATCCGGCCGTACTGACGACCTGCCGCGATCTGGAACGCCACGGATATAGCATCAGTGAGATCGGTGTGGACGGCCAAGGTCGGCTGGATATCGATGAGTTGGGTTTTCGGCTGGATGATAATACGGCGATGGTTTCGGTGATGTGGGCCAATAATGAGACCGGCAGCATTTTTCCGGTCGAACAGATCGCCGAGCTTGCAAAGGCGAGGGGCATTGTTTTCCACACCGATGGCGTGCAGGCGGTTGGGAAAATTCCGATCAATCTCAAAGAAAGTTCCGTTGATCTGTTGAGCTTGTCCGGCCACAAACTTCATGCTCCCAAGGGCGTTGGCGTCCTCTATGTTCGTCGGGGGACGCGATTGGGAACCTTTATCCACGGCGGCCATCAGGAATCCGGTCGCCGCGGCGGGACGGAAAATGTTCCGGGCATTATTGCCTTGGGCAGGGCCTGTGAGTTAGCGATGCAGAATATGGCCGAGGAGAATACGCGGATTAAGGCGTTGCGGGATAAGCTGGAAAAGGGCATCCTTTCGTCCTGTCCGGATTGCTTTGTTAATGGCGATACGGAAAACCGCTTGCCGAATACCGCCAATATCAGCTTTGAGTTCATTGAAGGTGAGTCGGTTTTGATGTTGCTGGATCAGTTTGGTATTTGTGCCAGTTCCGGTTCGGCGTGTACCTCCGGTGCGCTGGAGCCGTCGCATGTGTTGCGGGCGATGGGTGTGCCGTTCACCGCCGCACATGGGTCGATTCGATTCAGTCTAAGCCGCTACAACACTGAGGAAGAGATTGACTTCGTTATCGAAAAGATGCCGGCGATTGTTGATCGTCTGCGTGAACTCAGCCCGTTTGTTAAGACACAATAGCCCGAAGCGCGAGCGCAGGGATAAGAACCACGAAAGACCACGAATTCCCGACATAAAAACCGAATTTTACGCGT
>NBLM01000100.1 GCA_002084585.1 Planctomycetales bacterium 4572_13 | reverse complement strand
TTTTTGTTTTTCGGGTTGTTGCCGCGGCGGTTGGCAGATTTAATAACCGCCGCGGCGACCCTTTTTTCATGTTCCGGTCCTACGCCGGACCGGAGTTTGGAAATAACACATTAATCAACACTGAGGTACATCACTATCGGGCCACTCCTTTCTGGATCTGTTTCGCGCAGATTCTGATTTATTCCGAAGCACGAAGCTCCGGCTACGATAGGCCAATAAAAAAAGCCGCTGCTCTCGCATTTGAGAGCAACGGCTTAATGATTTAGGAGAAATAACTTCTGTCAGAGACGCGTGGCATCGATAGTCACCACTCTGCGTCAATTGACAGAGGTGCCGTTGTTCCTTTCGCGAGAACAACCATACACAATAAACATGATCAGGTGAAGGTTTTCTGACTTGTATTCTACTCTGCGACCCCTTCCCACCCAGTATTTGGACAGTGAGACAATGCGGCAGAGATTTGTGCCAAAAGCACAACGAACACACACAGCGGCGCGACCGTTACGGATTTAAACCGTATTCCCTTTTGATTATTCAGCCCAAAAACTTGGACTGAACCTGAAAATGTTTCTATACAATTATCAAAGAACTGAGAGGAAAATAACAGCGAATGAGGCCGCTGACAAGGACTATTTCAGAAAAATCGGAAAACAGCAAAATCGCAACAATTCGGGCAAATACCCAAAACGGACTCATAAAGCCACCTGAAAGGGTCCAAATGGATATTATGAGGACTTTATGCATTCCATTAAACCTGTCATTCGGTGGCACTATTGTGCAAGTCTCATTATGAGCCCAAGCTGACCGACAGCCAAAAGAAAACTCATTTTATCAATTAAATGTGAATTTTTTTATTGAATTTCGTCCGCTTTTAACTACCTTATGGGACTGTGATTAGAGTCCTTTAAGAAAATAGGGCCTGCAAGTAAGTCTAATTCTACTTATTTTGGAAAGGAAGTGGCACAATGTCGGAAACAAAGAAGGGCATGGAATCTCTACAGTCCGAGGGACGGAAGTTCCCCCCGCCCGCCAATATTCAATCCAACGCTTGGATTGACAGCGTGGAACAGTATGAAACGATGTGGAAGCAGTCGATTGACGATCCGGATGGATTCTGGCTGGAACAGGCCAAAACTCTGTCATGGTTTAAGGAACCGACAAAAAGCTTGGAATACACCTGGGACACCAAGGCCCGCAAGATCGAACACACCTGGTTCAAAGACGGCGAACTGAATGTCTCCTACAACTGTCTGGATCGCCATCTTGGCACACCCGTTGAGAACAAAGACGCTATTGTCTGGCAAGGTGAGGCAGAGGATGCCGTTAAAAAGTTTACTTACAAAGAATTGCATGTCGAAGTTTGCAAATTCGCCAATGTGATGAAATCAAAGGGTATCGTAAAAGGCGACCGCATCGCCATCTATATGCCGATGGTTCCGGAACTGGCTATCGTCATGCTGGCCTGCACCCGTATTGGCGCCATTCACTCGATCATTTTCGGCGGTTTCAGCGCTGATGCCATCCAGGGCCGTGTCAATGACTCTGACTGCAAGATGCTGATCACTTCGAATGTTTCACTTCGTGCGGGCAAACACATTCACCTGAAGAACATTTCAGATGAAGCGCTGGAGAAGTGCCCCACCATCGAAAATGTTATCGTTGTCGAAGTAAACGATGAACCCTGTAATATGAAACCGGACCGCGATCACTGGTATCATGATGTGATGGCTGAGGCCAGTGCAGACTGTCCTGCGGAGCCGATGAACGCTGAGGACCCGCTGTTTATTCTCTATACCTCCGGTTCAACAGGCAAGCCCAAGGGCGTGGTTCATACCACCGGCGGCTACCTGCTGCATACGGCCGTAACGCACAAGGCCGTCTTCAATATCCATGACGATGACATGTACTGGTGTACCGCCGATATCGGATGGGTCACCGGCCACAGCTACATTGTTTACGGTCCGCTGGCTAACGGCGCTACCAGCTTGATGTTCGAGGGCGTCCCGACCTATCCGGATGCCGGACGCTTCTGGCATATCTGCGACAAGTTCAAAGTCACCGTCTTCTACACCGCTCCGACCGCTATCCGCGCTCTGATGCGTCTGGGCGAAGAGTGGGTGATGAAGTACAAACTGGACTCACTCCGCATTCTGGGTTCGGTGGGCGAACCGATCAATCCGGAAGCATGGATGTGGTATCATGAAAAAGTCGGCCGCGAACGCTGCCCGATCGTGGATACCTGGTGGCAAACCGAAACCGGCGGTTTCATGATTACCCCGCTGCCGGGCGCTATGGCCCTCAAACCGGGCAGTGCAGGACGCCCGTTCTTTGGCGTAGATACAGTTGTTCTGCGTGATGACCGAAGCGAATGTGACCGGAACGAGGGCGGCAAGCTCTGTATCCGTAAGCCTTGGCCCGGCATGATGCGTACAATGTGGGGCGATCACGACCGCTTTATCGACACCTATTTCACGATGTACGACGACCTGTACTTTGCCGGCGACGGCTGCCGCATTGATGATGACGGTGATTACTGGCTAATGGGCCGGATCGACGATGTTGTCAATGTTTCCGGCCACCGTATCGGTACCGCCGAAGTCGAAAGCGCGCTGGTCAGTCATGCCAAAGTCGCTGAAGCGGCAGTTACACCTGTTCCGCACGAAATCAAGGGACAGGGCCTTTATGCGTATGTTACACTCGTCGAGGGCATTGAAGAAAGCGATGCGCTCAAGAAAGAACTGGTTCTGCATGTCCGCAAGGAGATCGGCCCCATCGCCGCTCCAGAAGCCGTTCAGTTTGCACCGTCGCTGCCGAAGACCCGTTCGGGCAAGATCATGCGTCGTATTCTTCGTAAGATCGCTGAAAAGCAGACCGATAACCTCGGTGACATCTCCACGCTGGCCGATCCAAGCGTTGTTGAAAGCTTGATTGCCAATCGTGGCGAATAGTTAACATCTCAAAACACCATTTGCCGGATGCACCTTTATCGGTGCATCCGGCTTTCTTTAATTTTGAAAGGGATTACAAATGTCCGAACAAAAAGTCATGAACCGCTGGTTGGTGGTCGTGGGTGCCCTGCTCATCCAGCTAAGTTTGGGAGCGATCTACGCATGGGGCGCATTTACCGGCGCTCTGCAAGACCCCGAGGGGCCATTCAAATATACAGCTTCCCAAACATCCTGGATATTTTCAGCCGGTCTGGCCAGTTTTGCGTTCACCATGATAGTCGCCGGACGACTACAAGATAAATATGGACCCCGAATTATTGCCATCATCGGAGGTCTCATGCTAGGAGCAGGATATATCGCCGCCTCTTTCACGGGCACTTCTTTTGCGCTCATGCTGATCTTTATCGGTATTCTTGGCGGTGCAGGTATCGGGATGGGTTATGTTTGTCCCATCGCGGCGTGCGTAAAATGGTTTCCTGACTTAAAAGGTCTCATTACCGGCCTCGCTGTGGCTGGCTTTGGTGCCGGGGCCTTTATCTTTGTGAAACTGGCCGGTTCATGGATGGGACTTATCGAAAGCCAGGGAGTCAATGGGACATTCCTGATATTTGGGATTACTTTCGTGGTTTCCGTTGTAGCCGGAGCCATGCTCTTATCGAACCCCCCTGCCGGATGGAAACCCGCAGGCTGGAATCCACCGGTCAATACCGATGGTTCCGCCGTGGCGGCAGTAACGAATCTGACACAGGGACAAACCGTCAAGACCGTTCAGTTTTGGATGATCTGGCTGGCCTTCGTATTCAGTGCAGGGTGTGGTCTAATGGTGATCAAATGCCTGAAAAACTTCGGCGTTCTCGAAGGTGGACTCACTCCCGCGGCCGCCGGTTCGGCATTGGGACTTCTGGCGTTATTCAATGGTCTTGGCCGTGTTGTATGGGGAAGCATCTCGCACAAGCTAACCGCTAAATACTCCGTCGTGTTGATGTGTCTCATGCAGGGCGGAATGATGTTTTTCCTGCTGGGAATGGGTTCGTCGGCATCGGCATTAGCAATTGCAGCATGCTGGATCGGGTTCAATTTCGGCGGCAACTTCGCCCTGTTCCCGTTATTGACACTGGAAAACTTTGGTCCAAAAAATCTCGGGGCCAACTATGGAGCCGTCTTTACCTCCTATGGCGTTGGCGGTATCTTAGGCCCGGTCATGGCCGGTAAGGTCTGGGACAACATGGGGACATTCAAGACGGCGTTTATCGTCGCCGCAATCGCATGTGTTGCCGCAGCGGTCCTGACATTTTTTCTGAAGCACATTAAGCCGGAAAAAGTTGCGGCTTAAAAGCTTGGCGTGTAATATTGTAGTAAAAATTAATAGAAGCTCGAAAGCGTTTTTCGCTTTCGAGCTTTTTTATTATTGCTCCAGGTAATCGTTTGATTTCCCCTTGTTCCCAGGGGTGTTAAGGGATCGGCAATATAGGGGCCAACACCGTAACCATTCACAGAAAAATTTGAAAAATGAAAGAAAAAAAGTTGCGCTCTGATTGGCGACCTGTTATATCATGAGTCATGACAAACAAGGATGTTATCATTGCTCAACTGTTACAGCAAAATGCACAGCAGGCCGACCAAATTCGGTTGCTCACCGAAGAGAACCAGCAACTTCGCGAACGCATTGCTCGGCTGGAAAAGAACTCTTCGAACTCCTCTAAGCCGCCGTCCTCTGATATCACCAATCCGCAACCACCGAATGCCAAAAAGAAGAAGCGAAAAATCGGGGGTCAAAAAGGCCATCCCAAACACACCCGTCCATTGTTCGCCCCGGATGAAATTGACAAAACGGTCATCCATAAGTTGTCCGCTAAAGAAGTTCGCCTCCGGGGGTTGATTCCACTGCAGCAAACCGAGTTGGCACTTCAGCAGATTGATCTGCCGGAAAAACTCTATACTGTTATCGATCATCGTGTCCAATTATACCGTGCTCCCAACGGCACCATCATCAAAGCAACATTGCCAAAAGAAATTCGCAAGGCAGGGTTGTTTTCGACCCGGATGACGGCATTGACCGGCTATCTCAAAGCACGCTGTCATATGAGCTATTCAACGGTACAGTCCTTTTTCGATGACATTATGGCTCTTGATATAAGTCAGGGTTATCTTTCTAAAATATGTACTCAAAAACTCTCATGTGCTTTACAGCCGGCGTATGAAGAAGTTGCACAGTTTATTCGCAACGCTCCCATTGTCGGCACGGATGAAACCGGACATAAGAATCCGGCGTATAAATCAGCATGGACCTGGTGCCAGCAAATACCGGAGGCCGTGTTCTTTTATATCAGCGACTCACGAGCCTCACAAGTGCTTGTCGACATTCTTGGCATCGACTACTGTGGTATCATCGTTTGCGATTATTTCTCTGCTAACAAGAAATTTATCAAGTTGAGCAAAGCCCTGGTCCAATACTGCTGGGCTCATCTGATTCGTGACATCAAGTTCTTGTTGACGCTTGGCCACAAAACGCTCAAACGATGGGCTGAAGCGTTGTTGAAAGTTTTGCGAAAAATCTTCGAGTTATGGAAAACGCGTCACCGCCGCCATCAGGGGCATTATAAAAAGGCCATCGAGAAGCTGAAGAAAGCATTTCTACGAAAGGTTCGCC
>NBLM01000099.1 GCA_002084585.1 Planctomycetales bacterium 4572_13 | reverse complement strand
GCCGAAGCGACGCTGCCGCAGGTTGCTAATACCAACACGAACACACTCACAAAGATCACGGTTAGATTTTTCATTTCATACTTCTACAATAAAAACAAAGTTATTGGCAAAAACAAGGCCTTTCGGCCATCGATACTTCCTTACGCCGTTATCGTTGCGCTGACGGTTTCTGACCAGGGGCCTTTATCGCCGTTTTTCTTTACCCATCGCAGCATATAGTGAGCGGTCTTGCCGCCGTCGGTTCCATCGTATTCGACTGTATAGGGGCTGGCGGTATCGAGCGTTACAAAGCTAAGCCCATCGTCGCCCACCGGCGGCGCATCGCCTGCAGGCAGGACTTTGACCCATATCTCACAGCCCATCACCCCTGCCGGTTTTGCCCGGGAAGTCGGGGTCGCCTCATCGAAAAAGCGTATCTCGTGCCGCAACCGCTGGCTGGTATCGACCACACCTACAGGTCTCGTCGATATGGAAGCCGTCGCCATTGTTTTGACGGTATCGGGTACGGTAATCCCCAGCGCTGCCCGCTCGGTGTCATCGACATCGGGCGAGGCCTGAAGCTGCCTGACCAATGCCCTTGTCACCGACTCTAATTGGGAGCGGCTGTCGGTTTTTCCCTGCCGTGCTGATTGAGCGGCCTGTTGAGCGGTAACATTGGCCGTCAGTTTCGTGTCAAAATCTATTCTGCCAGCCGTTATCGGTATCATATCGCCTGCCGTAATACCCAACTCGGCCAGATGGGCGGTGGCGTAGGTATCGAAGTTAGTAACCCAAACCAGAAAATCGTTGTCACCTCGTGGAATATAGCCTGTTGCCATTTTGTTCAGTCCTTTCAAATTTAGTTATCAGATATTGGACTTCAGACATCAGAAAAAGTTGTTTTCTGACTTCTGATGGCTGTTTTGTTCATTTTTACGCCAAAACAGCCATTTTTTACTGCTCTACGGGGCATCTGTACACTTCTACGGAACATCCGTACAGTTCTACAGGTCATCCGTAGAAGCATACGGGTCATCCGTACAGTTCTACAGGTCATCCGTAGAAGCATACGGGTCATCCGTACAGCTCTACAAGTCATCCGTAGAAGCATACGGGTCATCCGTACAGTTCTACAGGTCATCCGTAGAGTTCTACGAGCCATCGGTTCCTTTATACGGATCGCCCGTTCCTTTATACAACTCATCGGCGGACTTACCGAACCGCTCGGCGGAGGTCAAAAACAGCCCGAATACAACCTGCCGAATCCGGCTCGACACAGGGTTATATTATACCGATGAACACGCCGGGGTAAACACCATTTCTGCGCAATACTCCCTCCATTTCGCGACAACGCCTTGTTTTCAGGGTGCCATTGGGGTCAGACACCTTTTCTTGGTTAAACGACGCAACTGTTTGCTGTAAAATGAGTTATAGTTAGGCATTTAAGTTTATCATTGAAATCTAAAAAACGCTTGGGGCAGTCGGGAGACAATGGATTCTCTATATTTTCAAGAGCGGCACCCCGTCCGATGGGTGACCGAGGTGTTTGGGTTGAGGATTGAAAGTTGAGTTTTAGGGTGAATTTGGCATCGTTTGGGACAACTTTGGCAACATAAAAACACTAAAAAACCGTGTTTTTAATATCAAGAACGCCGAATTCTCGCTTTTTCTTCCCGAATCGTCCCGCTTCGGCTATAGTATGTCCCATGGCAAAAGATATGACGAAAAGTTTGTTTGGGGAGGTTGAGGATTCCGGTGTGGTTGAGGGGCGGATTGTTCGGGTGGCTTTGGATACGGGGGCGGATGCGCTGTTTGATTATGTGCTGCCGGAGTTTCTGGGTTCCATTGAGCCGGGGCAGCGGGTGGAGATTCCGTTTGGGCGAGGCAATAAACTCCGGCAGGGGTTTGTGGTGCGGCTCATTGACGATTCGGAGGAGATCAAAAAAAGCAGACGGTTTAAGCTGAAAGCTGTGAAAGCGATTTTGGATGAAACACCGCTTTTGGATGAGCCGCTTTTGGAACTGGCAAAATGGATCGCTAAGTATTATGTGTGTCCGCTGGGACAGGTGTTTTCGGCGATGGTTCCCGCCGCGGTGAAAAAAGATGTCGGTGTCAGGACCCAAGCCATCGTCTATTTGGCTGCCGATGCGGACGTGCATCTTGAAAACCTCAGCAGCAAAAAACAAAAGCGGCTGGCAGAGGTATTGAAGGAGGGCAGAGCGGTTGACGCTGATTCGGCGATGGATAAGCAATCCCTGCTGGAAGCCGCCGATTGTACCGAAAGCCCGCTTAAACAGCTTGTTCGCAGGCAGGTTGCCAAACTTTCGAAGAAGGAGGTTCTGCACGCACTGCCGGTGGTGCCGGAAGGATTAGCGTTTGAAACGAAAAAGATCACACTGAACGCCGACCAGCAAAAGGCACTGGACTTTGTTACGAACGAGGTTAGCGAAAACCGATTCGGTGTTTCGGTTCTGCACGGCGTAACCGACAGCGGCAAGACGGAGGTGTATATTCGTGCGATCCAGGCGTGCATCGCGGCGAGCAAGCGGGCGATTATTTTGCTGCCGGAGATCGCGTTGACCGCGCAAACGGTTCAGCGATTCAGCCGCCGGTTTGAGAATGTCGCGATTTTGCACTCGAAGCTGTCCGGACCGCAGCGGAATGCTCAATGGCGGAACATCAAGACGGGTAAGGCGGATGTGGTGATCGGGGCGCGATCGGCGATTTTTGCACCGATTGAAAATTTGGGGCTGGTGGTGGTGGATGAAGAACACGAAGCCAGCTATAAGCAGGACACGGTGCCGCGCTATCACGGGCGGGATGTGGCGATTAAGCGATGTGCTCTGGCGGATGCCCACTGTATTCTCGGCTCGGCGACGCCTTCGCTGGAGAGTTTGCACAACTGCGAGACGAAAAAACATTACACCCTGCTGAAACTTCCCCATCGCGTCAGCGACTTGCCGATGCCGACGATGAAGTTGGTGAATATGACGACGGCGTTCGCGGATGTTGAGCATAAGGGCGTTCAATTGCTCAGTCCCCAACTCAAAGAGCACCTGGCCGAGGTTCTCGCCCGCAAAGAGCAGGCGATCCTGCTTCTGAATCGGCGTGGCTACAGCAATTTTGTGTATTGTCCGTCGTGCCGACACAGTTTGACCTGCCGCAACTGCGATGTTATGCTGACTTTTCACAAAAAACAAAAGCTTCAGGGCCGAAAACAGACTGCTCTTGGGCGGCATATCATCGGTGGGTACGCGATTTGTCATTATTGTGCGGCAAAAACACTTGTGCCGCAGCATTGCCCGCTTTGCAATTCAAAAATGACGATGATCGGGCTGGGTTCGCAGCGGCTGGAAGAGGAACTCGCAAAAAAAGTTCCTCAAGCCCGTGTTCGGCGGATCGACAGCGATTCGATGGCGGGGCAGGATTATTACAGTGTGTTGAGGGATTTTTCCGAGCAGAAAATTGACATTCTCGCCGGAACACAGATGCTGGCCAAGGGGCTGCATTTTCCCAATGTAACGCTGGTGGGGATTATCAGTGCTGATACAGCTCTGTTTTTACCGGACTTTCGATCCAACGAGCAGACCTTTCAGATTATCAGCCAGGTTGCCGGGCGGGCCGGACGCAGTGAAAAGAAGGGGATGGTCTATGTCCAGACCTTTTTTCCGAAACAGCCGGCGATTGAATTTGCGGTTAAAAATGATTTTGCCGGATTTCTGCGACAGGAACTGGAGCATCGAAAGGCCTGTCATCTTCCGCCGTACTGGCGGATGGCGATTGTTGCCATGCGGGACACAAAACATAACCGGTTGGTTGTCGCCGCCGAGCAGATGAAAGAGCGACTGGAAACGATCATTACTGCTGGAAAGCTCGAAATATCCCTCAGGGGGCCGCTGGAACCGGCGATTTCACGCATCCAGCGACATCATCGGCTGCATTTTATCCTCCAAGCCCCGGCGGTCGCACCCATTCAGTGGCTCTTTGAGCGGTTTCGCGGGATGTCGCCGCTTCGCCCGGTGGTCCAGACACAGGTTGATATTGACCCAATCGGCGTTTTATAGATTGATTTTTTGCCGCCGAGGCGGTACACTCATGGATTCTTTACGGAGAGTAGCTCAGTTTGGCCAGAGCGCTGCGTTCGGGACGCAGAGGTCGCAAGTTCAAATCTTGTCTCTCCGATTTCGTAAGTACTTGTAATAGAGTTCGTTGTGTCGCTTTTGTGTGTGATAGTAATTAATTGATGAGTTACGAGTATTTAATTTTATGCAGAATCTATGCAGAATGAATCTTTTTAGGTCTTCCTCTCCCCCGTTTTTGATCCCCATTGGCTACGACTATATCCAGCTCTGATTTGTCAAAAGCAAAATGTCCCGCTATTTTCTTTGGATGCAGTGCCCCTTTTTTGATCAACCGGTACATTGCTTTGTCAGGGCGAGTTAGGCCTAACCTATCAAGACCAAGATAGGTAATAGCTTCGTGCATCCAAAGAATAGGAGCTCTGTCTTGGCCTTTTTTTATTTCAGAATTCTTCATTTCATATACCAGCAATCAAGGGTTTAAACTATATCATACCGAGTATTTCTCAGTTTTTAATATCAGAAATCTGACAGACGCCGCTCTTAATACAAGATGTAACGCACATGTTTGTTGCTTTAAACTGGCCATGTTCTCGCCAGTAATTAATGATGCATTTGGCTGATTTGGGTGAATGTTTATACAATCAAAGCGAAGGTATTGATCGCCCTCGGTTGTGTTCACCATAGGTGGAAAGACTCGTTGTGTTTTCGGCCGGATATTCTGCTTACTGTTATATTGCGTCCTGTCATCAATCACAGTGCGTCCTTGTTTCTTTTGTAAGCTTTCAATACTAAACACAGAGACACATGAAAAGAGACATTTTCAAATTTCAGGAAATCTGAAAAAAGTCATCCGAAATTGAAAAACAAGCGGCTTTTATAACTCTATGTAAGTTGAAGAGACAGTAACTTTGACAGGAGAATGGATATGGCACGCAGAAAAACAAATTCAGTAGAGGTACTTGCCGCGATTGCTGATTTTCGCCTAATGAGTGCGACACAGCTTTCGATATATTTCGGGGTAAAAAAACAGGCGACATGGAATAACATCCGCAAGCTGCTTTCAGACAATCTGATCAAGGAGTTCCGTAAAGAAACAGGCCGCAGCAGAGGACGCCCTGAATGGATGTATAGCTTGACCGAACGGGGAGTCAATGTGTTGAGGGAAAATGGAATATTGAATCAGGATCCGGGTGATAAGTTTGTGCTGGCGGAAAATCTGGGAGCCACAACGGAGCATCAATTATTACAAAACTGGTTCCGGTTGCACCTTGTTTACGCTGATCATCAAAATAAAGTATTGTTTGAAAATATCCCGACCAATTCTTCGCTGTATTGGCAAGGCAGCGGTTATACAGATTTATATTACTACTCCCGGTCATTTACAACTTCCAAAGGCAAGGAAATTACAGTCATACCAGATCTGGTCTTTCGAACTCTTGACCCAATTTCAGGCAAAAGCTTGCTGTTTTTCGTTGAGATAGACCGAGGGACCGAGAATTTAATGAGTCCGGACCGGAAACACAAAAACGACATATTCGGCAAGAT
>NBLM01000025.1 GCA_002084585.1 Planctomycetales bacterium 4572_13 | reverse complement strand
GGAACCCCCCTGCTGCTCGGAGCCGGAACCGCAACCGGAAAACAAAATACAAGCTGTCATCAGAAATAAAATTGTTACAATTTTTTTCATAAAAAGTATCCTTATTTAGGTCGATCCCACTGTCCCTAGTTTTTTAGTTTATGCCTTATTTTATCTCTTAATGCTTCTGGAATATTGTCCTTAAAAGAAGGTTCCTTCCCTAACTGTAAGCCATCGTGTATGTATGAACCATCCGCTTGTTTAATCCATACATATATGCCACGGTCACTGCTATCAATCCATAAATATTCTGTGTCATTATCCCAATACAATCTCCATTTTTGGTATATGCCAACTGCTATGTCAGATTTGTTCGAGTCGATTAGGATAGTGCCATCTTGTTTGCAAACATGATATTTTAATATCCCCCTTGGATGCTCTGAAACATCAATGGTGTATTTTCCTGGCTCTGTCGTATATCGGCCATATTTTGAGATAAAGCCGCCCTTAAAAGGACTGACTTCTGTCTCCCTGTCTCTACACGACGATAGAAATAGCGTAACACTAAAAACTCCCAGCAACAGTAGGTACATCCTTTTATTTTTCATCTTCATACTTTCATTCACATTTTCTTCTTCGGGCGACTTGGCGCATCCCACACGGCCAAGCACAGCTTGACCGTGCCACTACTGACATCCCATCGCTTTCGCTCCGTGAGAAGCGATGCCACCCTCGGGATTATATCTGTAAAGGGGCGTTCTCTCAAGGGGTAAGGGGGATATTTTTGGTTTTGTGGGTGGATTGGACAAAATCGGATTGGACAAAATCGTTGATATTTGCCGATAAGAGGTGTGTTATGCTGACGGTTCAAATAAACGAAGTGCGGGGGAAATTGAAGGCACTGCCGCTGGGGGGTGTTGTGGATACTTTTTTGGACTATTTGACCGTTGAGGCGGGATTGTCGCCCAATACGATCCTTGCCTATGGGCGCGATCTTCTGAAATTCGCTGACTATTGTCAATCGCAGAATGTCAACGCGCTGGGTGATATTCTGCCGACGACGGCGTATGGCTTCCTCCGCCATCTCTCCGACTGCGGGCTGGCCGAAAACAGTATCAGCCGGAACTTGGTCGCAGTTAAAATGCTGATTCGATTCGGTGTCTTAACCGGACGGCTCACCGAGGACATCACCGATACGCTCGAAAGCCCGAAATTGTGGCAAAAACTGCCCGCCGTTGCCAGCAAGGATCAGGTGTTTCGACTACTGGCGGCTCCTTGTGCTGACGACCCTTATTATTTGCGGGATAAAGCACTTTTACAGGTTCTCTACGCCACTGGGGCGAGGGCCTCAGAGGTGGTGAATATGAAAATAAAGGATGCCAACCTGAATGTCGGCTATGTCCGCTGTTTCGGCAAGGGACAAAAGGAGCGGATTGTTCCGTTGGGGAAAATAGCGGCGGGAACAATGACGGCTTATCTGCGAGATTTGCGGCCGGAACTGGAAAAGTCGCATAGTGGCGATGTGTTGTTTCTGTCCCGAACGGGTCGCGGGTTGGATCGGATTGAGCTGTGGCGAATTGTTAAGAAATACGCGATTCGTGCCGGGATGCCGAAAAATCTGACGGTGCATACGCTGCGGCACTGTTTCGCGACGCATCTGCTGTCGGGCGGCGTGGATCTGCGAACCCTGCAGGAAATGCTGGGTCATGCAGACATTAAAACCACGCAAATTTACACCCATGTGGATAATGAGCGGCTGCGGAGCATTCACAAACAATATCATCCAAGAGGATGATCGTTATTCACAAAGGGCGTGTTCATTCAACCGGCACTATTTCACGATTAAGTATTTCAGCAGCGCCCGCTGGAAATGCAGCCGGTTTTCCGCCTGATCGAAGACGATGGAGTTTTTTGATTCCATCACGCCATCAGATATTTCATATCCCCGATACGCCGGCAGACAGTGCATGATCTTCGCGTTTTTCGACGCCTTTTGCATCAGCGTTTCATCGACGGAAAAACCCTTGAAATCCGCAATTCGCTGCGTTTTTTCTGCTTCCTGACCCATGCTGGTCCAGGTGTCGGTATAGACGACCTGCGCCCCTGTTACCGCCTCGACAGGATCGTGCGTCTGGCTCGCACAATCGGGAAGTATTTGATTGGCGGCAGCCAGCGTTTCGGCCTCCAGTTCATAGCCGGTTGGCGACGCGCACACAAACTGCATATTGAATTTGGCGCCAGCAAACGCCAGCGAGCGAGCCACATTGTTGCCGTCGCCGATATAGGCCAGTTTCAGGCCCGTCAGATCGCCGCAGTGTTCCCGGATGGTCAAAATGTCCGCCATCGCCTGACAGGGATGTGACCAATCACTGAGCGCATTGATAATCGGTTCGTGGGACCATTTGTCCAGCTCAAGAATGGTTTCATGCGAAAAAGTTCGTGCCACGATACAATCAACATAACGGGCAAAAACACGCGCCATATCTTTGGCCGGTTCGCGCTTACCGATAATGCCGATGTCCTCGGGTTTCAGATAGATGGCGGTTCCGCCCAGATCGGCCATGGCCACCTGAAAACTGACGCGTGTCCGCAAACTCGTCTTCTCGAACAGCATCGCCAGCACTTTGCCCGGCAGGCAGGTATCCCGCTTGCCGCTTTTATAGAGGGCTTTCAGATCACGGCTTAATGTGAGCAGTTCTTTTAGTTCCCCGCTGGTGCAGTCCTGTATGGAAAGAAAACTTTTCATTCGGAATCTCCTTCGCCGAGAACCTCGTCGAGGATTGCAACGGCGGCGTCAATTTCATTTTGTGTAACGGTCATCGAGGGCATCAACCGCAGGACCGTTTCCTGTGTGCAGTTGATTCGCAGACCTTTTTCAAGACATCGGCTGACAATGCATGCCCCCGGCATATTCAGTTGCAAACCGAGCATCAACCCCTTGCCTCGAATGTGATCGATGATTGGGTGCTTTTCTCTCAGTTGTTCCAGCTTGTCCCGTGTGTACTGGCCCATCAGATTGGCATTGTCGAGGAGTTTGTCTTCGTCAATCGCCTCAATGACGGCAATGGCCGCTGCGCACGCTAACGAATTGCCGCCGAAAGTCGAAGCGTGTGTGCCGGGAACGAGTGATTTTGCGATTTCCGGCCGGGCCATCATCGCACCGATGGCAACGCCGCCGCCCAGTGCTTTGGCCAGCGTAATCATATCCGGCGTTACCTCGTAATGCTGGTAGCCGAACCATCGCCCTGTTCGGCCCATTCCCGTTTGCACTTCATCGAGGATCATTAAGGCATCGTGTTCATCGCACAGGTCTCGGATCGTCTGCATATACTCGGGCGTGGCTTCATGGATACCGCCCTCGCCCTGTATGGGTTCGATCATCACGGCGGCGACCTCTTCATCAAACGCTTCATGCAGCGCATCAATGTCGTTGAAGGGTACATAAATAAAACCGGCCGGCAGCGGCAAAAAGCCATCGTGGCATTTGGATTGCCCCGTCGCGGTCAGCGTTGCAAGCGTTCGGCCGTGAAAGCTCTTTTCGGCGGTGATAAACTTATATTTCTCTCGCGGTGTATGACATCGGGCCAGCTTCAGTGCGGCCTCATTGGCTTCGGCACCGCTGTTGCAAAAGAAGCATTGACCGCCAAAGGCCCGCTCGGAGAGTTTCTTAGCCAGTTGTCCCTGCTCGACGGTGTAAAAAGTGTTATCGATGTGCAGCAGTTCACCGGCTTGTTTACGGAGGGCCTCGACGACTTTGGGATGACAATGTCCAATCCCACTGACGGCCCATCCGGGAAACATATCCAGGATCTTATTGCCATCAAGGTCTTCGAGCGTGTTGTTTTGACCCTTTGTGATGACTTTCGGTAATCGGCCATAATTGGCGATGACATAATCATCAAACATTGAGATAACATCTTGTGTATTCATATCTTTGTACCCGTAAAAACCTTATTTTATGATTTGTGTTCCAATGCCTTTGTCGGTGTAGATTTCCAACAGCAGCGAATGCGGGATTCGGCCGTCAATAATATGCGCCTTGCCCGTTTCGCCGTCCAACGCGGTGATGCAGGACTCAACCTTGGGCATCATTCCAGAGGATATGATCCCTTTTTTGATCATCTCTTCGATCTCTTTTTCGCTGGCGCTTGATATCCGGCTTTCCGGTTTGTCAACATCCAGCCGAATGCCGTGCGTGTCGCTTAATACGACGAGTTTTTCGGCCCCGACCGCGGCGGCGACATACCCGGCGATGCTGTCGGCGTTGACATTGAGTTTGCCGCCGGTTCTGGAGCGTACGACTGGTGCAATCACAGGAATGACTCCGCTGTTACACAGGGTTGTCAGCAGTTCCGCATTGACCTCAGCGACTTTTCCGACCAGTCCCAGATCAATTTTGCGTCCATCCTCATTCTCCAGCTGCAACGGTTCTGCAAAAACCGCACAACTGCTCAGTGAATGTAGTCCCATCGCTTTGGCTCCCATATCGCGGAGCATATTGCAAATGGGCTGGTTGACGGCTTTTATCAGCGTATGTTCGGCGATGGCGAGTGTGCGTTCATCGGTGTATCGGCGTCCATTGATCCAGACCGGTTCCAGACCCGCTTGGCTCATCGCCGCTGTAATTGCTTTTCCGCCGCCGTGAACGAGAATGGGCTGCATCCCTACGATGGACATAAACACCACATCAGTCAGGAGCTTTTTTTGTAATTCGATGTCATCGAGGATGCTGCCACCCAGCTTAACAACAACAATTTTTTCTTTGAAGCTTCGGATATACTCCATCGCCTCGATACAAAAAACGGGGTTGCGACCATAGGTGCAAAACCCCATATCTCTTCATGCAAATACAAAAAAGCCAACGGAGGGAATCGAACCCTCAACCGCCGGTTTACAAAACCGGTGCTCTACCGTTGAGCTACATTGGCCTAAACCGACACTTTGTGTCGCATTACACAGCCGCCAAAACGGCTTTGATTTTCTCTCAAACGGTGACTCTGTCATGCCGTTTGGGAAACGCGGATTCTATCTTTTCGGAGATGGAACTTCAAGTATTTTTAGCCAAAATCGGACTAAATTGCGAAAAATCCTGATTTTTATGCCAAAATGGCTTGCCAAGAGTCTGTTTTTGTGCTAATCTCGCGCGTTTGTTTCGGGGCTGTAGCTCAGTTGGGAGAGCGCTTGCATGGCATGCAAGAGGTCGTGAGTTCGAATCTCATCAGCTCCATTAGACACACCCTCTATTGAAAAAAACTCTCGACTCTTAATAAATGAAATGGTACGCAAAAGGGCATGAAAATCCAAATAAAGCGTCGAGTACTGCTTGCAAGCACCAATCAGGGGAAATTGGCTGAACTGGCTGAACTGATCGGAACGACCAATGAAAAGATCGAGTGGGTTAGTTTGAAAGCGTATCCCGATGTCGGCGAGATCGCTGAAGACGGTGATACTTTCGCCGAAAACGCACGCAAAAAAGCTCTCGGCTACGCCAAAGCAACCGGTTTGTGGACAATCGCCGACGACTCCGGCCTTGTCATTGATGCCCTGGACGGTCAACCGGGCGTTTATAGTGCTCGCTATGCCACGGATGAATGTGGCGACAACCGCAAAGACATTGATACCGCCAACTACAAAAAAGTGCTGGCCGAACTAAAAGACATCCCCGACATAAAACGCACGGCCCGCTTTATGTGCTGTCTGTGCCTCGCATCGCCAGAAAAAGTTCTGCTGGAAACAGAGGGCACTTTTGAAGGCATCATTAATCGCGGGCCCATCGGCGAAAACGGCTTCGGCTACGACCCGATTTTCTATATCCCCCCGCTGAACAAGACCGCCGCCCAGTTGGCCCCTCAAGAAAAAAACAGCATCTCTCATCGCGGCAATGCGATCAGGAAACTCAAACAACTTCTGGAAGATTTGCTTGTATCCATCGCTTAAAAACTATGGCGAACCGCGGCGTAGAGGTTTGTATTATCCTCAAACTGGCCGAAGAATGTATGGGGTTGATCACCGAAGAAGATGTTGGCCCCCGCTTCGACCGCTAAGTTATCATTAACTTTATAATGAATATTGGGCCGCAGATACGCATCTTCGTCCGAAGGCGAGAAAAAGGTAAACAGCGAACAGGTCAGATTCTGGTTCCAATACAATTTCGTAACCCGCAATGTCAATAAATGGCGGTACTCATCGGCGACGGCGCTGCCGGCGGGTAATGTTCGTTTATAGTCACCGTAGTCCAGCATCTGCTCGAGGTAATACTGCAAACCAACGGTAAAATCGGAGGCGATTTCCGGAAGATCCCGCTCATAACCCACCAAGTATCTCATCTGGCTGTTATGGGTAAACGGGTCGTCGCCGGAGTCGTCATCGCGGGAGTCATAATAGCCAATTTCGACATTACCGATCCCCCTGCCGACCTGCCCTCTGACACTTGCACCATAGACATTGAGCTTTGGAAAAGTGTATTTGGAAGTTGAAGTATCAAAGCCGGCGGGACTTTTCCAAAAACCCCAGTAGCCATAAGCCGCCAGTTCATAGCCGCCTACATTTTTTGATGTCCGCACCGCCCATTCATCATCGTCAAACCAGTCATCCGGTTTATCGGTACGAATAATATCATCATTGCCCGCAATGCGGCTGCCATTCCAATAGGACAGACGCTCACCGGTGATATGCCTGTCGGAGTCGAATCGGGGCGTGTACACGACATCAATGTCAGCTAACTCTGTAAAGAAACTTGCCTTGAGAGCGTCGGACGGGGCCTTGAGGTATTCGGTATCCCGACCGAGTAAAAATGAACGCCAGTCTTTCGGAAAAAGATCATTGATAAATACCAGATCACCCGTTCCCCAGGTCAGTACCTGCCGGCCTAACTTAACATCCATAAAATCAAATGGCGAATAGGCCACGCTGGCCTCCCGCAAATCCAAAAAACCCTCACCCGTTTCCAGATCGACGGAATGATTCTCGTCAACCCAATCATAATAGAGATCGGTTGTCACATTAAAAGTAAAACCGTTCCATAGCTTTTCCAGTTCCAACTGTAATTGTGTCTCGCCAAGAAATGCGTCTTTTTGGTATTTGTCATTTTGCAGACGGTAGCCGCTTCGCACTTCCCAAAAACCCGTTATATCCATCCAGGGTTCACGACCCGGCAGTGTGTCCGGTCCTGTCGAGTCAGAGGGTAATGCCCCTAAACCGCTCGGCAATGTGGGGGAATCTTCATTGGAGCTTTGGCTTCCCTGAAGCCCTGCCGGTAACGCGGGTACTCCCTCAGCAAAAAGGGAGACTGTCAACGCAAGTACACAAAGCACTCGAACCGGAAAATATTTTCCATTCATTCTGTATTAATTCCTGAACGCACAATCGCTTTATAGTCGGAGTTATTTCTCTAAGGGCTTATGACAAAACCACCAGTCAAAGTTTTCATAATCCTTGACTCTTTGTTCGGCTGTTTTTTCATCGGTCGCCGGTGAAATGATAACATTGCTTCCAATGAGTTCGTTATCCGGCCATCCAGCAGGAATGGCTCCCTGTTTATCAGAAATCTGAAGGGCTTTTACGGTTCTGACAACTTCATCCATGTTCCGGCCAACTTCCTGTGGATAATACATAATCAAGCGGACTTTCCCCTTCGGGTCCACAATAAATACGGCTCTAACCGTATTGGTCCCCTTGCCGGGATGCAGCATTCCAAGTTTCAAAGCGATACGATCGTTCGCCGCCACGATTGGGAATTGAATCGTCACATCAAGCGCTTCTTTAATCCACTCGACCCATTTAATGTGAGAGAACACCTGGTCAATCGACATCCCAATCAACTGACAGCCGAGTTTTTCAAATTCCTCATATCGTTTCTGAAACGCAACGAACTCGGTGGTACAAACCGGTGTAAAATCAGCCGGATGACTAAATAGTACAAACCATTGCCCTTTTAAATCTCCCGGGATATCCATGGGTCCATGTGTGGTCTGAACCTTAAGATCGGGAAAGTTATCCCCCAATAACGGCATGTTCATTTTTGATTCTTCCATTTCAGCTCCCTTTCTTTTTTTGGATTATTACGAAGAGTTGTAAAACATCTCTTATTTTAAATATTTTCTTGGCGGTTTTCGTAAATAGCGTTCCGTAAAAATAGACTCGGGGATACCGATATCGTATTTAACCTGACTGTATTCACTGACCGTATAGCCACCGGTTCGCAAATCGGTCATTTTTGCTTTGGTTACTGTTGGGTACCCTTGAATATTTTCGACATTCAGTGCTTCATAGGTTCGATACTTCTTGCCCTGTTTGTCATAATAATCGGTTTTAACAACTACGAAACTTTCACGGTGAATCCACATTTTGAAATACGAAAATTCGACCAGAGTAGAATCTTTCGGTGTATTTTTTAGAACATAATAATCTTTTGTTGTTTCAACCAACTCATGCGTGTCATCGGCAGGACTCCGTCCGGACACATCTTCATAGAAAAAGTTTGATCCCATAAAGCTGGTGCGCTTATCGGTTGCAGCAATGCGTTTGACCAAATCCAGTGCCGGCAGATACATCCAGCGGTCATCGTCTTTGTCTGGATACTTCCAAACCATAAAAACGGTCTTGGACACATCCGCCGGGCGATGAAAGAAAGCATAAGTCTTCTGCCCGCCGCAGTAGCTGTCATCCTTGCCCTGCTGCTCTTTGGATAAGTCGGGGTTCGGTTGGTCCCAGCGAAGAATGGACAATTCACGATTTCGCTGGCGGCCTTGACTATCGGTAATGGTCATCTTGACCCGGGCACTTCCATCACTGCCGAGATAATACGCCACGCGATTGGTTCTGTTCACGATCTCATCAACCGAAAGCGTATCGGGTACGGCGGTTTTTGTTGTTTCGGCGATAACAACATCTCCAGAGACCCACAGTACGATTGAAATAAAAATTGCTAAAAGTAGTTTCTTAGTCATTTCCAGTGACCTCCTGTTCATTAAGGGTTTTACATTTTTTGCGTCTTGATAAGAATCCGCAACCTAGCGCTAATACCAGTATCGCAACAAAACTAAACCATACCAGTTGACCCCAACCGACTGCGGCGTACTGATGCAGCGTAATCGCTACCAGTGCAACCATTGTAACGGATGAGACTACGCAGGTTACGCAATTGCAACTTGCGCCTTGCACTTTTTTGTCCGTAAACAGGCGTTTTTCCAGCACCCGCACCAATGACGGCAGGATTAACAAGGTCGCCACGCCGGAAACAAGCAGAATCGATGCAAGCAAGGTACCAACTGTATTATAAGGTGTCAGCGGTGCCAACAGCAAGGGTAAAAATCCCACGGCGATAACAATGACATTTCGCGTAATCGCCCGAGCCGGTTCGGCGAATATCACCGGCACGGTCTTTTCCCATGAGCCGAAAGAAGCATACATCTCTCGGCTTCGGGCGAGGAAGTGAATCGCAAAATCCACTGCCAACCCCAGCGCCATCGAACTGAGTACCGCTACCGGCATGTCATAATCCTTTCCGACAAATCCAACAGCACCGTAGATCGCCGCAATGGTGATGGTCAGTGGAATCATCGACAGAAAGCCCCATAAAGCCGAGCGGAACAGAATTGTCATCATCAGAAATACAACCAGAAAACTCCCGGCAAACGCCTGCAGCATCCCGCTTGTCATCTTATCCTGCCAGATAATATTAATGTAATTGAGTCCAAACCACTCAAACTTCAACGGAACTGGCGGCGGGTTTTCAGCGATGAACTTATCAACTGCTTTAACCACTTTGGTCATATCTCTGTTGTCGCCGCTTGTGAGTTGAGTCCAGATGCTACTCTTGCGATAATCGGGGGTTACAAAGTGCCACAAGTCGCCCGCCCGATGGCCGGATTGATAGGTCATCATGCACTGAGCGACCGCGCTGGAACTATCGGGAATACGATATTGGTCGTCTTTGCCCTCAAACAATTCCCTGTGTACGGTACTGATAATATCCGCCAGCGAAGTTGACTTGCCAACAATGTGGGTCTCTAAAAGTGCCTGTTGCAATTGGGTCTGATACGCAAGTACGGCGGGGTCTTTGAATACCTGATTTTGCTGTTTTTGCTCGGCCACAAACAGACTAACTTCATCCCACGCATCCACCAGATTATCCGGGGCTTGATTGAGTTTTTCATCAACTAAACCAGACAGTATCCTAAAGGCCTCCTGACGGTTTTGAACATTTTTTAATGAGGTCGTTGCCATTCTTTGTATTTCAATAAAAACAGAAGCCGCCTCAGGCCAATCGGCTTTGTATTCAACCACTCGATTTTCAGCGTGTTGTGTGAAGTTGTTTACAAACGCTTCGGGAACAAATTCTTTATCAACGGCACTCAGTGCCAGATAGGCCATATAAGTTCCGCCAAAGTGGTCATTGAGTACTTTGTCGGCAATCCGAATCGGATGCGTCGGGCTAAACCACTTCACCGGATTGTCGTTAATATTGATTTTGCTGATGCCGTAAAAAGCAGCGACGATAATAATCACCGTAACAGCCAATATAGGTTTTGCCCAGCGATAGGTCCCCATGCCCATACGATGTAAAATGCGTCCCATCAGCGTTGTGTGTTCATCTTGATCGGGGATATGGACTGCTCCGAATTTTTCCAGTGTTTGCGGCTTGACGAACATAATGTACGCAGGAATAAAGATTACCGTCAACAGCCAAGCGACCATCACGCCCATGGCGACAAAGATACCAAAAACCTGTACCGGAGGAATGGGCGTTAGAGCTAATGAAGCAAATCCTGCCGCCGAGGTCAGTGAGGTATAAAGCATCGGGACAAACAATTCATCCATCACCCGGATCATCGTCTTACGCCGGTCCTTGGTCTGCTGATACAACTCGAAAAACTCGCTGATGATATGGATCGAATCCAGCACCGCAATCGGCATAATGAAAATCGGGATCATACTGCTCATAATATGCACGGGAAAGCCCGCGATAATCAGTGCCCCCATCGTTAGAATAACCGACACCATCGCCACGATCATCGGTGAAATAACCACGACCAATTTTCGAAAAAACAACAGCATCAGAAGAAAAATAACCACCATCGCTGTCGGTGCCGAAATCGCCATCTGCATAAACATCTCAACGCCAAAGGTGTCCTCTGCCACCGGAAGACCGGTGATATGATACGCTTCATCGCCGGAGAGCGTGGCGGTCTTTTTCTGAAGTTCCGAATAAACCCGATAGCTCAAATGTTTATCCGTCAGGGGAATGTAAATACAAATCGCCTTGCCGTCTTCAGAGACCAGTGTGCCGTTAAGAAATGGGATTCGCTGGGCCTTTTGGCGAACGGCCAGGGCCTGTTCTTTGGTTTGCGGGGGCTGCGGCATCAACCATTCGAATTTCACGACTCCCGGGCCGCCCTGCTCAATGTTATCAACTGTGGATGGTGCGATCAGGTCCACTTCAACAACGCCCACTTCCCGGCCCTCTTCGGTCCAGTGAAGCGTTTTGGCAAACTCCGTCAGTTCATAAATGTTAGCCAGCGTTTGGGGATTAAATACACCATCCGGATGCGTTTCATTCACGATGCCGACCACAACCATGTCGTAAAGTGAAAGCTCCTTTTTCATCTGATTATGGAACACCCGTACCGGTTCATCAGCGGGGAGCATATTTTCCGGATCGGTATCAATTTTAATCGCATTAAATGCGGTAAATGTTTCCGGCCAAATAGACGGAACCGCCGCCAGCAGCATAACCATCACGGTTGTCATCACCAGTACGCCCGTAACGGCTTTATAATGCCTGATCGAAAAATCTGTTATGCGTTGTTTCAAATTCATAGCTCTCTCCATAAAAACTGACTTTACCAATATTCTATTGCCTGCGGTCTTTTAGATACAACTTAAAAAAAAACGCCATTTCATCTTTTTAGGTGTCTGTGATTTTAACCTCATAACTGACAGGACAGGCCACAGAACCGGATACAAGACAATATTTTTCTGCCAACTGAGCGATTTCTTCAATCTTTTCTGTCTGACTCTCATCGCCAAGAGCCACTTTTGCTTTGACCTCAACAGCGGTAAACCTCAGGCCATTTTTTGTCTTTTCGACCGTGCCAGTCGCCTCCGTGGAATACGATGCTATCTTGACCTTGTATTTATCCGTGAAATGATAGAAAACAAGCATAATACAACTATTAATCGAAGCAATAAACATCTCCTCCGGATTCAGTGCGTCCGGGTTGCCCCCATAGGTTTCCGGCACCCCAATCTCAGTTTCAGGGATGCCACTCATTTGAGTCATCGCGGGTTCATCTGCTTTTTTATACACCGTATTTGTAAAAACTTCCATCGACTATCCTTTCTCATTTTGCTGATAAATATTTGTGTTCAGGAAAATGGGCATGTCCCCGTTGGGCAGGAGTCACCCGAAGCCTTACATTTTCCAACTGAAAAATCAGAAAATTGTTTCTGCATCTCGGAACTTCCGCATTTTTCACAAACATGCTTACTTTTGGCAGAATTTTTCTCTAAAAAATCCATTTTATAGCCACATTTTTGGCATTTGTATTCAAAGATCGGCATCGTACCATCTCCTTTGAAGTCGAATAAAATTAATCTTTCAATAACCCTTCGAGAATCTGCTCTTCATCGTGAACAACACTGCCGCCCATGACTTTGGCTATATTGCCGCCGAACATTTTGGCCATCAGGCCCATGTTCATCTCGGACAGATAGACCTTGCCGTCATCGCCTTCCCATACCGCCATCGTACAGGGCATCAGGCATGACACCCAACGATCCGTCGTCAAGACGCTTTTGGCGTGTTCAGCATTGCAGAGCTTAACCAGCTTGACACGAGGGCCAAACTCGACTCCGTTTTTGGCAAGCGATGCGTTCATGTCGATTGCCTTGCCGCCCGAAACAACCCAGCCATGCTCCGGGATACGCTTTTCCAGTGCCGCGACCGTTTCATCGAACCCCAACTGGCATTCCTTGGTAACGATCATCATCGACGGCATCGCTGTAAACATCACAATACCGCACAACACAAAACCAACAAGGATACCGACTAAACCGGCATCCCAAACTTTCGAACGATTTGCTGTTTGTTTTTTTTCTTCCGACATGTTTCTTGCCTTTCATTTGTTTTTACAGTGACTGCCAATGCAGTGTAACAGTTTAATAACATTAGGATTCGCGATTCGATAGTACACTTTTACCCCATCGCGGCGACACGCCAGAACGCCCTTATCTTTCATCATATTGAGCTGCTGACTGGTAATGGATTGCTTGCCGCCAACGCACTCGACAATCTTATTGACGCACTTCTCATCATTTTCAAGGCATTCAATAATCCTCAGGCGAACAGGATGAGCGATGGCTTTGAGTGTATTGGCAACCTTTTCCGCTGTTTTTTTGTTCATTTTGTCATCATTATTCTCGAGTAATACCCGTCTTGCTAAATTGATATATTAATATATAGTAATATATCGGTGCAGCAAGTTAAAAGTTCACGAAAAATGAAGATTTTATCATTTTTTTCAGTTTAACGGGATTTAGGCCAAAAATGGGATATTTCAGAGGTCAATCTGTTTACCTGCGGGGCAGATAGAGTACTGTTCGGGGAAGGCCTTTTTGAGTTTTTCGACCGCTTTGTCGCCGGTACAATGGGCCGGGGTGATTTTCTGTACACCATACTCTTTCAGTGCTTCGATTGTTTTTTCGATCCGTTTATCAGAGGCATTTAACAGATGCATCCCGCCGACGACCGCATAAACTTGCTCTTGGCCGCTAAGCTTTGCGGCATAACGCAGGGTGTTAACCACACCCGAATGGGCACATCCGAGGACAACGACCAAACCCTGCGGCATCTCGATCAGTAATGCCTGGTCATCAACGATACGGTCGGGAAGGGTACATTCAAAATCGTCATAGAACGCCCCGCCGGTGTCCTCATAATTCATGACTCGCGGGATTGGGCCGGTCAGCATAACCCCCGGATAGATTCGCTGTGGTTTGTCCGTATAGACAACATTTCCTTTTGGGACCGCCTCGGAGAGCGACTGACAGCACGCCTGCGGCATCGAAACCGGATGCGGCGGCTTTTCGGGTTTGCGGCTGTATCGAATCTTGGCCGCGTCCGGGTGCAGGTAAATCATCGCATCGGGTGCTTTTTCAAGGGCCGCTTTCAGGCCGCCGGTGTGGTCATAATGACCGTGACTGAGTAGGATCGCATCTGTCTGAGACAAATCGACATTAAGTTTTTTCGCATTGTGTACAAGCAGATCGCTTTGGCCCGTATCAAAAAGAATGTGCTTACCATTGTATTCGATCCAAAAAGACAGGCCATGCTCCGATGAAAGCCCCTCGGCTGCGGTGTTATCGACCAGTACCGTAAGCGTCATCGTCTTGTTCTTGCGATGGCTTTTGAGGGCATAGCTCATAATCGCATCATAAAGCCCTGACGCGGCGATATTGGAGCAATGATACTTTTGCTCCGGCAGGCCGCCCAGTGCCTCGGCCACCTGATCGTCCGTCAGTTCGGCGGCCTCATCAACATGCATTCCCATCGCTAACTCGGTCATCATGCTGCAGCAGGCCACCGCCGCCGGACAGCCAAAGACCCTGTACTTGATATTAACCAGATGCTCATCGGCAATCTTGATCCAGACGCGCAGTGTATCCCCACACTCCGGCGAGCCGGCATTGCCGACACCATCGGCGTCGAGAATCTCGCCGATGTTGCGCGGATGGGTAAAATGCTCAAGTACCTTGTCGGTGTACTGCATGAAAATATCCCGCTTACAAATACCGTTTAGTGTCCATTCACATAAAAAAGAACCACGAATAGACACTGATTAACACTGATTTTTTCAGACAGGATTAACGAGATTTACAGGATAATTATTAAAAATCCTGTTCATCCTGTAAATTTTGTCAAAAAATATTCGCGTTTATGGGTCCCGACATATCCGGATTCGTGGCTCCTTAACCGCGAACAATTGTCCGTTTTAGTGGTCACAGATATTGCTTCCTGTTTCAAGCGTACCCTGCAAATAGGCCGAGACAAGTTCTTCCGGCTGGGCTACTGATGCTCCGACGACGACTTTAATATCATTTTGAGTAAACAACTGCTGCGCCCGCTGGCCCATGCCGCCAGCGATAATGACATTGGCTTCCTGTTCATGCAGCCATTTTGGCAGCACGCCCGGTTCATGAGCCGGAGGCGTCAAATCTTCTCGACCGGAAATCTCTTTTGTTTCATCATTGACATCGATGATCGCGAACTGCTCGCAATGACCAAAGTGAAGCGTTAATTTTCCCTGTGCTAATGGAATGGCTACTTTCATTTTACTCTCCTGAAAATTTAGGGGTTTTGATTCATTTATCACAACACTTATTACCCGCCAAGGGTTTCGACAACATTCGTCCACAAAGTTTTAATATCTTCTGATACACCTGTGTCAGTATATTCGACAATAGACTGCTTTGCAATCTGCGCTTTGGTCACGGCTTTATCATAACGAATTTTTCCAACAACTTTGATACCTCGTTGGCCCGCATCTTTTTCAATTTGAGCAGCCATTTCCGGGTTCAGGTCAAACTTGTTGATGGCCACCAACACAGGCATCCCAAAGCCGGCCGCCAGTTCCGCAACGCGTTCTAAATCGTGTTTTCCCGAAAGCGTCGGTTCAGTAACGATCAGCACCAAATCCGCTCCAGTAATCGAGGCGATCACCGGACAGCCAATGCCCGGCGAACCATCGACGATAATTAGATCTTTCTCCTGCTCTTCAGCAATTCTTTTGGTTTCTTTGCGTATAAGAAATACCAGTTTACCGCTGTTTTCCTCGGCGATCCCCAGCTCGGCGTGAACCATCGTTCCGAACCGCGTATCTGAGACAAACCACTGGCCATTAATTTGATCGTTGAACTCAATGGCATCGGCCGGACAGAACTCCACACACACCTTGCACCCCTCGCACGAAATGGGATCAACCCGATAGGTCTTCGCGACTAAATCATTCGCCGGGCCGTCTAACTTGATGGCGTCAAATTTGCAAAGGTCCTGGCATTTCCTGCAACCGATACACTTTTCAGCAATAACAAATGCCTGTTTGCCACCGGAAAAGTCCGTCGTCTGTTTAACGGTCGGATTCAATACCAAGTGCAGGTCTGCCGCATCCACATCGCAGTCAGCCAACACCGCATTATTCGCAAGAGCCGCAAACGCGGCGACAATACTGGTCTTACCCGTCCCGCCTTTACCACTGATAACAACCAATTCTTTCATTGAAATATCCTTTTAACTGTTACACTAAGGAGAACCACGAATTTACACTGTTTTTTTCAGACAGGATTAACGGGATTTACAGGATAATTATTTAAAATCCTATTCATCTTGTATATCCTGTTTGTATATCCTGTCAAAAAATATTCGCGTTTATGGGTCCCAACATATCGGGATTCGTGGTTCGGCTAAAATGTAATGACCTTGTCGGCCTCTTTGATCCACTGGGCCAGTTCCGGCATCGTGGCTGTTTGGGCGCCTTCAAAATACGGTTCGCTTTTATGGATACCGCAGCGGGCATTACAGGTTCCACACACCTTGACCGTTACTTTTTTAGCGATCAGGTCTTTGAGCATCTGCACCAAATCAAAATACCCTTCCGGCGGCTTCGTTACATCCCGTGCCAAGTCCACCGAATCATTCATCAAAAATATATTCACTTCCAGACCGGTATGAAGTAATTGTTCTGCCAATCGAAGTCCGTTCCATGTTATATCCGTACCATCATACGGATTTCCGTTAAAGACAATCAGTGCTTTCATTTTTTCAGCCCTTAATTTTCTTTGCGATTGTTTCATACAGCCCCGTAAAAATATCCTTGTACTCGGGGAGTATATCAACTATCATCTCGCCCACCGAATACGCCTCGGCAATGCGGCGATCGTCCGGCACCTCAAGGATAATCTCGATGTTTTCATCCTGACAGTACTGACGGGTCATTTGCTCATCCGGCTCGCTGCGATTAACAACCACCGCAAACGGGATCTTTAATTCACTGACCATCCCAACTGCCAGTTTCAGATCGTTCAATCCAAACGGCGTTGGTTCGGTGACCAGCAGGATGAAATCCGACCCCTTAACCGCCTCGATCACCGGACACGAAGTCCCCGGCGGCGCATCGACAATGACAACGCCTTCGGCCAAAGCTCTGGCCTTGACCTGTTTTATCAATGGCGGCGTATGAATATCACCGATTCTCAGCCGTCCCTGCCCAAAGTGTACGCCCTTGGCCATTCCACTCTCAACGAAGCCGATTTCTTTGGGTTTTTCTGTAATCGCACCTGTTGGGCAGACCAACATACACCCGCCGCAGGAATGGCAGAGTTGGTCAAAGGTCATTGCCTTGTCTTTGAGGCAGATGATCGCACTGTACTGACAAAGTTTTCCGCATTGGCCGCAACCGTTGCATTTTTCTTCATCTACTTGGGGTACAGCGATGGTCACCGGCTGCGATTGGTCTATCTCCGGCTTTAGAAAGATATGGCCGTTCGGCTCTTCAACATCGCAGTCAAGGTACTGTGCCGTACTACCCATTTGGGCAATCGAACAGGCCAGATTGGTCGCTATCGTTGTCTTCCCCGTGCCGCCTTTGCCGCTGGCGATGGCTATTTTCATATCAAACTCACTCCGTAATCGTATTCTCTTGGTTTCGGTCAAACTCATCTTTTGCAATCCAGCCGTCTTGAGGCAACGAATGGAAGCAAACGGGTTTGGGGCTGTGCCAATCCTTACCGTCTGTTTGCCATTGCGTATATCGATCCATCGGTGCGGCTGTTTTGTCGATGCGATAACCGTCCCGGTGAAACCCCACCGTTACTTCACTCGCCTTAAGCGTCGGATTCATAGTGTACACCGTTTCCGTAAGCCACTGCTAATTTCAGGGAAACGGTGGACACCGTACACGATGCCCATAGTTCCCCTGTTCTTTTTGTTACTATTTTTGGCTCTGAAGCGCTTCGATGCGTGCCTTGATCTGGTCCAGCGAATTTTCAAGAGACTCGGCCTGACCTTTAAGGCCTTCGAGTTCCTGCTCTTGTGTTAAGGGCTGACCCACCGGTACGGGATACGCTCCCGCATTACCGGCTCCAGCAAAACCTCGACCGAAACCTCGACCCATGCCCATTCCTCGACCGCGGCCCATACCCATGCCGCGTCCGCCAATGGGATGGGTGTATCCCGGCGTATTGTAACCCGCACAAAAACCAACGCCTCTGCCTGTCATCGGCCCCATACCCGCAGGCCCTGTTCCGTTTCCACCTGGCATAATAAGTCCCCTTTCAATATAAAAATTAACTTCTCGTCATTTTAGCCCCGCATTGGGGGCAGCTTCTTGTGTTACACGGTTGTCTGACAACATGAGCGACCGTTGCCCCACAGTTCGGACAAACACAATTTCCGCCTGGTCCAGCTGCAAGTGGTCCGCCCATTTTGCCTCTACCTTGACTCTGGCCTTGACCGCGTCCCGTACCGGGCCCTTGGCCGCTAGGGCCTGTTCCGTCACCTCTTGGCATAATCAGTTCCCTTTCAAAATAAGTTTCCTGTCTTCGTCAGCACACAAAGTACGACGCAAAATCATATCGCCAATCTCACAACCAATGTGTTCAGCAATCACCGGACACTTGGCCTTGAGGATGAAGAATATGTTTTTATCCGAATCGCTAAGCGTTTCATAATTGCCCTGTCCCTTTGCAATGATTAAATCAGCATTTTCAAAACGATCCCGGAATCGTTGTGAGCAGGTTTCCAAAATGGTTCCCGGCGCATCGGAGCCGTTGTCGATCACTTCAACGATTTTCGTCAGCCCGATAAACTCCGCATCCGCCATTGTGGCATCATTGATGATCGGCTGCCCCTTGACGGCAACCGTTATTTTTTCAGTGGGCAACTGCTCAAGCAACAAACGATCAAAAACGATTTCACCGGCATTATCCGACAGATAAAGAATGTTTCTGGCACATTCAGCATCCGAGCGTAATTGTTCAAGCATCGTCTGGTCAAATGATGCGGTTAATGAATCATTGATCGTCTTTTGGATATCCGAATCTGAAATTGAGGTTTTGACACCCAGATCGATGATATTACCTGCGATGGCTAATCGGACTGCAGTTTCCAAGGGGTCTTCGGTACTGTGAACCGTTGGCTCCAGCAGGTCATACAATTCCAGCGCAAACTGATTATGTTGTTTTTTTAAATCACGATACGGATCCTCGTTGCCGGTCAATTCCCGAATGAGCCGGTGTATCTTCTGCCCCATCGCCGGCGGCGTCTGGCTCATATCCAAATCCACCGTAAGGCGAAGAACCCGGCGAACAACCTGCTCGTGAATTTGCTCATCGCCTGAAACTAATCTCGCCGCATCAAGTCCCTGACGAATGAAACACGGAATGCAATCTAAATAGGTCTTCATTTTCTATACCCAATGCCCTTCAACATTCGCCTGATCGACTTCCTTTAGCTGACCCGCCTTGAACGCATCAATCGCCTCAGCGACCGTTTGCTTCTTAGAGAGAAAGATCTTCACACCCGCGGCATTTAATACCTTAAAAGCGTTCGGGCCGACATTACCGGTAATGACGGCTTCGACACCCAATTCAGCGACATTCTGCCCGGTCTGGATACCGGCCCCTTGGGCGGCGTTCAGATTGGTCGTATTGCTGTGCGTCTGAAAATCACCCGTCTCGGTATCAATGACGAGGAGATTCCCGGCCCGGCCAAACCGAAGATCAACTTCACTTGACAATTCGTTTCCTTGTGCTGTTACCACAATTTTCATGATACTGGCCTTTCTTTCAAAAGTTTATTGTTGGCCTCTGCCGCCGCGATGGCGACCTCTGCCCTGACACCCCATTGGCCCACCTTGCGGCGGTGTTATGCGGCGGCTTTCAACAGGGCCGCCTTCAATGGAGATCGCTTTGCCCTCGGTTATCGCCTCGGCAATTTTTTTGCGGGCGCTGGCATAAATACGCGTGACCGTTGGGCGGGAGACACCCATTAATTGGGCCGCTTTTTCCTGATCCAACCCCTCATGATCCAATAGCCGTATCGTTTCAAACTCATCCATCGCAAGATAAACCCACTCCAAAGTTCGCGCGGGGATCCCCGCCGGTTTATACACAATCGACCCCGGCTGCCCTGAAACAAATCTGTTTTTACAAGGTCTTGGCATACTGTTACATACTCCTAATGAACATATGTTCATTACATCTTCGTCAAATAAGCGATTTTTGTCAAGCTAAAAAATAATAATTCTCCCTGTTTTCCAGAAAACAGCCTTTACTGATGCCTGCGTCAAAAGTATTGACTCACAAAAAGCATCCTAACTCGTTGCACAATAATATAGTTATATAAATTTTAGGGTTGACGGGAAGAGGTAGCGATGTA
>NBLM01000098.1 GCA_002084585.1 Planctomycetales bacterium 4572_13 | reverse complement strand
ATATATGTTCGGGAATTCTGCCGTACATGATAAAAAATTCGAGTTCCTGCTGGAGGCGTTAGCTCCAGCGGCTTAAACCATTAACAAAAATGCGAAAGTTTACTGTGAAGATAAAACAATATTTGAATGTGATGATACTCTCGCTCCTGACGGCGTTTACCGTTTTCTCTGTCTATGGTGCTTTCCTCGGTGCACAGCGGGCCAAGGTCTTTTTCAACTCGATGCCCATGATTGTGTTCTGGTGCTTTCTCTTATTGCTTTTTGTCGTGGGCTTTTTTGTTTATGTCTCTCTAAGGAAACGCCTTTCGCTCATGCTGATTCATGCGGGCTGTGTTCTTGTACTGGCAGGGGGAATGGTTGGTTCACAAAGAGGTCATGCTCTGCTGGATCGGCTGTTTCAAAAGGGTTCGTTTGTAAAAGGGATGATGTCTCTTCATCAGGGTCAATCGTCTAATCAGGTTGCTTTGGATACAGATGCCGATGTTGGTGAGTTGCCTTTTTACATTGGACTTAAAGAAGCGTTTATCGAATACTATGACAGGCCGGCCATTCGGTTTTATTTTAGTGATGCAACGGACTCTGGCCTTACTATTCCTGCGGAAGTGGGTAAAGAAATCGAACTCTCGGACGACCGCGGGACCCTTCAGGTTACAGCCGTTTATCGAAATTTCAAAATGAGACAGGTTGACGGTCGGATGATGCCTTATGAGTCCACAGAGCCAGGTGACAATCCTGCTTATGAACTGATATTGACGCTGGCCGGTAAGCCACCGGAGACATTCTTTGTTTTTGAGCGGTTTGGTATGCATGCAATGCCCGGTAGAAACTACCGAGCGGACTATGTGGCCCCCCACATGGTCAAGGACTATAAGAGTACCCTACAGGTTATCGACAAAGAACAGGTGGTCAAGGAATCTACAATCGAAGTCAACAAGCCCTTGTATTATGGTGGCTACCATTTTTACCAGAGTACCTTTGCTTATGACGCTTCCGGCCCGGTCAGCGGTATTTCGGTATCATCGTCACGGGGTGTTTGGACGGTCTTTGTTGGGTACGCCATGATTTTCGTCGGTCTCGTTTTGCAGTTTTGGCCTAAGATTTTGAAAAGGGGGAATAAATGACGATTAAGCCGGACATTCAGGGTCTTCTGATCTATTTGACAATGGCAGGATATCTGCTGGTTCTTCTGACCGCAGTGAAGCTCCCAAAAATCGCGAAGGTGTTTTTTGCCGGTTCTTTCGTTCTTAGCTTGGCGGGATTGATCTATCGGTGGACGGTGGTTAGGCATCTGCCCATGCAGAATATGTTCGAGGTTTTTCTTTTCCTCGGATTTTGTACCTGGCCGATTCACATGCTTTCCCAAAAAATCTTGAACCGCAGCGATTCGGTTCTGATGGCTGTTGACGCCACACTGGGGTTGATTGTACTTTTTCCGGCAGGGTTTATCTTTAATCATCAGCCGCAGTTTTTGCCGCCGGCACTGCAATACTGGCTCTTCGGTCCGCATGTAGCGGCTTATATGCTTGCCTATATTTTCTTAGCCAAAGCCGCTGTCTTCGCGGCGGGGGGATTGATTTTGCCATCTTGCAGCGAACGGTTTGCCAATACAACGGCCGATTCCGGCTATCGGCTTGTGGCCGTAGGATTTCCGCTACTGACGCTGGGGTTGTTCCTCGGTTCGATATGGGGGAAATATGCCTGGGGTGACTGGTGGGGCTGGGATCCCAAAGAACTCTGGTCGCTGGTCTGCTGGCTCGTCTATGCGATTTATCTGCACGCCCGCTATGCCTGGTCCAAGCGCTATGCCGTACACCACCTACTGAATATCGTCGGTCTGTTCTGTATTATTATTACCCTGCTTTGGGTGAATCTTTCAAAGATATTTCCCGGCCTGCACAACTACGCCTCATAAAGTGTCCAGCGAAGTAAAAAGTGAAGGTTCTGTTATTTTATCACTATACGGGGGTGGGAAATAAGGACGAAAAGTGTTTTTACGATCTCCCTGTGCAGCTTAAATTGCCGTCAATTATTCTGGATTTGATAAGCTCAATATAGTAGAATAAGCCCAAAAGAACGGTTTTTCAATGAATGGAGGTTTATAATGGTCTATCCGGAAACACGGCCCAGAAGACTTCGCACGAGTTCTACAATGCGAAAGTTGGTGTGCGAAACACGGCTGAACCCGGCAGATTTAATGTACCCACTGTTTGTATGCCCGGGCAGGGAGATTAAAGATCCGATAGGGTCGATGACCGACTGTTTTCACCTTTCAGCTGAAAATGCCGCGAATGAGGCCAAAGAAGTTGCTAAGCTTGGAATCCCCGCTGTTATTTTGTTTGGTCTGCCGGAACATAAAGATCCAACCGGTTCCGGGGCATGGTCGCCGGACAGTGCTGTTGCCGAGTCGATCAAACGAATCAAAGAGGCAGTTCCCGAGTTAGTTGTCGCTACCGATGTCTGTTTATGCGCCTACACGGATCACGGACATTGCGGAGTTATTGAAAACGGCAGGATCGAAAACGACAAGACTTGTGACCTGTTGGGAAAAATGGCTTTGGCCCATGTCAGAGCCGGTGCTGATATCATAGCCCCTTCCGATATGATGGACGGTCGGGTGGGTGTCATTCGAAAAGTTCTGGACGCCGAACAATTGGTGGACACTGCCATTATGGCCTATTCGGCAAAATATGCGTCTGCGTATTATGGTCCTTTCAGAGATGCCGTCCATAGTATCCCGTCTGAGGGTGATCGAAAAAGTTATCAAATGGATCCCGGTAACAGCAAAGAAGCCATGCGGGAAATCCGCTTGGACATTGAAGAGGGTGCCGACATTGTTATGGTCAAACCGGCGTTGGCTTATCTTGATATCATTCGTATGGCGCAAGATGCATTTGAGGTTCCGGTTGCGGCCTACAATGTATCCGGGGAATACATGATGCTCAATGCGGCGGCAGATGCAGGTCTGATCGATCGCGAACAGGCGATTATGGAAACATTGCTGAGTTTTAAAAGGGCAGGTGCCGATATCATCATTACTTACTTTGCCAAGACCGCGGCACAATGGCTATCCTGAAACAAGATCGCATATAATGCGAACTTCCATCAAGGATATTGATTGCTGCCAATAATATGGCTTAATGTACCGATCATAGCAACGATCATTCAGCGGTTGAGCCGGGAGTTGATACTTCAGAACATATTGTGTTTTTAGAGAAATACAATATCGAATACGATGAACGATATTTGTGGGATTGATTATATTGCCCTGTCAGGGCGTATCTGGGGTGGGTGTTTTAATACCCAGGGTGTTGCCCTGGGCCGAGGTATCTTTAGCCCTTCGGGCTGTTTTTGCCATAATTGTTCATCGGGTTTGTTCGTAGCAGAGGTTGGCTATGTTCACATACTGTTGAGGGGTCAGTTCTTCGGGGCGTTTGTGTGAGTCCACCACGGTTTCTTCAAAGACATCTGTCCAGTGCCGGACCTTTTCGAGGTTGCCTTCGGCGAATTTGATACAGGCCTTAAGCATCTTGCGGCGGTGGCCCATAAACAAATTAATGACTTCGCGAAAGGTCCGTATGTCGTGGATCTGCCGGACTTTCTTTGGGTCACGCTGGTAACTGACCATCGCTGATTCAACTTGAGGCCTGGGCCAGAAAACACTGCCGGGCAATTTTCTCAGCAAACGAACGGTTCCCGTCGCGGCCATCAGAATGCTCAGCGTTCCATAGTCGCCGCGACCGGGTGTCGCGGCCATCCGGTCGGCGACTTCCTTTTGGATCGTTACAAACATCCCATCGGCGACGACCGGCCCCGAGATCAGATTGGCCATCACACTGGAGCCGACATTATACGGCAGATTGGCCACCAGCAGAAACCGCCCGCCGAATTTGCCGCGAGCGTCTTGTACCGCATCGAGGACTTCGGTCTGAATCGTGTTTTTATTTTCGAGAATATCCACATTAAACGGCGTGATATTGTCGAATGGCTTAAGTTGTGTTTTGGCGACATTGAACAGGGTGGTATCGAATTCAACCGTAATCAACCGCCCGCATTGTTCGGCGATGGCCTCGGAAAACGAGCCGGTCCCGGTCCCAACCTCAAGCACGACATCCTGTTCGTTCAGGTGCGAGGCCTCTATCAGCAGCCGCATCAGGTTCAGGTCGATGAGAAAGTTCTGACCAAGCCGATGCTTGGGATGTGTGCCGGCGCCTGCCAGTAATCGCTCAATATCCTGTTTTGTTTGCATTTTTTTAGTTCGTAGTTCGTAGTTCGTGGTTCGTAGCTTGTTTTGTTTTGGCCATTTGTACGGCTATGCGGATAGCTTCTTTCATGGCGTTGGCGTTGGCAACGCCTTTGCCGGCGATGTCGAAAGCGGTTCCATGCCCCGGCGAAGTGCGGATAATCGGCAGGCCAATCGTAACATTGACCGCCGTATCAAATGCGAGCATTTTGACCGGAATGAGTCCCTGGTCGTGGTACATTGCCACAATGCCGTCGTATTTATCTAACGCGGCGGGACAAAACAGTGTGTCCGCAGGATACGGCCCGCTGCAATCGATGCCCGCTTCCTGCGCCAACAAAATCGCCGGGGCGATAATTCGCTGCTCCTCGTCACCGAATTGACCAGATTCGCCCGCATGAGGATTCAGGCCTGCCACTGCGATGTGGGGTTTGTTGATTCCGAAATAGTCCTTTAGTGCGTCGTTGAGTAGATCAATCGGCTCAAACACGCAGCCGATGGTGAACTTGTGCCGCACTTCAAAGAGCGGTTCGTGAATGGTCGCCAATGCCAGCTTGAGCGGGCCGGCGACAAACATCATCACTTTTCGCGGCGATTTACATTGGTTTGCCAGCATTTCGGTATGCCCGGGCCAAGGACTTTCGGCCAGATACCAGCTTGTTTTATTGATAGGGGCCGTAACCACTGCGTCAATTAGCCCCTCTCTGGCCGCGTCGATGGCATCCACACAGAAGCGCATCGAGGCCTCGCCCGAAATGCGTGTGGGACGGTGAACCCAAGCCGGCACAGAGTACTCATCATAATCGGCGACGACGACCTGTCGCGGATAGTCCCGGCTGATTTTTTCATGCGAATGCTGCAGCCAGAACGGCTCGGTCTCGATCAGGTCGGCGGCATATTCAAGTTGTTCATCGAGTCCGAAGATAACGAACTTGGCCAGCCGACGGATATTCGCGTCGGCAAGTGCTTTAACGACGATCTCCGGACCGATCCCGCCGGGGTCGCCCATGGTGATTCCGATGATAATCTCATTACCGATAAGGTTGTGCTGTGAATCATCCATTGTCTAAAAGCCGTACTCTCTCAATTGTTCAATCGTTAAGCCCTTGGTATCCGGGAGCATGGCTGTCAGTTGTTGCTGGACGGTCTTCACGAGGATGTCCGTTTCGATGTTGACCGCGTTGCCCACTTTGGCCTGATGCCAGGTGGTTTCTTTCAAGGTGGTGGGGATGACGGCGACTTCAAAATCGGTTGGGTTCAGTTTGGCTACCGTAACGCTGACTCCATCGACAGCGACCGACCCTTTCAGGACGATTTGGGCGATGAGTTCTTTCGGTACATCAAAGCGGAACCGGGCAAAATCTCTCTGCTTTTGGATGGCGG
>NBLM01000024.1 GCA_002084585.1 Planctomycetales bacterium 4572_13 | reverse complement strand
CCGAGGGGGTCTATGCCGGTTATGTTGTTGTGGGCGACTGCGTCGAAGATGTGGTGTTTGGCGGGCTTCGCCGTCCGGCGGCGATCAGCATCGGCCGGGCCAAAACATTTCTCAGCGATCACCCGCTACTGCTGGAGGCGCATCTGTTGGAAGATAAGGTCGAGGACTTGCGTAACAAATGGCTGGGTTTTGACTTGATGCGGTTCGTTCGTCATCAGCAGCGATTTGAAACGAAAGAAGACCTCAAACAACAAATCCAAAAAGACTGCGACAAAGCGTTGAATTATCTGGTCTGACCCAAAGAAAAAACACGGCTAAGCACTGCTTGACCGTGCCAGTCGTGTTGGGGTATAATACCGTCTCGGCTACCCGTCATGGTTGACATTTGTAACAGAATTAAGAGGAGTCAATAATGGATTATATGCAACTCAAAACCGCTATTGATCGTTTTGGTATCTCAGACCGATACTTTTTCGCTATATTCATATTGTTTTAATTCTGAATCGAAGATGATTGCGGAAAGTAATGGTGGGTATATATACTAAAGCGAACAAGGACGGAATTCTATCTACTCAAAAGGACTAATATAAATAATGGCAGATTGGGAAATTAAAAAGACGCTTGGACAGTGTAGTGGGACCGAGCGGGAGTTTGAGGTGGGGGAGGAGTTTATCGCAGCGTTGGTTCAGACCGAAGAGGGACTCCAGCGGCGGCCGAGGTATGGACGCTCAAAGTAACGGGCCAGGATCGTTTTGGAAAGGTTGTCAATCCACACCTGACAGAGGACCAGATCGAAGGCCTGACCTCCCAGATGGGCCAGATATTACAGGCCGATTTCGATGAGGGTGTATCGTAGCCGAAGCCTCCGTGCTTCGGAATTAATGCCGAATCTGCAAAAAGGCGGATGGCTATTTCACTCTCAATCGCCGGATGCTTGAGCTGCTTTATTGGATTTTCAAAACTTCGATGATTCTCTTGTTTGATGTGGGAAAGGCGTATCGGCTGAGTTGGTTCAAGGAGACCCATTTGACTGCATCGCATGCCAGAGTTTTGGCTTTTCCAGAAAGATATCCGCATTGGAAAGCATGTAGCGTGACCTTGAAATGGGAGTAAGTGTGCTTGATGATACATAGCCGTTTCCCGACTTCAACCTCAATATCGGTTTCTTCCTTAACTTCGCGGGCCGTTGCTTCTTTGAACGATTCATCTTTTTTCTTTTTGCCGCCAGGGAACTCCCACAGTCCGCCCAGCAGGGCGTTTTGTTTGCGTTTGTCGATCAGGATTTTGTCGCTTTTGAAAACGACACCTACCGCGATCGTATAGTGCGGTAGAGAAGCTTTCTTTTGTTTCAGCGGCAGGGATTGCTGCTCGTTGTGTTCAAATGCGGCACAGCTTTTTCGCAGCGGACAATCTACACATGCCGGAGCCGATGGCGTACAGACGGTTGCGCCCAATTCCATCATCGCTTCGTTGAAATCGCCTGGGCGTTTCGTGTGTACCAGCCGCTCGGCCAGTTCCCATAATTGATTTTTCGTGGCGGCGTCTTTGGGATTGCCCTTGATGCGAAAGACGCGGCACAGCACGCGGATGACATTGCCGTCGAGGATCGGAGCGGGGCGGTTAAATGCGATGCTCGCAATCGCTCCGGCGGTATATCGTCCAATGCCGGGGATTTTTTGCAGTTCGTCAACCGTATCGGGCAGTTGGCCACCGTAGTCTCTGACGATTGTTTTGGCGGCTTTGTGCAGATTTCGTCCCCGGCTGTAGTAGCCGAGACCTTCCCATAATTTCAAAACAGTATCCTGCCTGGCACGGGCCAGTTTTTCAACCGTCGGAAAGCGTTTCATAAAGCGATTGTAGTAATCGATGACCGTAGTAACCTGTGTCTGCTGGAGCATGATTTCCGAGACCCAGACCGCATACGGTGTACGGTTCCGCCGCCACGGTAAATCACGGGCATTGGTGTGGAACCATCGAAGGAGGGGTTGCTGAATCTTAGTTGCTTGGGATTTTATCATTGTCAGAGGATTGCTTTAAAGCGGGTAAAAATACATTAAAAACTTGTCCCCGCCATTTTGAAGTGAATACAAGCATGATAATGTTAAGGAACATGACAAATGCAACACAAGATTGTGCCCCAACAGAAGCACCTCTGCTAAAAGAAGAGTTTCCAATTTTTTTGAGATTTACTGATTCTCCTGACAAGGACAATTCCGCAACTTTTTCGATTCTACTTTCTGATTGACTGTAGCCTATATATGCTATAACGCTAAAGACAGTTAAAGCAAAGATAAGCGTAGCTAAACTAAGCCCAAATAATTTTTGAACAGATGTATGATTGACGACCAGTTTTTTTTGTGGTTCGTTCAGACTTTCAAAAGTAAGGTCAAATTTTGACAAATATTCCTGTGCCGTCTTGATTTTGGATTCAGAGTATTTTTTCTGTTTCATAACAACCCTTCTTTTTTTAAAACCTCAGTGTTCTCTGTGTCCTCGGTGGCTAATTGTTTAACCCCCTCCCCTCTTCGGGGTACTCCCCCTTAGCAGGGGGAGAGCTTTTGATGCCCTACTGTGGTGCTTTGAGTTCTTCAATTTTGGGCAGGTCTTTGAGGGTGTTGAGGCCGAAGACATCGAGGAACTTTTTGGTTGTGCCGTAGAGCATGGGGCGGCCGATGACTTCGGCGCGGCCGACGATCTTGACCATTCCCTTGTACATCAGGTTTCGCAGGATCTCGCCGGAAGCGACGCCGCGGATGGCTTCGATGTCGGCCCGCATAATCGGTTGTTTATAGGCCACGATGGCCAGCGATTCCAGACCCGCCGGCGTGAGCTTGTTGTCCGAGCGAACCTTGATGAGTTTGGTGATCCACGGGTTGAATGCCGACAGCGTCATCATCTGGTAGCCGCCGGAAATCTTTTCGATGCGGAACGAACGACCGCCGTCTCGGTATTTTTTATTCATCGCTCTTACGCAGGCATTGACACCCTTAACCGATCCGGCCTCGGCGACATCGACCAGTCGCTTGGGGCTGATCGGCTCATCGCTGGCAAACAGCACCGCCTCGATAACCGTTTCAAGCGTCGCCTCGATCTCCTCCGGTTCCGGCTCCTGCTCCTCGGCTAAATCCTCGCCGTCTTCGATTTCTTCTTTGGACTCAGTAACTGGCTTGGCCGCAGTTTCCGCATCCGCCGTCGTGGTTTCGTCCCAGTCGGTGTTGTCGGTTACCTCTGTTTCCGCGGCGGTATCTGGTGTCTCGGCCACTTCTGGTTGCTCAATATCAATCTTTTCGTCGGGTGTCATAAATTGTTTCCATTATTCCTTATTCATTCGTCATTATCCATTTGAATGGATCATTGTCTTTTCTACTGATGCGTATTGTTACGGTTTTGAGCTGTTTTTTCAATTGTTTTGCCAGATTTTTCAGTGCAAATCGCTCAGAAACTGTATGTGACAGGCAAATACAGGTTAATCCCGCCTCTTGGGCGGCCAGTGCCTGATGATGCTTCAACTCGCCGGTCAGGTACAGATCGCATTCGGCGGCAATGACGGAATTGATGATTTTACCGCAGGAACCGGCACAGACGGCGGCTTTTTTGATGGTTCGCCGCTGCGGGCCAACGATGCCGACGGCCTTGCAACCAGTGGCACGCTTGATATTGGCGATGACTTTTTGCATCGAAAGCGGTTTTTCCAGCTCGCCAATCCGCCCAAGCCCGATTTTGTTCTCGATGTCGCAATGCCGGAATACATCGAACGCTGGCGTTTCATAAGGATGGCTCTTTCGCAATGCGGCGATCACCGCGGCGACTTTGCCCGAGGAGACGACCATTTCCAGCTTGATCTCGTTGACCCGCTCAACCTCGCCTCGCTTGCCGATGGTCGGATTGGAACCCTTTAGTGGTTTGAATGAACCTGTTCCGCTTGCCTGGAAGCCGCAATGCGAATAATTCCCGATGGCTCCGGCCCCGGCCTCGTACAGGGCGTTGGCAACTGTGTTGACATCCTTTTCTGGTACAAAGCTAATGATCTTATACTGCGGCCCGGCCGGGTTGGCGACAAAATCACCGATTGGCTTGGGGTTTTCAATGCCGAGAATACCGGCGAGTGCGTCATTAACCCCGCCCGCCGCGACATCCAGTGCGGTGTGAATACAAAATACGCTGATGCCGGACTTGATGAGTTCATAAATATGCGCCGTTTCACCATCAGCGGTTACACGCTTCAGCCCGTCCCAGATAATCGGATGATACGCCAATATCAAATCCGCCTTCTGCGCCTTGGCTTCTTCAACCACGGCCTTTGTCGTGTCAATCGTCAGCAAGATATTTTTGATGTTCTTAGCAGGGTTGCCAATTAGCAACCCAACATTATCCCAATCCTGCGCCAATCCCAGCGGGGCGATTCCTTCAACGGTTTGTGCGATCTCTTTGATTTTCATCGTTATAGATTCCTTAATGGCTGTTTTCTAATAATATTTCAGCAATGCAATATGCAACACATCTTGCAAGTGCTTGCCAGAAATGTAAGTTATCTTGGGAGACCTCGAATCGTGTCATTTCTTTATTTTGATTACTTCCCTTTTTAGCCCAAAATTCAATGCCGGAAAAATCAGACAAATACCGCCAATTTCCATGAGCAATAGCATTTCTAAAAGCTCTGATGGGATTATTAGTAAGGCGCTTGCAGCATTTTCTCAGTGAGGGGTTATGGTCCAGATTTTTCATGAATGCTTTGAACCAGATATCCCCAAGATATACAAAGCAAATATAATTTTGATAGCATACCTGTGCCCTAATAACAGATGGGTCTTTCACTTTATTGTTATTGCAGATGTCCATGAAGCCTTGGAATGCTAATAATTCGTCCCGTCTATTTTTGACTTCAATAGGAGATTTTACAAGGTTATCTAAAAGTTCAGGGTGGTTCTTAATGGTTCGCCTTATTTCATCAGCAATTGTAGTGGCTAATTTCAAAGTGGCATCAGGTGAAATCTTAAGGTCATCGCGCAAGCGTGGCCCAAAAGTGGCCATTTGTTCATCAATTTTGAACCATTCTTGCATTTATTTATTCTTTCTGTTGCTTCTTCTACACTAACACTTAGATAGTCTTTCTTTATATTCGTCTGCAATTGTTTTTGTGATTTTTCCCGGTTTGCCATCGTTGACGGTGTGGGCTTCGACGGAGGTTACGGGGAGTACTTCCATGATGACATTGGTCAAAAAGACTTCGTCGGCTCCCAGCAGATCGCCGACTTGGAGCGGCTGTTCGTGGCAGGGGATGTTCTCGGCTTCGGCGATCTCGATGATGGTCTTTCTTGCGATGCCCGGCAGGACGGGTGTCTGCACCGGCGGGGTAAAGAGTGCGCCGTCTTTGACGAGGAACACATTACTGACTGACCCTTCGGCCAGGAAGTTTTCCGTCGTGAACCACAGCGATTCGGTGGCGAGTTTTTCGTGTGCCTGCTTCAGGGCCGTCAGCCGCGGGCCAAAGCAAGTGGTCTTGTGTCCGCAGAAGGGGTCTTTTGGATTCTGGCGAAAGTCCGTCAATGTTACCCGGATGCCTTTTTCATAGCATTCCGCCGGATAGGATGTGAACTCGGTCGCCGTCACCAGCAGATTCGTCGCGGCGGTTCCATTGGCTCCAATCGCACCATTGCTGATTTGCAGCCGCAACCGTGCGACAGAGAGTTTGTTAGCAGTTAGCACCTCATCGATGGCTTGGGTGAGTTGTTCGTCCGAATAGCTGTTGGCAATGGCGAGTGTCTCGGCACTGGCGTTGAGCCGCTGGAGGTGGTCGGCCAGCCGAAAAACCGTTCCGTCAACCGCCCGCATCGTCTCGAACAGGCCGATGCCGTAGAGATAGCTGCTGTCGGTAACCGCGACTTGTGCCATATCGGCATCAACGATCTGTCCATTCAAAAATACTTTTTCCATGAAATCACCTTTGGTTGAATGTTTGTTTGATACTATACGGCAAACGGGCTGAAAGGGCAATTGGTTTTATGGGAATGCGGGCGTCTCGCCCACACAAAACAAAAGCGCGTCGGCGCAAGCCGACCGATGGGGTTACGAGAGACGCTGGCGTTGCCAGTTAGTATTCCTCTGTGCTGACGACTTCGACGAGGCACTTGGGGATGGCCGCGATAAACTGCTGGCCGTAGCGTTTTCGCGCGATGCGGCTGTCTAAGACCACGACTATTCCTTCGTCGGTTTTGTTGCGGATCAGCCGGCCAAAGCCCTGTTTGAACTTGATAATTGCCATTGGGAGCTGATATGAAAAGAATGGGTTGTGGCCCTGTTTTTTCAGTTGCTCGATGCGACCGGCAATGAGCGGATGATTCGGTACCGCAAACGGCAGCTTGACGATGATGACATTGGACAAGCTCTCGCCCGGCACATCGACTCCTTGCCAGAAACTATTGGTTCCGAACAGGACGCTTCGCACATCGGCCTTAAAATGCTCCAGCAGCCGCGCCCGATCGATGCCGCCGCCCTGAACGAGCAACTCCATCTCCTGCTCGGCGAGCCAGTCTTCTAAATTTGCGGCGGTTTTTTTGAGCATCACATAGCTGGTAAACAGCACAAACGCCCGACCATCGCTTTTGAGCAGGTATTTCTTTATCGCTTCGCTGGCGGCTTCCACAAAGTCCGGGTTGTTTGGTTCCGGCAGGTTTGCTTCGATAAACATTTGCACCTGTTGTTCATAATCAAACGGCGACCCCAGCTGCAGCGACTTGAACTCCTCCAACCCGACACGGCCGGAAAAAAACGAAAAGCCCGCTTGGTCCTGTCCGCCGCAGCTAAGCGTGGCACTGGTCAGCACGACTGATTCGTATTCGTCGAACAGCGTGCGCTTCAGGTGCGGCCCGACATCCAGCGGGGCGCATCGCAGCAGGGTGTTTTTTCGGCGGCCGGTTTTGATCTCGACCCAATAGACGCAATCGTTTTTTCGCTGCAGGACAAAATCCTTGATGTCGGTTTCGGCCGCTCCCAATTGATCGGTGTAGCGGCCCAGTTCAAATTGATCGTCTTCATTTTTGGTCGCTTTGCTCAATTTGCCAAGTTCTAAGCGGAGTTCTTTAAGCATTGGGCCTAAATTGTCCTCGACGAACTCCGGTTCGCAGCAGCCGTTATTGTCGCCGCCGGCGTGGGCGTACCATGCCTGCACCTGTGCGAAAAATACCTGTACGGCCTGACGGCACTTTGTGATGAGTTCTTTCGCCGTAACGGCTTGTTTGTGGAACGCCAGAATCCCTTTGCGTTTTTTCGGATTGTAGAGCCGGTTCAGCAGATAGTTTAGCCCGAACTGGCTGACGCGGATGCCGAAATGGTCCTCGGCGACATGCTCGATGGTGTGCGCCTCGTCAAGGATGACGCGGTGGTAGTCCGGCAGCACGCTGCCTCCGGCTTCCTTGAGAACCAAGTCGCTAAACAGTATCGCGTGGTTGGCGACGATGATGTCGGCGGTTTCCAGTTTCCGCCGGGCCTGCCAGTAGAAGCAGTTTTTGTAATAGCGGCACTTTCGCCCCTGACAATTGCCGTGTTCGCTGCACACCGATTGCCAGGTTTCCGCTGAGGGCATTGTTTCCAGTTCGCTTCGTGAACCGCCGGAGGAGTCCTCGGCCCAATCGACGATCAGCCCCAACTCGGCGGTCGCTTCGTCGAACAGCATGGCCTTGTGCTTGACGGCATAGTTCAGCCGCCGCCGGCACAGATAATGACTGCGGCCCTTGGCCAGCCGCGCGGTAAACCCGCCCTGCAGGACATTGCTCAAAAAGGGAATGTCCTTTTCGATGAGCTGCTGCTGGAGGTTGATGGTGTGGGTGCTGATGAGAACCTTGCCCTTTTGCTCAAGGGCCTGGTCAATCGCTCCGGCCAAATACGCAAAGCTCTTGCCCACGCCGGTTCCCGCCTCGACCGTCAGATGAAATCCTTCCCGCATTGCCTCCTGCACACGACGGGCCATCGCAAGCTGTTCGGGCCGCGATTCAAAGTTGGGCCACTGCTCGGCAACCAAGCCCTCCGGCCCCAGCAAGTCATCGGCATCCAGTCCATGGTGTTCCGAAAATGATATCACCAGCAATCCTTCATCGGTTATTTCAAACCCTCTTCGGGATCGATAATATGTTTCAGCACGCTAATGGCCTGACTGTTTGGCATGGCTTCTTTGGCCTTGCGGATTTGTTTGACGGCACGAACCGCTTTTCCGTCCTGATAGGAAATATAGGCCAAAAGGAATGCTAACTCACCCGATTTGCTTCGCTCCTGCCATGTGCTTAGCTCAAGGATGCGGCTTTCAAACACATCTTGGTTATCGATAAATTTAGCCAAATTATATTTCTTCGTCGCTGCTCTGGCGTCCAGCTTGAACGCACGGCTCAGGTAATACGCACTGCTCATATATTCTCCGGCGGCCAGCAGCGAAAACGACTGTCCCATGGAACCCCGTGCGTCTTCGGGCTTCCAGATCACGGCCAGAGCATAGGTGTCGGCGGCTTTGTAGAATTGTCCATCCTTAACAAATTCCTCGGCGACCTCCATAAAGTTGGCAAACTTCTCATCCGCCAAAGACGCGAATGTCTCATGCTCGCCAAGCACTTTACGGCCTTCCCTGTTAAGCATTTCAAAGTCCGGTTGGGTTCTGTCCTGCTTTTCAGATTTAGTTGGTTCCTCGGCCTCCGGTTCCGATGCCTGCTCGTTTTCGGTCCTTTGATTCTCTGACAAGAGGTTGGTCAGAATATTTTCTTCAGGGCCAGGGTTTGCTTTGTCCTCTTGTGGTTGTTTATCTTTTTGTTCAATCAGTTCAGCGATCAAAGTGTCATCAAAAAAGCCCTTTTTCTTATCGGATTTTTCGGTCTCTTTTTCGGCTTCTTGGCGCAGTTGTTCTCTCCGAACCAGGATTTGCTCCAGATCCATATTGTTAGTCGACAGCGGCCGTTGATATTTTGATAGGGGCATCTTCTCTGCCGTGCTGGGTATGACATACGGATTAGCTCTGCGTCCCTGTCCGGTCAGTTGCGGGTTGGACAGTCCGCTGGTTCCGTCGGGCCGTCTCATCGACGAGACGCTGCGGCGGGGGTCATAGTAGCTGCGCGATCGTCCGGGATTACGGTCGTTGACAATCGGATTGGACGACCGCCGCAAAAAATTGTTGACCGAGCCGGAACCACGAGTGCTTGTATAAGCGCCGCTGTAATAACTTGATCCATACGGAACCACGCCGCGAAAATGTTTACCGCCGCCGACATTGCCGGTAACGATGTCGTTGCCGCTTTCGCCATAGATGTTTGTATGGGGGCGGGTGAGGAAGCGTTGCTGCCTGCTGGAACTGACAGGGGCGTTGCGTGATTTGAACGAATTTCCGGCACTTGACCCGCCGACATTCGGATTCTCGGTGGCCCCGCAAAGCATCGAAACCGAAAACAACACAGCGACAGTTAATATCCATTTTGTATTCATACTATTTTCACCATTTCGTCTTCAACTCTCAGGCCTTTTTTCTTTCTGATACCGGGGCTTTTCCGCCCAGTTCAGTTTGCCCGCCAGTGTGTCCCACTGCGTCCGCAATGGATTATTGACGACCAAAAACTGTCCGGCGTGCTTCTGTATATTCACGATGTCGCCAAGTTCGAGTTTCTGTGTTACCTGTCCGTCCAGCAACAGGGTCGTCTGCTTGTTCAACCGTACACATTCGATCTGCAATTCGCTGTCGGCGTTGATAACGATGGGCCGAAAGCTCAGCGAATGCGGACACAGCGGTGTAATGACCATCGCCGACAGATTCGCCGACAAAATCGGCCCGCCCGCCGACAGATTGTATGCTGTCGAACCGGTAGGCGTTGAAACGATCATTCCATCACTGATGCACACGGCCAGTTTTTGTTTTTGGACGGCCAGTTTCACCTCGATCATATTAAACGGAGCGCCTGCTGTAATCACCGCATCATTGACGGCTGTGGATTCGAAAATACACACGCCGCCGCGAAGCACATTGCAGTACATAACCATCCGTTTTTCAACAACCACGCCACCGGATATGATACGCTCAAACTGGTCGGTAAGTTCTTCGATGCTGAATTCGGCCAGAAAACCAAGTTTGCCCACATTGACCCCGATGACCGGAACGCCGGTCTCACAAAGCTGCCGTGCCGCACCCAGAATCGTTCCGTCCCCGCCGAAAACCATGGCGTAGTCGGCTTTTTTCAGGGTATCGACCGGGCAGACTGTTTCCAGACAATTCGACAAAATTTTGACCTTATCCGCCGCAAACCCCACAAACTGCTCCAACGCCTCAATCGCATTGGGCCGCTTCGGGTCGCCAAACAAGATAACTTTGGGTCGTTTCATAGTCTTGAGGCCTGAGACTTGAGGCCTGAGGTTTTGTTTTTGTTCCTTCTTAGTGCATTGATAAGCCCATTTAGTACACGGGCGGTTTCGTCGCTTTTTTGTTCGATTTTCCTGTGAGAATCATCGCTCATATATCCCAAGCGATACGGAAGGGATAACTGGTAACAAGTTTCTGAAGCGGAACCATAAGCGATATTTAAAAAACGCAGATAATCTGCTTCGGAATCTCTACCTGATCCTTCGACAATATTCGAGGGTATTGAGACTGCGGCACGGCGTAACTGACTCGTCAGTCCGAACTGTTTCTCTTTGGGAAAATTGTTTGTTTCCCGATAAACCATCAAAGCCAGTTCATCCGCAAGTTCAAATGCCCTCAACTTCCTGTAATCTCTCATATGTTCCTCTCAGGCCTCATGCCTCAAGTCTCCAGTCTTGTAGTTGATTTATCGGCTGTTTCGGCTTCAAATTTAAGTGTTTTCACCGTTTCGGCAATCGAATCGGCATCCAGCCGCATCCATTTAAGCTGTCGGCTTCTGGCCGCGGCGGGAATAAATGCATCTGGTCCGCCCAGCAGAACCGCCTTTCCGATACTGATACGCAGCTTTTCATCCTGTAATTGTGCCGCTGTCTGCAAGGCCTGCTCGATGACCGCCGAGCAAAATCCGCAGGCAAGGGCGTTGTCCTCGGCTAAAATAACGGTCTTGCCTTGGGCAAACAGGTCGATAATGCTTTCATCGATGGGCTTGGCGAAGCGGGCATTGACGACGGTGATTGAGATGCCGTCGGTTTCCAACTGTTCGGCTGCGGCCATCGCCTCTTTCAAAATCGGCCCGATCGTTACGACCGCAAACTCCGAATTTCCGCTTCGCAAACGGACGGACTTTCCAAGCTGAAGCGGTATGTTGTTTTCCGGAATGTCCGGAACGGCGTCTTTGGGGTAGCGGATTGCGAATGGCTTTTCGCCGCGGGTCGCCAGTGCCAGCATCGCTTTAAGATCATTCTCGTCAGCCGGTGCGGCTATGGTCAGATTCGGCAGCATCCGCAAATAGCCCAGATCGTAAAGCCCGTGATGGGTCGGCCCGTCATTGCCAACGGCTCCGGCGCGGTCGACGCAGAAAGTGATGGGCAGATTTTGCAGGGATGCTTCCTGAAAGATTTGGTCAAATCCGCGCTGCAGGAAAGTCGAATAGATACACACCACTGGCCGCAGTCCCTGTTTGGCCATCCCGGCGGCAATATCGACCGCCACGCTCTCGGCGATCCCCACATCGTAATAGCGGTCTGGGAATTTTTCGCGGAACTTCACCAACCCCGTTCCATCCGGCATCGCCGCGGTAATCGCCACGATCCGCTTATCGATTTCGCCCAGTTCAGTGATTGCATCCCCAAACGCGGCAGTAAAACTGCGTTTGCCGGTGGTGGCTTTTTCATCAACGCCGTTGATCTCAAACGGGCCGGTGCTGTGGTACTTGCAGGGGTTGTTGTTGGCCGGGTCGTATCCCTTTCCCTTTTGGGTATAGACATGCAAAATCGCCGGGGTGTCCAGATGCGCCATCGCCTCGAAGAGTTCAACCAGCGAGCCAATGTCGTGTCCGTCCACCGGCCCGAAGTAGGGGATGTTCATACTCTCAAACAGCCGGCTCGGCGTGTTGGCCATTCGCAGTGTGCGCTTGAAGTTCTCGACCGCCTCTTCCATTCGCTTACCCACCAGCGGCAGATGTTCGATGATGCGGGTGGTTCGTTTACGCATATCCTCGTAAGTGTGGCTAAGCCGCACCTTGGACAAAAACTTCGCCATCGCGCCCTGCGTTACATCGATTGCCATCGAGTTGTCATTGAGAATAATCAGCAGTTGGCGTTTGGCCAGTCCGAGATTGTTCAGGGCCTCAAACGACGCACCATTGACAATGCTGGCATCACCGACCAGTGCGACGATTTTTTCGTCGGTCTTGTTGTGCGATGCGCCCAGTGCCATCCCCAATGCCGTCGGGATCGAGGTTCCCGCGTGGCCGACGCTGAAGACATCCTGGCGGCTCTCATCGGGAGAGGGGAACCCGCTGAGGCCGTCTTCTTTTCGCAGTCCGGCAAAGTCATCGCGGCGGCCGGTCAGTATCTTGTGGGCGTAACACTGATGTCCCACATCCCACAGCAGCCGGTCGGTACTAAAGTCAAACGCCCGGTGCATTGCGATACTTAGCTCAATGACACCGAGATTACTGGCCAGATGCCCGCCGGTCTGGCTGACCGAGTGCGTAATGAACTGGCGCATCTCATCGGCCAGTTGTGTCAGTTCTCCCACCGACAGGGCGGTCAGGTCGGCAGGGCTGTTTATTTTTTCAAGCAGTGTGTTCATTATACCTCAAAACAAGATAGTATCATTCCAGTATCCAGACATCTCATTCTACCCGCTTTGGTGGTAATTTTCAAATATCTTATGGATTTGGTTTTTAATTGGGAACGCGGGTGTCTCGCCCGCACAAAAGCGGCGCGGCGCAAGCCGCCCGATGGGGTTACGAATAACGCTGGAGTTTCTCTAAGACGCAATCGGTCGGCGGAGTGAGTGTAATCAGGCCCCCTTAACGGTTTTTTTGTTGCAAATGAAGTATTTTGGATTATGATAGGACGGTATTGAAGGATGCACTCGTAACGGATACGCAAATTTGAAAGGAAACCGGCCATGACCAAGCGCGAAATTACATCATTGGCCATCAAACTGATGGGGGTGTTTATTCTGTTCAAGAGCGTTGCCACTGTGCCGCTGGCATTTATTGGCCCACTTAGTATGGGGTCTTCTGAAGAAAGCTGGCTATTTCGGTTCTTTATGCTGCTGATGTCTGTGGTGGCGGCTGTGATTCCGCTGGTATTTTCTGTTCTGGTTATCATTTTCAGCGACAGGGCCGCGGCGTGGCTGATCAAAGAGGACAACGCCATTGAAAACACCAGCACCTCGATCAGCAAAGACGATGTTATGATGATCGCGATTGGCTGCATCGGCCTGTATTTTATCGTGGCAGCCGCACCGATGTTTATCCATACATTGGTGCGTTTCACTATTCGTCATCAATATGCAGGAAGCCAATTTACCGGCACACAAAGCATCTTCACTATCGGCAGAGAATTCATCGCCCCGGCGGTACAAATCGCCCTCGGCGTGTGGCTGTTCGTTGGCTCAAAAGGGATTGTGAAACTCTGGAAAAAGATCAGAAGTTAACAAAAGCGGCGCGGCGCAAGCTGCCCGATGGGGTTACGAATAACGCTGGAGTTTCTCTAAGACGCAATCGGTCGGCTCACGCCGACGCGCTGTTGTTTGGTAGTTCCGAAGAAGATAGAGGTTATCAGCACCAGTCCTGCGCCGGAGAGGAACAGTCCCTTGCGGATTTTCGGTTCGAGGATGCGGGTTAGCCATGCGGGTGTCAGTTCGACTGCGGCGGTGTTTTCAATCCGCTCTAAGAGTGTTTCGGTCTCAGCTTGCAAGGCGTTGTTTTGCACCTGGGGGAAAGCGGTGTCCGCGGCGCGGGGTTTGTGGCCGAAAGTCAGCGGGATGAGCCGGTCGAGGATATTGGGTTCGGATTCGATTCGGCCAGTCAGCGTTTCATACTGTTCGGTCAGAGAGAGAATTTTCTCATTCTGCCTTTGTATCTGGGCCAGTGCCGCACGGCTTTGGTAGTATTCTTTTAGCTCCGGCTCGACCAAGATCGATAATACAATTGCCCCCGTCCCGGTGAGAAAAAACACCGCGAACAAAACAAACCGAACTGTCAAAGCCATTTTCTGCATAATGATAAAATGTAAGAGTTCACACTTTAGTGTGTAGAAAGCAAAAACAAGCTAAAGCTCGAACTCTTACAAGCCGCTTGCGTTCCCTGTGGTTCTTAGGGCATAAAAAAAGACACAGCAGCGCTTGCCACTGTGTCCTGTTATCGACGCATTGTTGTTTAGTACTTGAAGATTTCTCCGCCGTACTTGGCCGCATCGCCCAGTTCCTCGTGAATCCGAAGAAGCTGGTTGTATTTGGCGACTCTGTCAGAGCGGCAGGGGGCGCCGGTCTTGATCTGTCCAACGCCGGTGGCGACCGCCAGATCAGCGATGGTGTTGTCTTCGGTCTCGCCCGAGCGGTGGCTCATTACGGCGGTGTAGCCGTTGCGTTTGGCCAGGTCGATGGCTTCCAGCGTCTCGGTCAGCGTACCAATCTGATTGACCTTGATCAAAATTGAGTTGGCACAGTTTTCTTTGATGCCCTTTGCCAGCCGTTCGGTATTGGTAACATACAGATCGTCGCCGACGAGTTGGCACTTGTCGCCGAGTTTCTTATTCAGCTTGGTCCAGCCGGCCCAGTCGTCTTCCGCCAGACCGTCTTCGATGCTGACGATGGGGTATTTCTTGACCCAGCTGGCCCACAGAGCGATCATCTTATCCGAGGTGGTTTTCTTCTTCGGGTCAGACTTAAAGAACTTATAGCTCTTGGAAGACTTGACCCACATTTCGGTCGTTGCCGGATCCAGGGCGATGGAGACATCTTTACCGGGCTTGTAGCCGGCTTTTTTGATGGCGGCGACCAGCAACTCAACCGCATCTTCATTTTTGGCCAGTGACGGAGCGAAGCCGCCCTCATCACCAACGCCGGTGGACAGGCCTTTTTTCTTGAGAATACCCTTGAGCGTGTGATAGATTTCCGCACCCATTTGCAGTGCCGCAGGAAAATCCTTGGCGCCGATGGGCATGACCATAAATTCCTGGAAATCAACATTACTGTCGGCGTGTGAGCCGCCGTTGAGGACATTCATCATCGGCACAGGCAGGATGTTGGCATTGCAGCCGCCGATATAGCGGTACAGCGGCTGGTCCACAGAACACGCTGCGGCCTTGGCGACCGCCAGCGAAACGCCAAGAATGGCGTTAGCGCCGAGTTTGGACTTATTCTTGGTCCCGTCCAGCGAACACAGGAACGCGTCCAACTCTTCCTGGGCCAATGCATCGAAGCCCAGAATTTCCGGGGCGATGATTTCATTGACATTTTTAACGGCTTTGAGAACACCCTTGCCACCGTAGCGTTTGGCGCGTGTATCGCGAAGTTCACAGGCCTCATAAGCGCCGGTACTGGCTCCGGAGGGTACTGCGAAGCGGCCGAACGAACCATCGTCCAGCAGCACATCCACCTCCACGGTGGGGTTGCCGCGAGAGTCCAGTATTTCACGCGCCGTTACATCTACAATCATTGTGTACATTTTAGTATCCTTTCGTTGTGGTAAATTGCTTTAGATTATCTTATTAAACGGGCCAACAGCGTACACCAACTGCCGGCATCCGTCAAGGATGGAATCTTGAAAAGTGCAAAGCAGCTTGCGGGATGATGTGTTTGCCGGTAATATGCCCCCATGCAACACGAATCGAATCAAATTACATTGGAAACGGCGACGCAGTTTGTTAAGGGCGTGGGGCCGTCGCGGGCGAAGGGCTTTGCGGAGTTGGGCGTTGAGACTGTTGGCGATCTGCTGGAATACTATCCGCGGGATTGGGTTTTTCTGCCGGAAGTGTCAAAGATTTGCGAAGTGCGCCTCGATAGAGAAGTGTGTTTGGTTGGGATTGTTGAGCAGACCGATTATCAACCCTACCGCAAGGTGCCGATTTTCGAGATTACCTTAGCCGACGATACGGGTTTTATCCGCGTCATCTGGTTTCGCGGTCGGTATCTGATGAATCAACTCGAACCGGGGCAGATGCTGCTGGTTCACGGCAAAGTTACCAAGTATAAATATCAGCTCCAGCTCACCAACCCGAAATTCATTGTTTTGAAAGAAGATCAGCCGCAAGGCCCAGAGGCGTTTAGCGGCCCAGTCTATCCGGCCAGTGCCAAGCTGCCCAGTTGGCAGATAAAGAAGATTATGCGGTCAAACATCGTCGAATTCGCGAAGTTGTCACCTGAAACGCCATCATGTCCGGCATAGCGGCACTCCGGCGCCGCAGATGGAATGCGATGACAAAATTGATAGCCGGATTCGTAAGCGGTTTCCATTTTTGCTGACCGAAGATCAGGAACAGGTCATCGGCGAGGTCGTCGCGGATATGGCCAAAGATGTCCCGATGAACCGCCTCTTGCAGGGCGATGTCGGCTCCGGCAAGACGGTCGTTGCGCTGTATGCGGCACTGGTGGCAGTGGCGAACAAGCAGCAGGCCGTGATTATGGCCCCGACGGAGATTTTGACCCGCCAGCATTTTCAAAGTATCGAACGATTCTTACGCGGCACGCAGGTTCGCTATGAACTCATCACCGGCGGTCTGACCGGTAAAAAGCGGCAGGAGCTTCTGGGGCGTATCAAAGGCGGCGAGGTCGACATTGTCGTCGGTACGATTGCCCTGATCCAGCAGGATATCGATTTCGCCAATCTGGGGCTGGTGGTCATTGACGAACAGCACAAATTCGGCGTTCATCAGCGGGCCGGACTGCGAAAGGGAAAATCGCCGCACTGTTTGGTGATGACGGCGACGCCGATCCCGCGAACACTGGCGATGACGGCGTTTGGTGATCTGGATGTATCGATTATTCAGCACAGCCCGCCCGGTCGCGGCGATGTTATCACCCGCTGGGTCCAGCCGCCCAATCGAAATGATGCAATGGAGTTTATCCGCCAGCGACTGCGGGCGAAAAAGCAGGCCTATTTTGTCTATCCGCGAATTGTTTCAGAGAATAATGGCGATTCGGAAAAAAAGGATATTAAGGCCGCCGTTGATGAATACCATCGGCTCAATGAAAAGGTGTTTCCTGAATTCAATGTCGGCTTGCTGCATGGCCAAATGTCGTCCGATGAGAAAACGAAAACAATGTCGGATTTCCGTGCGGGCAAAATCGATGTGTTGGTTTCGACCGTGGTTATTGAAGTTGGCGTCGATATTCCCAATGCCACGATGATGGTGATTGAGAACGCCAACCGATTCGGGCTGGCCCAACTGCATCAGCTTCGCGGCCGCATCGGCAGGGGCCAGAGCAAGTCCTATTGTTTTCTGTTCGCCGAAACCGAAGATGAAGTCGCCATCAGCCGCCTCAACATTATGACCCGCAGCCGGGACGGTTTTGAAATCGCCGAACACGACCTCAAACTTCGCGGCCCCGGCGAATTATTCAGCACCCGCCAGCACGGACTTCCCGACTTAAAGATCGCCAATATCGTTGAGGACTTTGAATTGCTGAATCTGGCCCGCCGGGACGCTTTCTCACTCATCGAAAACGATCCCACACTGACCCAACCGGCCCATTCGACTCTCCGTACCGAAATCATCCGCCGCTTCGGCGACAAACTGGGCTTGGTCGATGTTGGCTGATGCGGCCAAAAATTAACTGGAAATCCAGCCCAAAATCGATTAAATGGTACAGGAATATGGAGTTATACTACAAAAACAAGCAAGTTGAACGCTGGGTTATGGGTTTCAACTTCATAGCGACTGTCGCGGTGATCGCGATTTTTGTGATGCTGTACGGGTTCGACCGGATTGTCCTGCCTCTGGCGGTGCTGCATGCCGCGGAGGTCATCCTCTGCTTTTACTTTTTTGCCGAAAAAATCGCCCGTTTTTTCAATGCTGAGAGCAAACGCCGGTTTCTGCGTTCCAACTGGTTTGAGATTCCGTTGTTGTTGGTCCTGTTACTGATCGCCGGCGGGGCGGATCGATGGTTTCCGCTGTTGGATCGGGATGTTGTACTGCTTCCGGCGGTCACTGTTTATTTGATTCTGCAAGTCCTGTCAAAAGTATGCTTGGGAATGGTGCGGTTCGCCTCCACCGGAAAAAATCCAACGATGGGTCTGATTATTCTGTTTATTATCCTGATTTGTGCGGGGGCGGGATTGCTGATATTGCCGAAGGCCCACAATCTCGAATCAATGAGTATTACAGACGCGTTTTTTACCGCTACCAGTGCGACTTGCGTAACGGGGTTGGTCGTCGCGGACACCGGCAGGGATTTTACGCTGATGGGTCAGACCATCATCCTGATTTTAATTCAACTGGGCGGCTTAGGTATCGTGGTATTTGGTGCGGTGCTGGCGTTGCTTTTGGGCCAGGCACTCAGCGTCAAAGAATCGCTGGCAATGCAGGATTTGCTCAGCACCCGGACACTGCGAAGCATCAGTATGATGATCGGCTTTATTTTCCTGACGACCCTTGTGATTGAGGCGGTTGGGGCGGTTTCGCTGATGCCGATGTGGGACAATGTTCCTTCGTCGCTGCCGCATTCTGACCTGAAATGGTTTTACAGCATTTTTCATTCGATCAGCGCCTTTTGCAATGCGGGCTTTAGCTTGTTCAACACCAGCTTGATTGACTATGACCGTTCGTTCGGCATTTATACCGTCATCGCACCGCTGATCATCCTCGGCGGGCTTGGTTTCGGTGTGCTGTACAATCTGACACATGTCGCGACGGACCGTGTGAAGTATTTTTTCCGCCGCAAGTTCAGTCCGGCTTTGGCATTGTCATTGGGCCTGCCGCGACGCATCACGCTGCAAACCAAGATTGTTTTGTCAGCCAGTTTAATTTTGATTGTCACCGGCACAATGTTACTGATGCTGTTTGAGCGATGCCCGTCGCATGAGGAACATTGCGGGCAGTTCAGGGCGGCCCTGTTCCAGTCGATTACCGCTCGGACAGCTGGTTTTAACACGGTTAATATCGCGGTGCTTTCAGAAGCCAGTAAAATGATTTTAATGATACTGATGTTTATCGGCGGCTCGCCCGGATCGACAGCCGGCGGTATTAAAACGGTAACATTGGTACTAATTATTATGGTGGTCTATGCGACACTTCACAAACGCCGCGAGGTGGAACTGTTCAAGCGGTCCGTGCGGCAGGTGGTGATCGGCCGGGCGATTACGGTGATGCTGCTGTTTGCGGGCCTGCTGATTTTAATGACGATGCTGCTGGTACTCACGGAGTCCGGCAGGGGGTGGTCGTTGCTGGATCTGGCCTTTGAAACGACCTCGGCATTGGGAACGGTTGGCCTTTCGACCGGTGTAACGCCGACTTTGACAACTGCGGGCAAATGGATTATCATAGCGACCATGCTGATCGGTCGGCTCGGGCCGCTGACATTGCTGGTGGGCTTGACCTTTAATCTCAAACCAGCGGGCTACGACTACCCCTCCGAGCCATTAATGGTCGGCTAAAACAAAAATGAAACGCACCGAAGGTGCAATATATTATAGCCCAAGGCGTTGCCCTGGGCTATATTATGCTGGCCTTTCAGGCCGTTAAGCTCGATCTGTGTCTTTAAAATAGCGTCTCTTGCGTCGTTTGCGTTAATTTAGTTTAAGGGAAATTGATATGAAGCGTTTCGTGGTTATTGGTTTAGGACGGTTCGGAAAAAAGCTGGCGATTGCATTGGCGATGAGCGGTGCCGAGGTCGTTGCGATTGATAAGGATCGCACGATCATCGAAGATATTCGCGATCAGGTTACGCTTGCGGTGCGGCTGGACAGCACCGATGACGATGCCCTTATCGCACAGGGCATTGATAAAGTCGATGTGGCGATTGTTGGCATGGGCGAACGCGGCCGGGCGTTTGAGTCGGCGATTTTAACGGTCGTCAATCTTAAACAGATGGGCGTGCCGCAGATTTATGCGCGTGCGGCGAACTTAACCGCCGGGCAGGTCTTTAGTGCCGTCGGTGCCACCGATGTCATCTATCCGGAGATCGAAACCGCTCAACGCTGGGCCTATAAACTTATCGCCCCGCATATTGAGGAAAAGATCGATTTTGCCCCCGGCTACAGCTTGGCCCGTGTCAAGGCCCCGGCGAGTTTCCATGAAAAAACCGTCATGGATATCCAGCTTCGTCAGAAGTACAATGTCAATCTCGTCGCCGTCAAACGGGACGACCACAACATTCGGCCCGATGAGGACGCCGTCATCAATGTCCCCATGCCCGATACCATCATCTACGC
>NBLM01000097.1 GCA_002084585.1 Planctomycetales bacterium 4572_13 | reverse complement strand
CGCCGGGCCTTGTGCGTAGCCGATCTCCATCATCAGTGGCTCCGGCCAGCAGAGCGTGGGTAGGTTCGTATTCTTTGACATTTTTGTCCAGCGTCTTGTATTCCGGTTCGCTGACATACGGCGGGTTGGAGATAATCAGGTCAAACCGTACCTCATCCAGTCCCTCGATGATCGGGTCGAACAGGTCGCCGCAAAGCAGTTTGACTTTTTCGGTGAGCTGGAGCTTTTCGATGTTCGACGCGGCAACTTTCAACGCCGCGTCGCAAATATCCGTTGCCACGATACGGGCATCCTTAACATTTTTTGCCATCGCGGCGGCAATGCAGCCCGAACCCGTACACAAATCCAATACAAGCTGCGCGCCCGTTCGCTGTCGCAGGAACAAAATCGCCTTTTCCACCAGATGTTCCGTTTCCGGACGGGGGATCAGACAGTCCGGTGTAATGGTCAGCGGCAATGAATAAAATTCGCAGCGGCCCACCAAGTACGCAATCGGCTCCTGTTCACCGGCTCGTTTGACTAACGCCCGAAGCTGCGCCAACTGCGGCGGCTCCACTATGCGGTCATACAGTGTATAAAGCTGAATCCGCTCCAGCTTAAGCACGGAACACAGTAGCAACTCCGCACTCAGCCGCGGCGAGTCCACGCCCTTGTCCTCAAAGTAGCCGGTCACCCACTCCAACAGTTTTTTAATCGTCCAAACTTCCATGCGGGCATTATAGACCATAAGAGTATGGAAACAACTTTTTTCCATAGCGGCTTGAAAAATGGCCGTTTATGCGTTATCTTGTGGGCATAATAAAAACTGCGTGGGCGTGGCCCACCCTACCAGAGGACCGAATATGCGCGTTGTACCCAGAAGCACCGATTATCAGGATGAGCCGTCGATTGAGTTTCCCGATTGTACGAGCGTTGACGAATGTACGATCGCCATCGTTCCGCGGTACAGCGAGACCGATCAGGCGGGGATTGTCCATCATACGGTCTATCCGGTCTGGTTCGAGATGGGCCGCACCGAACTGCTGCGTGCCAACGGGTTGGCCTACAGCGAACTGGAAAAGGCGGGCGTGTTTTTCGTGATTTCCTCGCTGACGGCTAAGTATCGCAGGCCCTGTTTTTATGATGAACAGCTTGATTTGATTACGACTTGCAGCCGCATCACCCGTGCGCGGGTGGAACATTCATATCAACTCAAGCGGGCCAGTACCGGCATCCTGCTGGCCGAGGGAACGAGTGTTCTGGCCTGTGTCGATAAGCAGGGCCGCGTGCAAAGAACGCCCAAATTCATGTATCCGGGCGAATAGTTTCGACCAATTACGCGAAAAAATTAAGTGCCGCCGGAAAAAATCTTGCTGATTCGACCGATAACAACACTGGCCGTTTTCTCACAACCGTTTATTTCAAAAAACATCTCCGCCGCATTAACAATTCCTTCATATTTCCTTGAAATACGATCGTGATTCGGCTATAATCGCTTTTATCGTTGATAGTAAAGAACGACATAAAAAGCAACTGATTCCGGGGGGAACACAATGACCGCTTTTACGAACAATTCAGAAATGGTGCTGGCCATCGAAGCCGCTCGCGGACCACCGGGGAGCCAAAAGAGAAAACTTTTTCCAGATCGTTTCAAACGCTATTATCCTTAGAGTTGAATGGGTTAAAAATGAGTCAGCCAAGAATAATCAGAGCCGGATTTAAATCGCCACCGCTGGATTCACTGAAGGGAAGAGGCCCACCGACGGAAAAAAAGAAAGACTCTTTTTTTCCTCAAAATTTACCACAGGCCGCAATCATATCTTATAGTTTATACAGACGAGCAAACCACTGTAAAAGGGGTAAAGAAAGGTTTTATATGCCGCCGAGGTATGATCAACTTGCACTTATAAATTTTTATCGCCCGTGTTGGGATGCTCACGAAAGGGGCCCGCCGGTGAAACAAAGGAAAGGTCCTTTTGATTGTAAATTGTAGATTGTATATTGAGTATTGAAACGATCTGCATTCTACAATCTACAATCAAAAATATACAATTGAAAAATCTTTCCCTCCTCCTCCAAAAACGGGAAATTAAGCCGGCTGGCTTGGTGTCAGCTGGCTATCTTTTTGCGCCAATGACTCGCAGAGACTTTACCCTTCCATTTCCTGCTGAATTTCGGCGAGGAGGTTGATGGCTTCGATGGGGGTTAGCTTGTTGACATCGAGGCCGTTTAGTTTGTCTAAGACAGACTTGTGCTTTTGCACGAACAGGAGTTGTTCATCGTCGGTGGTTTTATGTTTTGACAGGTATTCGCCAGTAGCCTCCTTGGCGAAGGTGTTTTCCAAATCTTTCAAAATTTCATTACTGCGGGTCAGGATGGATTTGGGTACGCCCGCTAATTTGGCGACATGGACACCGTAGCTTTTGTCGGTGCCGCCGGGAATGATTTTGTGCAGAAAGACCACATCGCCCGCCCACTCGCGCACGGCCACATTGAGATTCTTGACATTGACCAGCAGTTGGCCCAGTTCGGTCAACTCGTGGTAGTGCGTCGCAAACAGCGTGCGGCATTTAATCTCGTTGGCCAGATGTTCGGTAATCGCCCACGCCAGCGACAGGCCGTCATAGGTACTCGTGCCGCGGCCGACTTCGTCGAGAATCACCAGCGACCGGTCCGTGGCGTTGTTGATGATGTTGGCGGTTTCGGTCATCTCAACCATAAAAGTACTTTGCCCGCGGATCAGTTCATCCGAAGCGCCCACGCGTGTGAAGATGCGGTCAGTAATGCCGATTTGTGCTTTCTTGGCGGGAATGAACGAGCCGGTCTGTGCCAGCAGGACCAGCAGGGCCGCTTGCCGGATATAGGTACTTTTCCCGGCCATGTTCGGCCCGGTGATGATCGCTAAATCCTTGCCGTCGTCGGATAGGTTGGCATCATTGGGCACAAACTCCGAACCCAGCATCTGTGCCAGCACGGGGTGCTTGCCCTCGATAATGACCAGCTCCTTGCCGTCGGTGATTTTCGGGCGGACATAATGGTTTTGCCGAGCCAGCGAGGCCAACGCCGCGATGCAATCCAGCGATGCCAAGGTTTGCGCGAGCGCCTGCAATCGCCGAATATATTTTGTGGTTTCATCGCGAACCTGATCGAACAGATTCAGCTCCAGTTCCAGTGCCTTATCCCGTGCGCCGAGAGCTTGCTCCTCATATTTTTTGAGTTCATCGGTGATGTATCGCTCGGCGTTTTTGATGGTCTGCTTGCGGACATATTCAACGGGGGCCTTATCCGAATCCCGATGATTGAGTTCGATGTAATAGCCAAAAACTTTATTGAAGCCAATCTTTAATCGTTCGATACCGGTTCGTTTGGCCTCTCGCTGCTGATATTCAGCCAGCCAGCTTTGGCCGTCTTTGGAGATCGACCGCAGCTTGTCCAGTTCTTCATTGAAGCCGCCGCGAATCACGCCACCGTCGCGCAGGTGCGAGGGGGGTTCCGGCTCGATCGCACGATCCAGTAAATCGGCCAGTTCGTCCATACTGTCGCAGCCGCCGCAGAGGTCTTTGAGCATCGCCGCGTCGCATTGTTCCAGTATTGTCCGCAGTTGCGGGATGGTTCCCAGCGTTACGCCCAATGCCACCAAATCTTTCGGCAGGGTTCGGTAGGTGCTGATGCGTGCGGCGATACGCTCCAGATCAGCAATGGTTTTAAACTGCTTGCGGATGTCGGCACACAGTGCGTCGTCATTAACGAGTTCTTCAATCGCGTCCTGCCGGGCCTCGATTGCGTTGACCTCTCGCAGCGGCATACACACCCACGCCCGCAGCATCCGCGACCCCATCCCCGTGGTCGTCTGGTCGATGGTCTCCAGAAGCGTCCCCTTGGCGGACTCGCCGCGGATGGTTCGCAGTACCTCCAGCGACCGCAGCGAGGTCGGGTCGATTTGCAGATATTGTGTCGGTTGTTGGAGTCGGATTGAAGTGATGTGGCCCAGTGCGGTTTTTTGCGTTTCGTCCAGATATTCCAGAATCGCTCCGGCGGCACGAACACCCTCAAAATCATCCGCAACGCCGAAACCCTCCAGCGTATTGGCCTGAAAATGTTTCAGCAGTTTTTCTTTGGCAGTATAGGGATCAAAAAACCACCCCGGCCGCTCGGTGATGACCGCGCCGGTGAGTTGGGCGATTTGCTGTGCCATTTTTTTCTGTTCATGCTCGAACAACTGTCCCCGGCATTCGGCCAGCAGCACCTCTTGTGGCGATAGTCGCAGGACTTCATCGACGATTTTGGTTTCATCAACGGCTTGGACGAAAAAATGCCCCGTCGAAATATCCACCCACGACAGGGCCGCGTTTTTACGGCCCAAGCTGATCGCACAGAGAAAGTTGTCCTCTTTCGCGTCCAGCAGCATGTCATCGGTCAGCGTACCCGGCGTAACCACCCGCACCACATCCCGCTTGACCACGCCCTTGGCCTTTTTCGGGTCTTCCACTTGCTCGCAGACGGCGACTTTATATCCGGCCTGGATCATCTTTTTGAGATAGCCATCCACCGCATGATACGGCAGCCCGGCCAGCGGAATGGGATTGCCTCCGCTCTTGCCCCGACTGGTCAACACCAGCCCCAGCACGCGCGAAACCGTCCGCGCATCCTCGTGAAAGGTTTCATAAAAATCGCCCATACGAAAAAACAGCACCGCATCCGGATACTTCTGCTTAAAGTGGTGGAACTGCTTCATCGCCGGCGTCAGTTTTTCTTCCGTTTTCGCCATAGCGGGTGATTATACAGAAAACGAGAGATTTCTCAAGGGAGCTTTTTTAACCACGGATTTCACGGATGTTCGCAGGTTTTTGAAACAGTTGAATGATTTTTGTGTTTAGTGTACTGGGTGGACTGTACCCACGCCGATTAAAACAGACAATCTTTTCTCAATGTTTCAATCTGTTCTGCAACGGCAGGTAATTCCTCCGTTGCAACGCCCCAGACGATGTCAAGATTGATTCCGAAATAATGGTGAATGAAACGATCCCGCATTGCGGCCATTTGTTTCCATGGAATGTCGGTGTGTTGTTTTCGAAATGAAGCTGAGAGTCCCTTGGTTGCTTCGCCGATGATTTCCAGATTCCGAATGACGGCGTCCTGCGTGCGGGTATCTTTGCGGAATTGTTCATACGAAAATTCTCCGGCATACTCCGCTACTCGCCGGATGGCCTCCTGAATATCAAACAGATAATCCGAATCACGCCGGACAGACATATTCCATCGTCTCCGTAATGGTTTTGCTGATATGAGGCAGCCGAATATCCGCCAACCCGTCCGGGGTCAGGATGTCCACCTTTCGCCCTAAAGTTTCCTCAAGAAAATCCGCCATATCCACAAACCGCAACCCTAAAGGCCGATCCAGTTCAACAAGCAGATCCACATCACTTTCCGGTTGCGGCGTCCCCTTTGCGAACGAACCAAAAAGAGCGATCCTGCGAACACCATAACTGCCTGCCAGTGCGGGAAAAACCCCTCGCAACAAATCAATAACCGTCTTTTTTGTCTGAACAGACTTCATAACATCAATTCTACAAACCGTGAGACATATAAGCAAGAACAACTTTATGGAGTTCGTTTTATAAAATTCTTGAGATGATGATTGAATTTTCGGCATCGACCTCCGAATTTTCAATCATAACTGAAGTTTTGCAAAAATGCTTAAAACAGCGCAAAACAACAGCGAGACCTGCAAATTTTACATTTTGAGGTTTCGCAAAAACATTGGCTACAACCCTG
>NBLM01000096.1 GCA_002084585.1 Planctomycetales bacterium 4572_13 | reverse complement strand
TGCGGCAATTCAAATAGTCTGTCAAATATAAATTTCAGGTTAATATCGCCCGCCCAGCCGTAACCGAACAACAGAGCCAGTGAAATACAGTTGCCGCCATTTATTTGGCCGAACAGCCATACATCAAGCGGATTCTGAATTAGGCCGCAAAAACAGTTCGGATACTGCAAGACAGAGTTGATATAGCCCTGGCCTGTACCGCAGCCACCGACGACAAAATCGGCTTTCTTTAGGTTAAGCAGCATCGCCGACAATAATCCCGTATGAATATAAGTCATCTCCGGCGTATCGCCTGACTTTGTCATACCGATATTTATAATTTCGTGTCCCCTGCCATCAAGAGCAGCGAGAATATCAGCGTTCCTGTCAGCAGCGGATGTTTCATTTATTACAGCTATCTTCATAATTATTTTCCTTTTCATTGATATATAAATTAAGGTTGCAAGTGGAGCTTCGGAGCAGCAGCTCCATTGAAAGATTCCGCGGTACGCCGACCGCTGCCGTCGATTATCAGGACGATTGAATTACCTTTAACCCAGCCTGCACGACCAATAACCTGATTGATAATAGAGGCGAGATTGGGTGTTCGCTGCTCAGGTCCGGCAAGGCCAACCGTTGTCCAATCCTGTGGAACCCAGCTAATACCAGCGGTTTTGGTTCTGCTTGATATATTGTAAGCGGTAGAAGTAAAAGCCGGGGCATTATCTGTATCTTCGACATATATCATCAATGAACAGGGATTTAAATTAGCTGTTTCATCAACGGTGAACTGAATATAAGCATCAGCAATCTCAACGCCACGCTCTACCGGGATATCGTTCAATCGAATGCCGATTATCTGGTTAGTGCTGCCATCATGAGTTAATTCCAAGTCCGAACTGGTTAAATTGATCGAGCCGGTTGAAACATTCTCCTCGGCATCATCATTGCCGGTTGAAACAGCAACAACAACACCGCTGTCCTGCCATTGTTCAGCAAACAGGGCATAGTCTTCAATATCAACTTTTGTTGACTGGTCCATATCGGTGTCATCACAAAAGTCATTGCCGATAATACAATCGGTATAAAGCCATTTGTCAACGAATAAGGACAGGTCGTTTAAGTCAACAACCAAACTGCCATCGAAATCTGCCGAAGCAATAGGCTGTTCGTATAGGCCGGTTTCGCTGTTTTTTTCAAACCAGGTCCGTTTTGCGACAGAATCACTGACCTCGACAAGCAGGTATCCATATTTTTCCGCATAATGATATTGCTCCACCGTATAACTGGTATTATTGCCGTTATAAGGCGGCGAAAAGCTATAAATCGGTGCCCCTGCCGTGCCGACGACACATTGACTGATGTTATTATCAGGATTGCCGTCGCCGTCATCAATAACAGCGTGGTCGTAAAAATGGTCGTGTCCGCAGGCATAAACCTTGCAGCCCGCATTCTTCAGACTTTCCCAGAATGCATCCCGCTCGACAGGATAGTCATCAAGGCAGCCGGCATGGCTAACCTTAAAAGCCGGCTCATGACCCATAGCGAAAATGTGCGGATTGGTGTTAGCCGCTAATTGAGCATCCACCCATGACTGATTGACACGATGGGGCGTTCTATACTGGTCGAGAGCCAGGACAAACACATTCTTATGCGAAACCGAATAGGTTAAACCAACCTCGCCGGCCGGGCCGTTTGTCGGCAGTGCGTAATCCACGCTAAAGACATTCTGCCAGGCCGCCAGATTTCCCGCATCGTGATTTCCGCGAACCGGATAGACTCCGATACCGGCATCATAAACCGGCTGCATCGTATCACGCCAAGTTGTAAGCTGACTTTGCAGCGTTGCCTGATCGCCGCTGCCATTGACAAGGTCTCCGGGGAACAGAACAAATTCGGCATCCTGAGCTACAATCTCTGCGGCTATTTCGCTAAGGATAGCCGTATTGACACCATTGTCGCCGCCTCGGCTGTCACCAACGATGATGAATCTCCACTCCACCACTGCATCGACATCGGTTACATTGACCGTTACCAATTTATCAGGCGCCGAGGCAAAGTTCGCATCGGTACTGTTAGGGTCAAGCGTAATGGTATTGATGTGAAACCCTTCGTACAGACCATCCGTCATTGCCTGTACTTCAACCGTCTGAGGGGTGTCCCAGTTCGACGGGGTAAATGTCAGTTCAACGGGCGAAACATAAGGATCACTGCCTGATGTAGAGGTTCCTGTAACCGTTATAACCACATTGGCATCGGGAACAAAGCCCAGTTCGACATCAAAGCTGTCATCCGGAGATGCAGCGCTGCTGCTTTCGGTTGAATCGGTCGAATCACCGCTTTCGGCAATAACAATAGCAGCGGGCGGCAAGGAAGCGATCTGAATGCCGGATATACACCCATACCTATTGCTGGCATAAATATATGTACCTGCAATCTCGCCGGAACCATTTGATATAGCGGTGATCTTTACATACTGATCGCCCTGGGTCCATCCGGTCCCATCAGTTGCTGTGGGAGCCAACGAAGTCGAAGTTGCTATTTCTGATATAGCACCGATCGTATAGGTTGTATCACCCCAATTAATATCGTTGTGAAATATCGTGTACAGATAGATGTCATAGTTTCTGTTGGCGTCAAGACCGCTTATCGCGAAATTTGCCGTTGCCATGTCAACATAAACACCGTCTTTCGTAAGCACATTGGTGCCAAAGCCAAAATCACCGCCACCACTATGATTGGACAGGGTCACATCAATCGTGGTCGCCCTGCCGTCAGATGCGGTCAGATCATTCGCAGCAGCAGTACCATCCATCGCATTCCAGAGTGTGTTGACGGCTGCGTCCGGCGCCGCTGCCAAACCAACATAGGTGGTTCCGCTGGGTTGAACATCCACATTGACGATTACAGCTTGAGAGGTTGCTGCAACGAGCAGTACTGCCATCAACAACAATAATTTCTTCATAATATCAAAACCTCCAATGATAACAATCCTCATTCTTTATATTACATACGACAGTGCCGCATTATACCTCTTTTTATACTAAAACCCTACCTTTAGAACCGGAAATTGTGCCATTTTCGCCTCCAAACCTGTTTCATATTGCCAATAATCGACTTAATATTACCAATATCAAAGCCATTTCTCTCAATATCAAGCTTCATATTGCCAATAATCGACTTAATATTATCAATATCAAAACCATTTCTCTTAATATCAAGCTTCATATTACCAATATGCGACTTAATATTATCAATATTAAAGCCATTTCTCTTAATATCAAGCTTCATATTGCTGATATGACCTACAAAATCCGACAAATCAGTGGTTTATAATTGTTTATGTCAACCAATTTCTATTTTCGCTTTGGGTTTTTCAGTTAGCGTCAGCATTAACCGATTTCCATTGGTGATAGAAAGGATCTTTTCAATGGTCATATTCTCGGTCGGCCTTAGATAGAAAAACTGGTCAGCTCTTAAGCCCGCCCAAAACTTTTCAAAATCATCGGCTCCGGCGTCATTAAGCTGCATACCTTTTATTTTTTTTCCCTTTGAAAATCCATCAATATGCTGTGGTGAACTGCCGCAAATATGCGGAACCATTCCCTTGTAGCAATCTGGAATACACGCATCATCAGCATCAGCGACAAGCTCTGTGTAATTAGCTGGCGAAATCATCTGTGTCGCGCAAAGACTCAAGCCGGCATAATCATAAGGCGTATAGACATAAAAATTGTTATGACAACGAATCGTCTTCTGCCCTACCGCGGCAATCAACTCAGTGTAAACTCTGCGGGTAACTTCGGCAATCATCATCAGTATGCGCTTAGCAGAATCTGGATTCATCGCAAGCTCAAGAAAGAACCGCTCGCCGAACAGATTTATCGCTACATTGATAGGCGAACCGACATCTGGCATATTGATAAAGAACTTACCGTCGGTCTGTTCTTTCATCCATTTAGCTAAATCGACCGTTTCTTTTAGCAGCTCTGAATCATCCAAATCAGGCATCTGCAATTCAGATACTTCGCAGGTCTGCTCCTTTGACCAGAACTGATTTTCTACCCACTGAACATCATTGCCGAAAAGAGCATCAATATAATGAGTGCCATAAAGAGAAACCATCTCGATCATCGGATAATAAAGACAGTGATTTTCAAGGGCTTCTTCGACATTGGTTTTAACTGCTTTTAGCTGATTATCCAGCCAGACCTTCCGGTCCTTTTCAGCCATCAATAATTCCGGCTTGATCTGGCCGAGTTCTTCATAATAGAACCAGACCGGTACATAGTCAGGCACCTCGCCAGCAAAGACCTTTGCAAACTGGCTCTCACGATAATCAAGCTCTTTCCATTGTGCTTGTGAAAACATTTATTTGCCTTTTACCAATTCTTTCGCCTTTGCGACGACATTTTCAGTATTTACGCCAAACTTGCTGAATATCTTTTCATTATCGCCAGATTCGCCGAAAATATCAGGGAAACCCAGCCGGCTCAGATAACACGGAGCTTTGTCCGTCAACACTTCCGATACCGCTCCGCCAAGACCGCCTATCATACTGTGGTTCTCAACGGTGATAATTTTGCCAATATCCTTACTGGCTTTAACGATCGCCTCTTCATCAATTGGTTTGACTGTCGGCATGTGAATTACTCTGGCCTTGATTCCTTCTTTGTCCAGTTCTTTGGCCGCCTCAAGAGCTTTGGGCGTCATCATACCGGTTGCGATGATGGCAATGTCATTACCCTCTGTAACGCAATAGCTTCTGCCGCTTTCAAACTTATAGTCATTGCCAAAAATAACCGGCACAGGGCAACGAACCGTCCGCATATAAAGCGGCCCCTGATGTTTTGCTGATTCTATAACCATCTGACGAGTTTCAACCGCATCGGAGGCGACCCACACCGTCATATTCGGCATCGCACGCATAACTGCGATATCCTGTATCGCCTGATGAGTAGCGCCGGCTTTGCCTGTCGGTATTCCGCCATAAGCACCATTTAGCTTAACATTGAGCTTGGGATAAGCAATCGAAACCCGAATCTGGTCAACCGCTCTCTTAGCCAAAAATACCGCAAAGGTCGATACCCAAGGCGTATATCCAAGAGTGCTCATACCGGCAGCGGCGCAAACCATATTAGCTTCTGCGATACCCATCTGATAAAATCTGTCTGGATAAGCTTTGCCAAACCGCGAGGTCTGCGTACTTTCGCCGACATCACTGTCAAATACTACAACTTCCGAATTAGTTTTGCCAAGTTCAACAAGAGCATCGCCAAAAGCCGCTCTCGGTGCTATCATTTCGCCAATTTTCATAAAAATTTCCTTTTCTAAAAACATCTCACAGAGATACAAAGTTCCAGCGGGAGATCTAGCAGTTATCTATTTCCGCTAAAGCTAATTTTCTTTCCTCTTCATTAGGAGCTTTGCCGTGCCATTGGTACTTTCCTTCTATAAACGATACGCCCTTGCCCTTGATGGTATGAGCGATTACCGCGACTGGCCCTGTTTCTCTTAGCTCTTTTGCCTTTTCAAAAGCTTCAACGACTTGAGCAATGTCATTGCCATCGCACTCGATAACTTCCCAGCCGAACGCCTTAAACTTCTCATCCAGCGGGTCAAGACAGAACAAAGACATTAAAATCAAGTCCTTTCTGGTCTCTGCCAAGACACATTCCGATACCAGCCGAAAGCCCCTGTCCCAATGAACCGGTACTCATATCCACGCCGGGCGTTTTAATCATACAAGGATGTCCCTGCAAAATCGAACCAAGCTCGTCAAACGATTTGAGTACATCTTCTTTGAAATACCCGCGATTTGCAAGCGTACAGTAATAGCCCGGACTAGAATGTCCCTTGCTAAGAACAAACCTGTCCCTGTCGTCCATTTTATCATTGCTCGGGTCAATCTTCATTATCTTAAAGTACAGAGCTGTTAAGATCTCCACTTCTGATAACGACCCGCCGGTATGCCCACAACCGGCATCAGCGATTGTGTTAATGATCGACTTGCGGATATACCGGCAAATCTGCTTTAGTTCTTCTGTTTCTGTTGCCATAACATTCATTCTCCAGCTAACTTCTGATTTCTTTTAATCCTCTTCTGCCCAATAGCGTTCGGTAATAACCTTATCTTCTGTATAGAAGCTGATTATCGCCTTGCCCTGTGTCTTGATGTCAGCCCACTGGGAATCTTTAAATCCGCCAAACGGCAAATAAGCAACAGGTGCGGGGATTCCGATATTGATACCAATCATTCCAGCCTCAGCTTCAAGCTTGAACTTGCGAGCCCAGTAACCATTCTGAGTATAGATAGAAGCACCATTGCCATATTGATGGTCGTTGATAATACCAATAGCCTCATCAAGCGTATCAGCTTTCATAATAATAACCACCGGTCCGAATATCTCTGTCTTGTGGATTTCCATGCCTGGTTTGACATCAGTAAAGACAGTCGGGCCTACAAAGTGTCCTTTCTCGCAGCCTTCTATAACAAGCCCGCGGCCATCAAGTGCAAGCGTTGCACCCTCTTGGACACCTTTATCAATCATACCGACAATGAACTTCTTAGCGC
>NBLM01000095.1 GCA_002084585.1 Planctomycetales bacterium 4572_13 | reverse complement strand
CACAGCAAGATCGATATGACTATTAAGGCCAAAGGGGATTTGCACATTGACGACCACCATACGATTGAGGATGTTGGCATTTGCATTGGTGAGGCATTGTGCGAAGCGCTGGCGGACAAAAAAGGTATCGCCCGCTACGGTAATAGTACTGTGCCGATGGAAGACGCCAAGGCCGTTGTAACGGTCGATCTGTCGGGGCGACCGTTTTTGGTTTACAAAGTGGACTTTCCCAGTGAAAAGATTGGTGAGTTTGACACCGAATGTGTGGAAGAATTCCTGCGGAGTTTTTCGACCGTCGGCAAGTTCAACCTGCACGCTGAAGTACCATACGGAGCCAATAGCCACCATATTGCCGAGGCGATCTTTAAGGCAACGGGCCAGGCGATTGGGGCCGCGGTGGAAATTGTCGGTGATGACATCCCCAGTACGAAAGGAGTACTGTAGATCGTGGACACGCCGCAGTACGAGTATCGAACGGGCATTGGCACCGATATTCACAAGTTGGTGTCGGGCCGCCCCCTGTTGCTGGGGGGGGTACAGGTTCCCTTTGAACTGGGACTTTTGGGCCACAGCGACGGTGATGTGGTGCTGCATGCGGTGATCGATGCGGTTCTTGGTGCGGCTGGACTGGGCGACATTGGAATGCTGTTTCCCGATACGGACCCGCAATGGAAAGATATTGACAGCACGGACCTTGTTCTGCTGGTTCGTGAACAGTACCAGAAAGCGCATTGTGAAGTGGTCAATCTGGATGTGATTATTCATGCTCAATTACCGAAACTGGCATCGTATAAGGGGCAGATGAAACGCCGAATTTCTGGCCTGCTGGAAACGGATTTCGCTAATGTCAATATCAAAGCCAAGACCAACGAGGGCCTCGACGCGGTTGGCGAGGGCCGGGCCATCGCCTGCACCACGACGGTTCTGTTAAGAAGACGACTAAAACGAAGATTATGATATTTTGACACAGATTTGCGATGATTTCACGGATTAAAAAGAAGAAATCTGTGCCAATCGGTGTAATCTATGGACAAAAAAGAGGCTTCAGTAACGATGAGTGATATTCAATTTTACAACACATTTTCAAAACAGACCGAGACCTTTGAGCCGATTGAGCCGGGCAAGGTGAAGATATACAGTTGCGGGCCGACGGTTTATTCGCATCCGCATATCGGCAATTTTCGCTCCTTTCTGATGGCTGATTTGCTAAAACGCTTTTTTGAATTTAAGGGCTATCAGGTAACCCATGTGATGAACATTACGGATGTGGGGCATTTGCTGGAAGACGCCGATGAAGGGGCTGACAAACTTGAAGAAGCGGCTCGCCGGGAGAAGAAAGACCCGCTGGAAATCGCGCAGTTTTATATCGATTCGTTTAACACCGCCGGCGAGATGCTGAATATGAAACCGGCGGACAAGTACCCCAGAGCAACCGAACATATCGACGAGATGATCGAGATGGTCAAAACTCTGATTGACAAGGGCCACGCTTATGTGGTGGGGCATAATGTGTATTACGATGTTACGAGCTTTGCCGATTACGGCAAACTGTCCGGCAACACGCTGGACGATCTGAACGTCGGAGCAAGGATTGAGGTCAATTCAGAGAAGAAAACCCCGCAGGACTTTGCCCTTTGGAAACATGACCCCAAGCATCTTCAGCAATGGGACAGCCCGTGGGGTCGCGGCTTTCCCGGTTGGCATATCGAGTGTTCGGCGATGAGTGTGAAGTATCTGGGGGAACAATTTGATTTCCATACCGGCGGCGAGGACAACATCTTCCCGCACCACGAATGTGAGATCGCCCAGACCGAAGGAGCCACCGGCAAGAAATGGGTTAACTACTGGATGCACGGACGGTTTCTGATGTTTGACGGCGAAAAGATGTCCAAGTCCAAGGGCAACCTCTACACGATCCAGGAACTCATCGAAAAGGGCTTTAAGAAAAATGCGATTCGCTATGCACTGATCGCGTCGCATTATCGTCAAAACTATAACTTCACCTTCGACGGGCTCAAAGCCGCCGAACAGGCGATTGATAAGATCAGCCAGTGCGTGTTTACGATTAAAGAGAAAGTCAAAGCCAACTCGTCTGAAACAATTCGGGACGAGGCAACGGCCTTTATCGACAAGGGAATAAATGGTTTCGATGAGGCGTTGAGTGATGACCTGAATATTTCCAAAGCATTAGCGGCGGTATTTGATTTGGTTAAAGAGGTCAACAAGCTCGAAGCGCCTACTGCGGGCGAGGCGCAGGCGATTGTCGCCGCGATTGAGAAAATAGACTCAGTGCTGGGTGTTCTTGAAGAAACCGATGATTCGATACCGGCCGAGATTACCGAACTGGCCGAACGACGCAAGCAGGCCAAGATGGATAAAGATTGGGCCGCAGCGGATGCGATTCGTGATACGATTATGGCGAAGGGTTTTGTACTCGAAGATATGTCCGGCCATGAGTACCGGATCAAAAAGGCAGATGGATGAGAGTGATCTGAGATTTCAAATTTGAGATTTGAGATACGATGTTTGAAATTGGAGCCAACTTGTGAAGTATAAACGGTTTGAAGAGTTGCCTGTCTGGAAAGATGCCGCGAAAATGGCAGCGGGGATGTTTAAGTTTTCCGCTCGGCCGGTTTTTCGAGGCAAAGGCGACTTGGCAAATCAACTCCAGCGAGCAACACTATCGATTTCTAACAATATCGCTGAGGGATTTGAACGAGGAACGACGAAGGAATTGATTACATTTTTGTATTATGCGCGCGGCTCTGCTGGCGAAGTACGGTCAATGTTAGCGATGATGCAGATGATGGCGGAGTTTGAGGATTTGGCTTCGCAGATTGATTGGTATCGAAAAATCGCTGAATCCATTGCAAGGCAGATTCGCGGCTGGACACAATCATTGCAGGATAGCGATATCAAAGGGCAGCGGTATTTAACTCAGGAAAGCAGGGAGATGGATGAACAAAAGAAATCGCAGGAGGCGTTTCTTGAAAAAGTTGAAGTGCTGGCCAAAAAGAGCAGAGGTTTTTAATTTGAAATTTCAAATCTCAAATTTGAGATTGTTATGATTATACTTGGCATTGATCCGGGATTGCAGGTGTGCGGCTATGCGGTGGTTGAGCATAAGTTGCTGGATACCAAGCTGATTGAGGCCGGTGTATTTCGCACTGATGGTAAGGCGGAACTGGCCGCGCGGCTCAATCAGATTGCCGACGATATTGAGCAGGTGCTAAAAACGCATCAGCCAGATACGGTGGCAGTCGAGCAGTTGTATTCTCATTATAACCATCCGCGAACGGCGATTTTGATGGGGCATGCTCGCGGTGTGATTTTTCAGAAAGCCGCTGCCAGTGGGGCCAGCGTTAGAGACTTTGCGGCGACACGGATCAAGAAGTCGCTCACCGGAAACGGTCGGGCAACCAAGAGCCAGATGCAGTTATCGATCCAGTCGGTATTGGGTTTGCCCGAACCACCCGAACCAGCCGATGTGGCCGATGCGATAGCGATTGCTCTGTGCTGTGCAAGTGAGAATAAGAATCTATAAAACCATGAAGAGCATGAAGGTCAGGATGTTTTTTTTATTTTCTTCATGGACTTCAAATCCTTCATGGTTAAAATAATCGTGTTAATCCTGTCTAAAAGGTGGGTTATGATAGCACAAATTGAAGGTAAACTTGTTTCGCTCGATCAGGACAAAGGGCTGGTTCAGGTCGGGCCACTGTGTTACGAGGTGATGTTGCCCGGTTACGCTGTTAGCGAGTTGTCCGGCAGCGTTGGCGTCGATATCACCTTGTGTACGATCGAGTATTATGAGGGGACTCCCGGCCGCGGCAACCTGATCCCGCGGATGATCGGCTTTTTGAATCACGGCGAAAAGGAGTTTTTCCGTCATTATACCTCCGTCAAGGGGATGGGGATCAAGAAGGGTCTTAAATCCCTAACCATGCCGATTGCACGGATCGCCGATGCGATTGAGTCCGGCGATGAAAAAATGCTGACCACGCTGCCAGCGGTCGGCAAACGCATGGCTCAGTTGATCGTGGCTGAATTGCAGGGCAAACTCGGCGATTTTGCATTGACGGAAAGGCAAATGGCCGCAGGACATGTGCCGTTTGGTTCGTTCCAGACCGAAGCGCTGGAAATTCTGATCGCTTGGGGTGAAAAGCGGAATGAGGCAATGGAACTGGTTGAGCTAACCTGTCAAAAACACCCGGATATTAAGACCGCCGAAGACCTTGTGCCTCTGGCGTATCGAATCAAACAAGGGATTGAGGCGTAAACGATGGCTATTGATAGAGTATTGAGTGGACAATCGAATGGGCAGCAGGAAGAGCAGTTTAATAGCGCGCTGCGGCCGCAGTCGTTAACCGAATGTGTGGGCCAAAAGAATGTTAAAGAAAAACTGTCCATTGCGATCCAGGCGGCGCGTCAGCGAAGTGAGCCGCTGGAGCATTTGCTCTTTTACGGCCCGCCGGGATTGGGTAAGACCACGCTGGCCCATGTCATCGCTAACGAGATGGCCGCCAATATCCGTGTTACATCCGGTCCGGCTGTTACCAAGCAGGGTGATCTGATGGGCCTGTTGTCCAATATCAATACCGGCGACATTTTGTTCATTGACGAGATCCACCGGCTCAGTGCGCCTGTCGAGGAGTTTATCTATCCGGCGATGGAGGATTTCAAGGTCGATTTCACCGTGGACAGCGGGATGCACGCCAAGACGATCAACTTTCCGCTCAAGCGGTTCACGCTGATCGGGGCGACCACGCGGGCGGGGCTCTTGAGTGCACCGTTGCGCGGGCGGTTTGGGATGCTGCACCATCTGGAGTTTTATGATGTCGATGAACTCACCGATATTCTCAAACGTTCGGCGGGTTTGCTGGAGCTGAAAAGTGACAACGGCACGCTGGAGATGGTTGCCGGTCGCAGTCGCGGTACGCCGCGAGTCGCCAACCGGCTCTTAAAGCGCGTCCGCGACTATGCACAGGTCAAGGGTTCCGGCATCCTGACCACTGAAATCGTCGAAAACGCCCTGAAGATGGAGCAGATCGACGCACTCGGTCTGGATGAACTGGATCGCAATTTCCTGCGGGCATTGGTACGAGTCTATGACGGCGGCCCGGCAGGTATCGAGGCATTGGCGGCAACGCTGGGCGAGGAACGGGATACGCTGGAAGATGTCGTCGAACCGTATCTGCTGCAAATCGGCTTCGTCCGTCGCACCAAACGAGGCCGGGAAATAACCCCCGCCGCCAGAAACCATTTGGGCTTAAAACAGAAAGCAAGCGAATCCACACTATTTGAGGAATAAGGCAGCTCGGGCATCTTGTCCGAGTGTAGGTTGTTAGGACGCAGGCAGGATGCCTGTGCTACCTTTTGAAGTATTTTGCCATTTTTGGGGGTTTGTGGAGGAGTTCGGTGAAGTGGTAGATTAGCAGGGTTTCGATTTTGCTTAAATCTTTTAGTTCTGTTTTGGGGAGTTTGGCGGGGTTTTGAAGGATACTTAACACTGAATTATCGATCAGTCGTTTTTCCGAAAAGGCCATTTCGCAGTTTGAGCAGAGCAGGCCGTTGTGGCTGCTGGAGAAGTAGGTAGGGTTGGCTATGCCCACGCTGTTATCGCCACAATTTACGCAGGCGTCGAGCATGGGGGCTTGGCCGGTTTCTTCTAATAGTCGAAGTTGATAAAGAATCAACCACGCTAAAATCATAGATTCAGAATCTGTTTGTTGCAGGGTTTCGAGGAACTTTTGGAATTTGTCGAACAGGTCTGGGTGGGGGTCGTGGTCTTCGAGAAATTTTTCGGTTAGTTCGGCGGCGAA